>JAYSZI010000068.1:0-16930 GCA_043738095.1 Lysobacter sp.
TGTCGGACGTCAATGCGAACACTTACACCTACCTCATGAACGGCACGACATCCCTCGGCAACTGGACAGGCCTGTTCCGGTCCGGGGAAAAGGTTCGCCTGCGTTTCATCAACGGCTCCGCGATGACGTACTTCGATGTGCGCATCCCGGGACTCAAGATGACCGTCGTCGCCGCCGATGGCCAGTACGTGCATCCGGTATCGGTCGATGAGTTCCGCATTGCCGTGGCCGAGACCTACGACGTCATCGTCGAACCCGCCGGCCAGGATGCGTTCACCATCTTTGCCCAAGACATGGGTCGTACGGGATACGTAAGCGGCACGCTCGCCGTACGCGAAGGCTTGCGTGCACCCATCCCGGCGATCGATCCACGCCCGATCCTGACCATGGACGACATGGGCCATGGCGGCATGGGGAGTGGTCACGACATGGCGGCGATGTCTGCAACCCCCGCGCAACCTGCGGCAAAGTCCGCTGGCACGATGGCCGGCATGGATCACAGCGGTCATAACATGGCCGCCATGGCCGGCGGTGCGATGGCCGGCATGGATCACGGTGCTGGTGGTATGCAGATGCATCCGGCCAGCGAATCCGGCAATCCGCTCGTGGACATGCAGACGATGGCACCGACGCCCAAGCTCACGGACCCCGGCATCGGCCTGCGCAACAACGGCCGCCGCGTGCTGCGCTATGCGGATCTAAAAAGTACGTTCGTCGATCCCGACGGCCGCGACCCAGGGCGCACGGTCGAATTGCATCTGACGGGGCACATGGAGAAGTTCGCCTGGTCGTTCGACGGCATGAAGTTTTCCAACGCGCAGCCGCTGCGGTTCAACTACGGCGAGCGCCTGCGCATCGTGTTGGTCAACGACACGATGATGACCCACCCGATCCACCTGCATGGCATGTGGAGCGATCTCGAAGACGAGCAAGGCAACTTCCAGGTGCGTAAGCACACCGTCGACATGCCCCCAGGCACGAAGCGCAGCTACCGCGTGCGCGCCGATGCCCTCGGCCGTTGGGCTTATCACTGCCATCTGCTCTATCACATGGAGTCGGGAATGATGCGCGAAGTGCAGGTCCAGGAATGAGCGCCATGACCGTGCCAAAGCCCCTGCGGCGCGTGCGTGCATTGGGGCTGGCCATCGCCTTCGTGGTGGCGGCCTCGCCTGCGCTTGCCCAGGAGATGGACCATTCGAAGATGCACATGCCCGTGTCAAAGCCGGCGCCCGTCGCGAAGAAACCGGTTGCGAAGAAGGCTGCGGTAAAGAAGCCCGCAGCCAAGGCGCCGGTGGCAGCCAAGCCGGCGGCAAAGAAGGCTGCTACCACGAAGCCAACGGTGCAAAAGAAACCCGACGCCGATCCACACGCGGGCCATGTCATGCCGCCACCTGTGCCCGCCCCCGTAACCGTGGATCACGCGGCGATGGGTCACCCGACGCCGGTGATCCCAACGAGCCCGCCAGCCGAAGCGATCGACCACGCCGCCATGGGGCACGGCATGCCCATGCCGCAGAAACCTGCGGAGGTGGATCACGCCGCGATGGGACATGCGCTGCCGACTCCCCAGGCAGACCCCGTCGAACCGATGGATCACGCCGCCATGGGACATGAGATGCCGCCCGAATCGGGCGCCCACGCAGAACCCGTAGACCACGCCGCCATGGGCCACCACAGGCCCGTGGCACCCACCGAGCCGCGCACGCCAATCCCCGTGCTGACCCAAGCCGATCGCGTTGCCGCGTTTCCTGACGTTGGCGGGCACGGCGCTCACGACAGCGCGATCCATTCGTACTGGCTGCTGGATCGACTGGAAGGCTGGAGTGCGGACGAAGGCACTGGCGTGGCGTGGGAAGCGCAAAGCTGGATCGGCACCGACCTTGATCGCGTGTGGCTGCGCAGCGAGGGCGAACACGTCGGCGGCATCACCGAAGCGGCCGACCTCGAGGTGCTCTACGGCCGGAGCATCGCCCCGTGGTGGGATGTCGTAGCAGGTGTGCGCCACGACTTCGGTCAGGGTCCGTCACAGACCTTCGCCGCGTTCGGTGTGATGGGCTTGGCGCCTTACAAGTACGAAGTCGAAGCCACCGCCTACGTCGGTCAATCCGGCCAGACGGCAGCACGGGTGGAAGCTGAATACGACACGTTGCTGACGAACCGTCTGATCCTGCAATCCGTCGTTGAAGTCGAGCTGCATGGCAAGGACGACGAACGCCGCGGCATCCGTTCCGGGTTGAGCACCGCTGAGATTGGCTTCCGATTGCGCTACGAGTTCACGCGCAAGTTCGCGCCCTACATCGGCGTGATCCACGAGCGGGCCTACGGCGGCACCGCGGATTTACGCCGCGACGCCGGCGAACACATCGATGACACCCGCATTGTGGCGGGCTTGCGTATTTGGTTCTAACAAGAGACTTCTGACGAGAGACATCATTCATGCCATTCGTTACACGCAAATCACTGCTCACCCTCAGCGTGCTGTCCGGCGTCGCCGTCGCGGCCGTCGGCGGCTTTATCTGGTCGGGCCTCTACAACGTGGGCGCTGACGATCCGCACACGCGGCCGGTTTATGCGTTGATGCAGATGATGCGCGAACGCTCCATCGAGGCGCGCGCCAGCAAGCTGCAGGTGCCCGATCTCACCGATCCTGCGCGCATCGTTCAGGGCGCGGGCAACTACAACGCCATGTGCATGGGCTGCCATCTTGCCCCCGGTATGCCGGGCACGGAATTGAGCAAAGGCCTATACCCCGCTCCACCCGACCTCACTAAAACCACGGTCGATGCCGCAGAGGCGTTCTGGGTGATTAAACACGGGATCAAGGCATCGGGCATGCCGGCTTGGGGCAAGAGCATGCAGGACGAGTACATCTGGAACATGGCAGCGTTCCTGCAGGAACTGCCCAAGCTCAGTCCTGAGCAGTACCAAGCCAACGTCGCCAGCAGCGGCGGCCACGAGCACGGTGGCGGCGAGACCAAACCGCACGGGCATGCGGAAGCTACCCCAGCCGATCACCACGGTGCGCAGGAGGCGAGCGAAAAGGCCGCCGACTTGTCCCCGAAGGCGACCGACGAAGACGGCATGCACACCCACGCCGACGGCACGCGCGAACGGCATGCACCCCGCACGACGCCTGCACCCGGGGCATCGCCGAAACCTAACGCGCCGGCGAAGTCAGCACCGACGGCGGCGGCCGATCCCCATACGGGCATGGTCATGCCCGAACCGAAGCCGGCCGAACACGTCGATGACGGCCACAAGCACTAACCCCGCCACCTTGTTGGAGAACCGCCAATGAAACCGACCCTGATCGCCGCCTGCCTCGCCGCCACCCTGGCACTACCCGTTGTCGCCCACGAACCCGAACAACACCCGACGGTTGCCGCCGTGCAATCCATCGACGCGGCGGCCGCGCCCGTCATTGCGGTCGTCAAGGCGTTTTCCACGGCGCTCAAAGCCGGTGATCTGGCAGCGGCTGGCACCCACCTGGCCGAAGACGTTTTGATTCTCGAAAGCGGTGGCGTGGAACGGTCGCGTGAGGAGTATCTGGGCGGCCACGCCAAGCATGACGCCGCATTCCTGAAGGACGCGAAGATCGATGTCAAAGCGCGTATCGCGCGAATGGAAGGCAACATGGCCTGGGTCGGCACCGAGAGCGAGTTGCGTGCTAGCCATAACGGTCTGCCTGTGACGTTGATGAGCACGGAAACCATGGTGCTCAAGCGCATGCCGGCCGGTTGGCAAATCGTGCACATCCACTGGTCGTCCGGCCCTAAGCGCTGAATTAGGAGTTCACCATGAAATCAATCGCCATCGCACTGACCGCGCTGCTATCCGTCACCGCCATGAGCGCATGCGCTCGTGCGCCCAGCCCGCGTACCGAGCCTGCGGCAAGGTCGCCGCCGGCGTTGCGCGCTCCCGCCGCCGCAACCAACGGGGCAACAGCAGCCACCGTGGATGCCGCGCTTCCCAACGTGCTCGTTCACAAGAGTGCCAGCTGCGGCTGCTGCACGTTGTGGGTCGAGCACATGCGTAGTGCCGGCTTCCGGGTCGAGGTGCGCAACAGCGACGACCTCAATCCGATCAAGGAGCGCGTCGGTGTACCACTGGGCCAGGGTTCTTGCCATACCGCCGAGGTGGCAGGCTATTTCGTCGAGGGCCACGTGCCCGCAGAGGACGTCAAGCGCCTGCTCGCGCAAAAGCCTGACGCAAAGGGCCTGGTAGTGCCGGGCATGCCCGCCGGATCGCCCGGCATGGAGCTGCCCGACGGTCGCGTGCAGCCCTACACAGTGGGCCTGGTCAAACGCGACGGCTCCATCTCTGCGTTTGCGCAGCATGGGCAGTGATCGGGCGACTGAGCTAAGGAAGGTCTGAGCAAGTTGATTCCGTCCGTGGTGAGCTTGTCGAACCATGAATGGAATCATCGGCCCGCGTACGCGGGCACGGCTGTTGACTTGTTCAAACCTTCCCCGATGGGTCCTGGCACTCCCCGCGGATGACGCGATCAATGGGCCGGTTCCGCAGATTGCCTACGGTTCCCCATCACCCGCCCCGCCCTAGCCTCACTTGGCGATTAACAGCAGCACCGACCGGCCTTGCACGCTGTACACCGTGTACTCGCCGCCGATCAACGCTTCTGAGCCGGGAACGACGACGGTGTTGGCGCCTTCGTTCCACGTAGCGGTGTCGGTGACGCGATACCACTGCTTGCCAGGACCGGGCCATGGCAAGGTGAAATTCACGTTGCCCGACCAGCCGTTGTAGGCCACGTAGATCGCACTGGCCGAGTCCCCGAACTCACTGCCGTCGATGCGCCAGGCAATGGCGTGGTTGTTGGCGTTGTTGAAATACGCAGTGTCGGCCTGCACGCCGTCAGGCTTGAACCAGCGCAGTTGCTCCATCACGTTGCCATTGCCGTCGGCGCCGGAGTAGAAATTGGCCGGGCGCAGTGCCGGGTGCGCCTTGCGGAACGCGATTAGGCGGCGGCTGTAGGTTTCATGGTTGGCCTCGATGCTGTCGCGGGTCCAGAACAGCCAGTTCGCGGCGGAATCGAGGTTGTAGACGTTGTTGTTGCCGAACTGCGTGCGCAGCACTTCGTCACCGCCGGTGAGCATCGGCACGCCGGCGCTGAGCATCATCAGAGCCATGCCGGTACGCGCGGCTTTGCGCTGGTCCGCGACGATGCCGGCCTGGTCCCAGCTGTGGTTATTGTCGTCGCCGCCGTCGGACGGGCCGTACGGCCACGGCTGATTGTTCTGCTTGCTGTTGTACGCGTACAGGTCGTTGAGGCTGAAGCCATCGTGCGCGACGATGAAATTGACCGAGTGCCAGGGCTTGCGGCCGTCGTCGCCGTACAAGTCCGACGAGCCGCCGAAGCGATTGGCCAGTTCCGCCGGAGTGACGGCCTGCACGCCCATCTGGTTCTGCTTCTTGCGCAGCGTGTCGCGGTAGATGCCGTTCCACTCGGCCCAGCCCGTGGGGAAGCCGCCGACCTGGTAGGAGTTGCCACCGATCGCCCACGGTTCGGCGATAAGGTCCAAGCCGGAACCTCCGCCTGCGGGTCCTGGCGGCAGCTCGGTGACGATGCGGTTGAGCGCGTTGCCACCGTCCATCTTGTCGAAGTTGAAGCAGCCATGCTGGCAGGTGTTGCCGAGCACCGAAGCCAGGTCGAAGCGGAAGCCGTCGACGCCCAGCGTGTCGCGCCAGTAGGCAAGCGAATCGATGATCAGGTTCTGCGCGACGGCATTGCGCGTGTTGTAGTTGCCGCCGACGCCGGTGTTGTCCCACGAGTACTTGAGGTCGTTGCTGAGTGAGTAGTACGTCGGGTTGTCGAGCCCGCGCCACGACAACAGGTTGTACACGGTGAGGCCATCGGAACCGCCCCAGGCACCGCCTTCGCCGGTGTGGTTGTAGACCACGTCGATGTAGACCTTGATGCCGGCATCATGGAACGCCTTGACCATCGCCTTCCACTCACGCGTCGGGCCGCCAGCGGACTTGTCCGATGCGTAACGACGATCGGGCGCGAAGTAGTTCAGCGTCATGTAGCCCCAGTAGTTGTCACCTGCTGTGGAGTTGGGATTGACGTCATTGGTGTCGTTCTGGGTTTCCTGCACCGGCAGGAACTCGACCGCGGTCACGCCAAGCGCAGCGAGATAGCTGGCCTTGAGCGCCGCGCCAGCGTAGGTGCCGCGCAGTGCGAGCGGCACGCTGGTGTCGCTGCGGGTGAGCCCGCGCACGTGCACTTCGTAGATCACCTCGTCCTTCAACGCGCGCGTGGGCTTGGTGCCATTGGAAGTGGTGATCGGCGCCAGCACGATGCCCTTGGACGCGCACGGGCCGCTGTCCTTGTTGCGATGGGTGGCGCCGCTGGCGTAGATCGTGCCGTCGGCGCAGCTGGGGGTATTCGGGTCCTGGCTGATCTCGAGCGCGTACGGGTCGAGCAGCAGCTTGTTCGGATTGAAGCGATTGCCGCCGGCATCGATGTCGGTGACGAACCCGGTGCCGCTGCCCTTGGTCCAGCCGGTGCTGTACGGCCAGTTCGGGCCCCAGGCCCGGTAGCCGTAGTAGACCGTGCCGGTGACGCCGTAACTGGTCTGGAGCGTGGCGACGGACGCGGTCTTGGACCAGACGTTGGTCGTGGTGTTCTTGGTCAATACGTAGCGCACCGCCTCCTGCGCGCCGGCGGGGGTTTTGTAGATCGCGACCTCGATCCGCGTCGCGCGCGAGGAGTACACCCGGAACGTTATGTTGCTTTGGGTGGCGTCGTACTTCGCGCCGAGCAGCTGAGCGTTGATCGCCGCCCGCGCGGGTGCCACCGGCGCTGCGAGCAGCACCAGCGCAAACAACAGACCACCGACGATATCGGTAAAAAACGCACGCGTGAGGTTTCGCATTGCCGCAGCTCCGATCAACGCGCGTCATGGTTTAGCGCGCCTGCGCACTGTGCGCGCAGGTGCAAGTGCACAATGCGCAGGATCGGGCCGTTGCAATCGTATTCATGGCGTCCCGCCCGCGGGTGGGTGGCGACGCGACCGCTGTGCCCTGCGCAGGTAGCTTGCTGGCATGTTGTGCCCGCCATCGGCATCGGCATCGGCATCGCGCAGCTCGCTTGACCCATTCAGCTGGAAAGAATCTCACGTCGCACACGTCGTCGTAGCGCCCCTTGCGGCACTTCGCTCGGTCAAACATGCGGCCCGGCCCGGGGCGAACTAGACTCCCGGCATTACCCGCACTCCTGGCATCCGCACCATGCGCAGAAAGACCAAAGCCACCTCCATCGACATCGCGCACCGCGCCGGCGTTTCCCAGGCCACCGTGTCGCGGGTTCTGTGCGGCAGTCCGCTGGTCAATGCCGAGACCCGCAAGCGCGTCGAAGCGGTGGCGCGCGAGTTCAACTACAAGGTCGATCGCCACGCCTCCAGCTTGCGCACGCAACGGACCGGAACGCTCGCGCTGCTGCTGTTCGAAGACCCGACGCCCGACGACTCGCATATCAACCCGTTCTTCCTGTCGATGCTTGGCTCGATCACGCGCGCGTGCGCACGCCGCGAGCACGACCTGCTGGTGTCGTTCCAGCAACTGTCCGATGACTGGCACGCCGACTACGAGGACAGCATGCGGGCCGACGGCCTGATCCTGCTCGGCTACGGCGACTACATGAGCTACCGCAGCAAGCTCGACACGCTGGTCGAACAGGGCACCCACTTCGTGCGCTGGGGCGCGGTGCTGCCCGACCAGCCCGGCGTGTCGATCGGCTGCGACAACATCCAAGGCGGACAGCTCGTCGGCGAGCATCTGATCGGGCTCGGTCGGCGCCGCATCGCGTTTCTCGGCGACGCGTCCAGCCACTACCCCGAATTCTTCGACCGTTACCGCGGCTGCGACGCAGCGCTGCAAGCCCTCGACAGCGGCATGGACCGCACCTTGCAAGTTGATGCCGAGAGTTCCGAGGAAGCCGGCTATGCAGCCGCGCGCGAACTGCTCGGCCGCGAGGCCGCCTTCGATGCGGTGTTCGCGGCGAGTGACCTGATCGCAATCGGGGCGATGCGCGCGCTGGCCGAGCATGGCTTGCAGGTGCCCGAGGATGTAGCGGTGGTCGGCTTCGATGACATCCCGATGGCGCGCTTCGTGCAGCCGCCGCTGACCACGGTGGTGCAGGACACCACCCGCGCCGGCGAGTTGCTGGTGGACACGCTGATGAAACTGGTGCGCGACGACCCGGCCGAGAGCATCACCCTGCCGGCCACGCTGGTGGTGCGTCGCTCCAGCGGCGCGCGCGACGCCTGATTACTCGCGCCGACGCGCGGTCGCCATGGCCCGGTCCAGCGCGGCCTTGAGGCCGGCGTGCGTGACCGCGGCATCGAGCAGGTAGACCTCAACCCCGTGCGCGGGCACGGTTGCGGTGAGTGTGCCGCCCTGCGCGACTTCGCTCACCCCGCCGCCGATCGCAGCACGCCACGTGCCGGCCTGCAGCTGTTCATGGATCGCGAACTGCGCCGGTGCGACGCCCTTGTTGAGCAGCACCAACGCGACCTGACTCTCACCGCCGCGCTGGTACACGCGATAGAACGCGGCGCGGTCGCCCTGCAGCAGCACGTTCACCTGCAAGCCGCGTTGCAACGCCGGCGACGTGGCGCGCACGCGGGCGATGCGCTTGAGGCCTTCGCGGATCGGATGGCCGACCGCGGCGTCGACGCGTTGCTGACCGAAGAAATTGCGGTTGCCCGCGTGCTCGGCAGTGCCACGCATGAAACCGGTTTCCGAGCCGTAATAGATCACCGGGATGCCGCGCGCGGTGAACAGCCAGTTGTGGGCGTCGATGAAGCCTTCATCGCCCGCATCCATGCGTGGCATGTCGTGGTTGTCGTAGAACGTCATCAGCTCGTAGGGGTTCGCGTACGGGCCGTCGGCCAGGTACAGCCTTTCAGTCAATTTTTCGAAACCGCCGCCCTTGCGCCCGAAGACCTCGATCAGTCGCTCTTTGAGGGGAAAATCCAGCACGCTGACTCCGCCGTTACGCGGCAGCGTGTGCGAGGCGATCGTGGCCGCGTCGTGGTCGAACGCCTCGGCGAACATGAAAAACCCGGGACGCTTGTCGCGGATGCGCTCGGCGAACGCCTTCCAGAACGCGTGCGGCATCCAGGGGATGGTGTCGATGCGGAATGCATCCGCGCCCTGGTCAATCCACTTCGCATGCGCCGCGACGAAGTACTCGAGTACCTCGGGGTTGTTCTCGTTGATATCCGACAGCTGCGCGAGGCCGGCCCGGGTGTTGTACCAGCGGTGCAACGGATTGTTAGCCGGGTCGAGCTTGGCGGGGTGCAGGTTCTGGTGGTCGGCGACCAGGGTGCTGCTGGCGTCGTAGAGCTTGCCGAACTTGGGTTGGTCGACCGGCATCGTGTACGCGGGCGAACCATGGTTGGCGACGATGTCGAGCACGGTCAGCAGCCCATGGCGCTTCAGTCCGGCGGTCAGGCCGGCAAAATCCAGGCCAGCGCTGGGCAGGTGCTCGTCGAGTTCGAAGAAGTTCACCCCCCAATAGCCGTGGTAGCCGGTCTTGCCGCGGTCAGTGTGCATCCCGCCCCACCGCACCGGATCGCCACCGGTGAACGCCTCATCCGGGTTGTCGACGATCGGGGTCAGCCACAACGCGCCAAAACCCATGTCGGCGATGTAGCCGGCGTTGTCGAGGATGCCTTTGAAGTCGCCGCCGAGGTAGCCGATGTTGTCGCTTTGCCCCGCGGGCGCGCCCGGCACCGGGCGGTCGAACGTGCGCTGCGCGCCGCCCTGGTCGCGGTGGTCGTTGGACACGTCGCCATTGACGAAACGGTCGGTCATCACGAAGTACACCGCGTGGGCCGCGAACGGCTTGTTGGTGCCGACGTACTCGGTCACTGCGGCCTGCGGGCGCGGCGCGAGCGCGGCGCAGCCTGCGGTGGTGGTAGCCAACAGCACAGCGAAAATCAGGCGGCTTCGCATGCGCAGGCTCCTACAACGTTGCCGAAGCGGCGACGGGGACGCCGACCGGCTCGGGCACGCGCAGCACGCACAACCCCGCGACGATCAGGCTGATGCCGCCGATCACGAGCGCCTGGATCGGCTCGCCGCCGAGAAACGTCTTGAGCAAAAATCCCAGCAGGCTGGCCGCGACCAGTTGCGGGATCACGATGAAGAAATTGAAGATGCCCATGAACACGCCCATCTTTGCCGCGGGCACGCTGTCGGACAGCAGTGCATACGGCAGCGACAGGATCGAGGCCCAGGCGAAACCGACGCCGACCATCGACAACAACAGCCATTGGGGGTCGCGAATCACCACGAACGACAGCAACCCGAGGCCGCCGAGCGTGGCATTGATCAGATGGCTGATGCGCAGGCCCCAGCGCCGCACCATGAATGGAATGATCACCGCCGCCAGCGCCGCGAAACCGTTGTACGCCGCGAACAGCACGCCGACCCAGTTCGCGCCCTCGTTGTAGAGCGCCGACGTGGTATCGGTGCTGCCGTAATGCACTTCGGTCACCGCCGCGGTGGTGTAGATCCACATCGCGAACAGCGCGAACCAGGAGAAGAACTGCACCACCGCGAGCTTGCGCATCGCCGGCGGCATGTCGTGCAGATCACCCATGATGCTGGCGAACGCGTTGTCGCCGCGAAACAGCCCCAACGCGAGCAGGGCCAGGCCGTAGGCGGCGATCAGTCCGGCCAGGACATAAAGCTGTTTGTCGAGTGCGAACGTCGCGACCGCGAACGCACCGGCCAGTCCGGCGAGCAGCCACAGGCTGCCGTTGCGGCGCGCGCGGCCCGGGGCGAGCGGTTTGTGCACAATCGGCGGCGCCTCGTCCCAGGCCTGCAACTGCGCCGGCGAATACTCGCGTGTGCGCAGCACCGTCCAGCCGACCGCGAGCAGCAGGACCGCCCCGCCGAAGTAGAACGCGTAGCGCACCGTGTCGGGCACTTCGCCCGGCCCGGCCGTGTTGCCCACGCCGAGCTTCGCCAGCACGAACGGCAGCAGGCTGGCGATCACCGAACCGACGCCAATGAAGAAGCTCTGCATCGCGTAGCCGGTCGCGCGCTGTTTTACCGCGAGCTGGTCGCCGACGAACGCACGGAACGGTTCCATTGAGATGTTGATCGACGCGTCGAGCACCCACAGCAGCCCGGCCGCGATCCACAGCGTCGGCGAGTTTGGCATCGCGAACAGGGCGAGCGTGGCCAGCACCGCGCCGACCAGAAAATACGGCCGGCGCCGACCCAGCCCGGTCCACGTGCGATCCGACATATAGCCAACGATCGGTTGCACGATCAGGCCGGTCAGCGGCGCGGCGATCCACAGGATCGGGATCTCGTCCATGCTGGCGCCGAGCGTCTGGAAGATGCGGCTGACGTTGGCATTCTGCAGCGCGAAGCCGAACTGGATGCCGAGGAAGCCGAAACACATGTTCCAGATCTGCCAGAACGACACCTGTGGTTTTACGGTCATTGCGTGCGTCCTTGGTGGCTTGGCGCGAATGTCGACGCGCCGAGTGTCGCCGAAATCTTCGATAGCGTGCCGGCCGGGCACGTGGTTACGATGCCCGGCTTTGCCGCCGGGAACCGCATGGTAGCCAGCGCCATCCCCGCACAATTTGTGCTGCAAACGTATTCATCGCACCGATGGCCACAGTGCCAGCATGCGGCGCGGCGCGGCGTGGAATAGTGGCAACCGACAAATGCGCGCAGCTCCGGCGTGCGACGCCAGGCCTTGGGAACACGGATGACGACGACTCGCTGGTACCGCGGCGCGGTGATCTACCAGATCTACCCGCGCAGCTTCCTGGATACCGACGGCGATGGCGTCGGCGATCTGCCGGGCATCGTGGCCAAGCTCGACTACATCGCCAGCCTGGGCGTCGACGCGATCTGGATCTCGCCATTCTTCAAGTCGCCGATGGCCGACTTTGGCTACGACATCGCCGACTACCGCGCGGTCGATCCGTTGTTCGGCACGCTCGCTGATTTCGAACGGCTGCTGGCCAAGGCGCACGCTCTCGGCATCAGGGTGATGATCGACCAGGTGCTCAGCCACACCTCGATCGAACACGCATGGTTCAACGAGAGCCGCCAGAGCCGCGACAACCCCAAGGCCGACTGGTACGTGTGGGCCGACGCCAAGCCCGACGGCAGTCCGCCGAACAACTGGCTGTCGATCTTCGGCGGCGTCGCCTGGCAGTGGGAGCCGCGCCGCGGCCAGTACTTCCTGCACAACTTCCTGGCCTCTCAGCCCGACCTCAACTTCCACCAGCCCGAGGTGCGCGCGGCCACGCTCGACAACGTGCGCTTCTGGCTCGACAAGGGCGTCGACGGTTTGCGCCTGGATGCGATCAACTTCTGTTTCCATGACGCGCAACTGCGCGACAACCCACCCAAGCCCGTGCACCTGCGCATCGGTCGCGGCTTCAGTGCGGACAACCCGTACGCGTTCCAATACCACCTGCACAACAACACGCAGCCGGAGAACTTGGCCTTCCTCGAGGAGTTGCGCGCATTGCTCGACCGCTTTCCCGACGCGACCACGCTCGGCGAAATCTCATCGGAGGATTCGCTGGCGACGATGGGCGAGTACGTCAACGACCAACGCCTGCACATGGGCTACAGCTTCGAGCTGCTGACCGACGATTTCAGCGCGGCCTACCTGCGCGCCACGGTGGAGAGCGTCGAAGCGCACTTGGCCGAGGGCTGGCCGTGCTGGGCGATCTCCAATCACGATGTGCAACGGGCCGCATCGCGCTGGGGTGGCGCAAACGCGTCGGACGTTCTGTCCGCGCAGTTGGTCGCGCTGGTGTGTTCGCTGCGTGGTTCGGTGTGCCTGTACCAAGGCGAGGAACTCGGCCTGGGCGAAGCCGACGTCCCGTTTGAGGCGCTGCAGGACCCTTACGGCAAGACGTTTTGGCCGAACTTCAAGGGCCGCGACGGCTGCCGCACGCCAATGCCGTGGAACGGCGATGCGCAGACCGGATTCACTTCCGGCGAACCGTGGTTGCCGGTCTCAGCCGACCACCGCGCGCGCAGCGTGGCCGTGCAGGAGTCCGATCCGGCGTCGGTGCTCAACGCCGTGCGCCGGTTCCTGCGCTGGCGCAAGTCACTGCCGGCGCTACTGCATGGCGACATCCGCTTTCTCGATGCACCAGAGCCCGTACTGGCTTTCACCCGCCACTGCGCTGATCAGACGTTGTTGGTCGCCTTCAACCTAGCGGCGCAGGACACCGCGTGGGCGCTGCCCGCAGGTCTCGCGGCGCAGGCGCGCGACGACCACGGCCTGCTCGCCGGCCGGATCGAAGATGGGCACCTGCACTTGCCGCCGCACGGCGTGCTCTACGCCACGCTGAGCTGACACGCAGCCGGTGCTAAGCCTCGGGCCGACATCAGCAGCACGCTCGCGCCGAGGTTCCGCTTGGGCGCGGCGGGCAGCCTTTCTGACGTTGTGGCTGACGGCCAGCGCATGCGCATTGGCCAGCCCGTCCGCAGTGTCGGATCGGCTGGCGGACTGCGACCGTGCCGAGTTCCAGACCGTATTGCTGCCCGCCGCCACACGCAGCCCCATTCCGGCGCATGCGCATTGGCTGGACCGGCGCCTGGTGCAGTGGCCTGGGGTCGCAGCCACGGGCCGATTCCGGCTCCATCATTCCGCCAGGGGCCGGATCGTCGCCACGATCGGCGAGCCTGTTTCCGGTGCCGATGGCGCGCTGGCGCTGACGGTGTTCGATGGCGTGGTGCCCTCCCCGCTCGCTACGCGCTTCAAGTTCATCGAGCCCGGCGTCGTGCTAGCGGTCGGGCCCGCCGATATCGCGCGGCTGCCGGCGCTGCACCAAGGGCAGACGGTGGTCGTGCACGAAGACGCGGACGGCCGGGCACTGGCAGCGACCACGCTGCAGGCGGCGGGTGCGCTCGACGATCTGTACGCGGACGCGGAAGCCGTCGCCGACCTGGGTATCCGCGTCGCCACCGCGGAAACGCGCTTCAAGCTCTGGGCACCCACGGCGCGCGCGGTGGCGGTCTGTACCTACGCCAGCGGCACCGGCAACGCGGCGACGCGCGATGCGTTGCGCCGCGATGACCGCACCGGCATCTGGGCAGTCACAACCACCGGTGATCGCACTGGCCGGTACTACCGCTACCTCGTCGATGTGTATGTGCCCGGCGTCGGCGTGGTCCGCAACCGCGTCACCGATCCGTACTCGCTCAGCCTGACCACGGACTCCACACGCAGCTATATCGCCGATCTCGACAGCGAAAATCTGAAGCCGCCGGGCTGGGACGCGACGCGGCCGCCGCCGAAGGTCGTCGCCCAGACCGACATGGTGATCTACGAGCTGCACGTGCGCGATTTTTCGATCAACGACGCCTCGGTCAGCGTCGCGCATCGCGGCAAGTACCTCGCATTCACCGAGCACGACACCCACGGCATGCGCCATCTGCGCGCGCTGTCCACTGCCGGCCTGACCGATGTACACCTGCTACCGGTGTTCGACCTGGCGTCGGTGCCGGAAGCCGGATGCGTTACGCCCGCGATACCCGACGCGGCCGCCGACAGTCGCGCGCAGCAAACCGCCGTCGCCGCGGTGGCCGCGCGCGACTGCTTCAACTGGGGCTACGACCCGTGGCACTTCAATGCGCCCGAGGGCAGCTACGCCAGCGATGCGGCCGACGGAGCCAGGCGCATCGTCGAATTCCGCCGCATGGTGATGGCGCTGCACGTGGCCGGCCTGCGCGTGGGCATGGACGTGGTCTACAACCACACCACGGCCTCGGGGCAGCACGAGAAATCCGTGCTCGACCGCATCGTGCCCGGCTACTACCACCGCCTCGATGCCAATGGCGTAGTCGAGCGCTCGACCTGTTGCGACAACACCGCGACCGAGCACCTGATGATGGCCAAACTCATGCTCGACTCGGCGGTGCTGTGGGCGACCCAGTACCGCATCGACTCGTTCCGCTTCGACCTGATGGGCCACCAACCGCGCGCGGCGATGGCCGCGTTGCAGGCACGCGTCGACGCCGCGACCGGGCGCCATGTGAACCTGATCGGTGAAGGCTGGAACTTCGGCGAGGTCGCCGACGGTGCGCGTTTCGTGCAGGCCTCGCAGTTATCGCTCAGCGGTTCTGGCGTCGGCACGTTCAGCGATCGCGCCCGTGATGCGGTGCGTGGCGGCGGGCCGGCCGACCACGGCGCGGCGCTGATCGCCGAGCAGGGCTACATCAACGGCCTGGGCTACGACCGCAACGCGCACGCGGATCCGCGACGCCTGCCGTCGGACCTGCTGCACGCTGCCGACCTGGTGCGCGTCGGTCTGGCCGGCACGATCGGCGCCTATCCGCTGATCGATCACACCGGCGCCGCCACGACGCTGCGCGACATCGACTACAAGGGCCAGCCGGCCGGTTACGCGAGCGAGCCGGCCGAAGTGGTCAACTATGTCGAGAACCACGACAACCAGACCCTGTTCGATCTCAACGCCTACAAACTGCCGCGTGACACCAGCCGCGACGACCGCGCGCGGGTGCAGGTTCTTGGCATGGCGATCAACGTGTTCAGCCAGGGCGTCGCGTACTTCCATGCCGGTATCGACACGCTGCGTTCCAAGTCGATGGACCGCAACAGTTTCGATTCCGGCGATTGGTTCAACCGCCTGGACTGGACCTATCGCGACAATTATTTCGGCACCGGGTTGCCACGGCAGAGCGACAACGGCGCCGACTACGCACTGATCCAGCCGTTGCTGGCCGATGCACATGGATGTGCAAGTGCCGCGAGCGCAGGATGCGCAGGAGCGGCCGACGCCCGGATCAAGCCGACGCCGCGCGAGATCGCTTTCGCCCGCGACGCCTTTCGCGACCTGTTGCGGATCCGTGCCAGTTCGACGCTGTTCCGCTTGCGCAGCGCCGCCGATATCAAGCAGCGATTGCATTTCCCCAACACCGGTACCGCGCAGAACCCGGTGGTGATCGCCGGGCACCTAGACGGTCGCGGTTATGCGGGGGCGGCATTCGCAGAGATTCTGTATCTGGTCAATGTTTCGCCACAGCCGCAATCGCTGCTGCTACCGCGCGAGCTCGGCAAGCCCTATGTGCTGCATCCGGTGCACCGTGCCACTGGCGCAGCCGACTTACGGCCGAGGGAGGTGGCGCGATACGAGGCCGCGACCGGTCGGTTTCTGGTGCCGGCACGCACGGCACTGGTGTACGTCGTGGAGTGACGACTTTCATGCTCGTCATTCCTGCGAAATCAGGAATCCAGTGACTTGTTTCGATCAAGGTCTCAAGTCCCTGGATTCCCGCTTTCGCGGGAATGACAGAAAAGTAGTTTGACAATGTGGCGGAGCACGACATGCACAAGTTCGGTCTGTTGATACTGCTCTGGCTGCTCGCCACGACCGCGCACGCAGCCACCGTCGCGAGCGTCGCCTCGCCGGGCAACGTGCTCAACGTTGCGCTCGAATTGCACGAAGGCCGGCTCAGCTACCGCATCGACCGCTTCGGCGAGCCGGTAATCGACTCCTCGCGGCTCGGCTTCCAGCTGCGCAACGCCGAGAAGCTCGAACGCAATCTCGCCCTGGCCTCGCAGGCCACGCGCAGCTTCGACGAGACCTGGGAGCAGCCGTGGGGCGAACGCCGCTTCGTGCGCAACCATTTCAACGAACTGCGCGCGAGCTTCGTCGAGACCGATCGCGACCGCCGTCGCTTCGACGTCATATTCCGCGTGTACGACGACGGGGTGGGCTTCCGCTATGAAGTGCCGAAGCAACCTGCATTGCGACAGGTGCGCATCCAGCAGGAGCTTACCGAATTCGCCATCGCAAACCCCGCGACCGCCTGGTGGATTCCTGCCCTCGAATGGAACCGGGAGGAATATCTGTACCACCGCACCCGCCTGCAGGAAGTGGGCGTG
>JAYSZI010000069.1:0-1630 GCA_043738095.1 Lysobacter sp.
CAAGGTGCTCGGCATCTTCTGCCGGCTCTGGTATCGCGATGGCAAGGCCGGTTACCTGAAGGACTTGCCACTGGTCTGGTCGTATACGCGCACGGTCGGTAACCGGTATCCGGAAACCGCGCCGCTGGTCGCGTTGATCGAACGCGCGCTGGGCAGCCGCGACATCACCCTGCCATCGGCATGACAGAACTGATTCGATGCGCGCCCTGATATTCGCCGCAGGCAAGGGCGAGCGCATGCGCCCGCTAACCGAGCGCACGCCCAAGCCCCTGCTGGAAGCCGGCGGCAAGCCACTGGTCGCCTGGCATCTGGAAAAGCTCGCCGCCCTTGGCGTCAGTGACGTCGTTCTCAATATTTCCTGGCTGGCCGAATGCTTCGAACCCACGCTCGGCGATGGCTCGCGATGGGGACTGCGCTTGCACTACTCCTTTGAGGGCCCCGAGCCCCTGGAAACCGGCGGCGGCATGCTCAAGGCACTGGCCCTGCTCGGCGACGCGCCGTTCATCGCGGTCAATGGCGACATCTGGGCCGACTACGATTTTTCGCGCCTGCCGCGCGAGCCGGCAAGACTTGCGCACCTGGTGATGGTGGACAATCCCGCGCAGCATCCGCGCGGCGATTTCCATCTCGACCAGGACGCAAGCTTGCATGCGCAGGGCGAGCCGAGGCTGACCTATTCCGGTATCGGCGTGTATCGGCCGAGCCTGCTCGACAATTGGCGGCAAGTGATCGGCCCCGCGCCAGGCACCGAGTTCGATCCACCACGCTTCAAGCTCGCCCCGCTACTGCAGGCGGCCATGGCGGACGGCGATATCCAGGGCGAATGGCATCGCGGCCGCTGGACGGATGTGGGCACGCCCGAGCGCCTTGCCCAACTCGACGCCGCGCTGCGCAGCTAGCGTCGAATTTCCCCGCTTGCTCAGTTTCCGTCGAGCACGCCGCGCACGAAGGGAATGGTGATGCGCCGCTGCGTCGCGAGACTGGCGCGGTCCAGCCTTTCCAGCAGGGCCGTCAGGCTGCCCAGGTCCCGGCCAACCCGCTTGAACAGGAAATCGAGTACGGCGTCGTCGAGTTCCAGCCCGCGGCGAGCGGCGCGTTCGCGTAACACGACTCTGCGGGTGGCTTCATCCGGCACCTGCAGCGCCAGTCGCGTGCATTGTTCCAGGCGCGATACCAGGTCGGGCAAGCCGATCCCCAGCGCGCCCGGCATCGCAGTCGCTGCGTAAATCATCCGTCCGCCACGCTGCCGCGCTGAGTTGTGGAAGTGGAACAATGCAAGCTCGTCTTCCTGATGGCCGACGATGGATTCAACGCCATCCAGGCACAGCAATCCCGCCGCGTCCTGGCCTTCCAGCATCTGTGCCAGGCGGCCCGCCACGCTTGCCAGCGGCAGGTAGCCAGCAGGCTTTTTCAGGCGACGCGCTTCCGCACAAGCAGCCAGCAGCAAATGGCTCTTGCCGCTGCCCGCGGCTCCCGCGATATACAACCAATCGCCGCTCTCGCCGCGCGCGACCGCCTCCACCGCTTGCCGGATTTCGGCGTGGCCCTGGAAATCGCTGAACTGCCGGTCGGGTGGAAATTTCAGCGCGAGTGGAATCTGTGGACTCACGCCGGGGGCCGGCTCGCGTCC
>JAYSZI010000070.1:0-6605 GCA_043738095.1 Lysobacter sp.
TCGCACGGGATGTCCTGCACTCGGTCGGAGGAGGCCTCGGTCAGCGTCCGCGCCACCCGGATCACGTGAGCACCGTCGGCCGCGAGCAGCCCTGCCACCGCGGCGCCGATGCCGCGCGAGGCGCCGGTGACCAACGCGGTTTTCCCCGCTAGATCGAACAAGTCGGGCTGTGTCATGGTGCAGACCTTGGAAGGGTGTCCGACCTAGGATGCCGCATTCGGGGAGAGACAGGACATGGCGGCGGCAAGCAGGGTTCTGATCACCGGCGCCGGCAGCGGGCTTGGGCTCGCCCTGGCGCAGCGTTACGCCGCCCAAGGCGATGCCGTTGCCTGCGTCGACCTGGACGGCGAGCGCGCCGAAGCCGCGCGCGCGTCGCTGCCCGGCAGCGGCCACGCCGCGTTCGTCGCCGATGTCGGCAGTGATGCGGCCATGGCCACGCTGCGCGACACGGTGTTGTCGCAGTGGGGCGCGCCCGACGTGCTGATCAACAACGCCGGCATCGCCAGCGGCGGCACGTTGCTGGAGAGCACTATCGAGGAATGGCGCGAAGTGTTCGACGTCAACGTGTTCGGCGTGGTGCGCGGCTGCCAGGCATTCCTGCCGGCGATGCTGGCCAACAAATCCGGACGCATCCTCAACATCGCCTCGTTCGCCGCGCTCGCGGCGGCGCCATCGATCATGAGCTACGGCGTCGCCAAAGGCGCGGTGCTGACGTTGTCGGAACAACTGCGCGCGGAGCTCTACGGCAGCGGGGTGGGGGTCTCGGTGGCGTGCCCGGCGTTCTTCCAGACCAACCTGCTGCAGCAGTGGCGCGGCAGCGAGCGCACCAAGGGCCATGCCGCGAAGATGATGGCGCGCAGCCGCGACACCCTGGACGGCGTCGCCGACAACATTTTCGGCGCGTTCCAACGCGGTGAATTCATGATCCTGCCGACCCAGGGCGCGGCCGCGCACTGGCGCCTGCGGCGTTGGTTTCCGTCGCTGTATTTCCGCCGGTTGATGGCGCACGTCGGGCCGCTCAAGAGCAGCAGTTGACCTAGCCCTGTCATCCACAACCCATTGTCATCGAGCCCAACGAAGCTTCGGTTGCGGCACCCCGATGATGCAGGTGCTTAGCTGCGTTCTGAGTGACACTCCCAACGGCGTAAAGGCGACAACCCAAGGACTCGCACCATGCAGTGGATGATCTACGGCGCCAACGGCTATACCGGCGAGCTGATCGCGCGCGAAGCCCAGCAACGCGGATTGACCCCGATCCTCGCGGGCCGCAGCGACGCGGTCACGGCGCTCGCGCAGGAGCTTGGCTTCGGTCATCGCCAGTTCGATCTCACTGACCCGGCAGCGGTGAAAGCTGGTCTCGATGGCATCGGTCTGGTGTTGCATTGCGCTGGTCCGTTCTCGGCGACCAGTGCGCCGATGCTGGAAGGCTGTATCGCTGCCGGCGCGCATTACCTCGACATCACCGGCGAGATCGACGTGTTCGCGCACTGCCATGCCCAAGATGCGCGCGCCAGTGAGGCCGGCATCGTGGTGCTGCCGGGCGCGGGTTTCGACGTGGTACCGACCGATTGCCTGGCGGCGATGCTCCAGCGCGACTTGCCGAGCGCGACCCACCTGGTGCTCGCGTTCGAGGCCGGCGGCGGGCCGAGCCCCGGCACCGCCAAGACCAGCGTCGAGGGGCTGGGCAAAGGTGGGCGCGTGCGCATCGACGGGCAACTGCGGCGGGTGCCGCTCGCGTGGAAGACGCGCAGCTTCGTGCGTGATGGGTTGCCGCGCACGGCGATGACGATCCCCTGGGGCGATGTCTACACCGCCCATGTCAGTACGGGGATTGCGAATATCGAGGTCTACATGGCGGTGGCGCCGGCGACGATCGCGCGCGTGCGGCGCCTGCGCCTGCTCGGTCCGTTGCTGGACACGGCGCCGGCGCAATGGTTTCTAAAACGCGGCGTCGCGCGCTCAGTGCGCGGGCCGTCGGACGACAAGCGTGCGAACACCGTTACCCACGTCTGGGGTGAGGTCAGCGATGCCAGTGGCGCGCAGGCAAAGCATCATCTGGTCGTGCCCAACGGCTACACCCTGACCGTGACCGCGTCGCTCGGGATCGTCGAGCAGGTTCTCAGCGGGACCAATGCAGTCGGCTTTCGCACACCGTCGCAGTTGATGGGTGCCGACTACATCCTGGCGTTGCCGGGCGTGTCGCTCGCGCAGGACGCCTGACGATGACGGGCCTGTCGTTGTTTCCGCAATCCGATCGCAGCCGCGCCATGGCGGGCCAGCTCGCCGCGTTCATGGACGCGCACGTGCTCCCCGCTGAAGCCATGTTTGCGGCCTGGGCGAACGATCCGGCGACGCGATGGTCGGTGCTGCCATTGCTGGATTCGCTAAAAACGCAGGCGCGTGCCGAGGGCCTGTGGAATCTGTTTCTGCCTGATGCTCACCACGGCGCCGGGCTCAGCAACCTCGACTACGCACCGCTGGCCGAGGCCATGGGGCGATCGTTGATCGCGCCGGAAATCTTCAATTGCAGTGCGCCCGATACCGGCAACATGGAAGTGCTCGCGCAGTTCGCGACCCCCGAGCAGCAGACCCGCTGGCTGACACCGTTGCTCGAAGGCCGCATCCGCTCCGCGTTTGCGATGACCGAGCCCGAGGTCGCCTCGTCTGATGCGACCAATATCGCGATGCGCATGCGTCGCGACGGCGACGAGTACGTTCTGGACGGCCGCAAGTGGTGGACCACCGGCGCCGGCGATACGCGCTGCGCGCTGCTGATCGTGATGGGCGTGACCGATCCCGATGCCGCGCCGCATCGCCGGCAATCCATGCTGCTGGTGCCGATGGAGACACCCGGCCTGACCGTGGCGCGGCCGCTGCAGGTGTTCGGCTACGACGATGCGCCACACGGTCACGTGGAGCTGGATTTCGCCAATGTGCGCGTGCCAGTCGCGAATCTGCTGCACACCGAAGGCAGCGGTTTCGAGATCGCGCAGGCGCGGCTTGGCCCCGGGCGAATTCACCACTGCATGCGCCTGATCGGACTCGCCCAGCGCGCGCTCGAAGCAATGATCGAGCGCGCGCGCAGCCGGGTCGCGTTCGGCCGGCCGCTCGGCGCGCACGGCATGGCGCAGGAGATGATCGTCGCCTCGCGCTGCGAGATCGAGCAGGCGCGCTTGCTGACCCTGCAGGCCGCGGCCGCGCTCGATGCGCACGGCAATCAGGGCGCGCGCGACCTGATCGGCATGATCAAGATCGTGGCGCCGCGTATGGCCTGCGCGGTGATTGATCGCGCGATCCAGTTGCACGGCGCCGGCGGCTTGTCGCAGGATCATTTCCTCGCCCATGCCTATGCCGCGGCGCGTTCGCTGCGCCTGGCTGATGGCCCCGACGAAGTGCACATCGCCTCGCTCGCGCGTTCGATGTTGAAGGGGTGAACACATGAGCAGCGAGTCGCCGTTCGCCCTGCCGGAAGCCGCGCTCGCGGCCTACCTCAGTCAGCACGTGGACGGCTTCCGCGGTCCGCTGAGCGCGAGCAAGTTCGCCGGCGGCCAATCCAATCCCACCTACCGCATCGACGCCGCCAGCGGCAGCTATGTGCTGCGACGCAAACCGCCCGGCGTGCTGCTGCCGTCGGCGCACGCAGTCGACCGGGAGTTCCACGTGCTGCGCGCGCTGCAGGACACCGCGGTGCCGGTCGCACGCGCGCTGCACCTGTGCACCGACGAGTCGGTGATCGGTTCGATGTTCTATCTGATGGAGTACGTCGACGGCCGGGTGTTCTGGGATCCAGCGCTACCAGAACTGGGCAGCGACCAACGCGGTGCGCACTACGAGGCGATGATCGCGACGCTCGCGGCCTTGCACGCAGTGGACGTCGATGCGGTCGGTCTGGCCGATTACGGCAAGCCAGGCAACTATTTCGCGCGTCAACTCACGCGTTGGAGCACGCAGTACCGCGCCAGCGAGACCCAGCCGATAGCGGCGATGGAGACCTTGCTGCGGGAACTGCCGGAACGCTGCCCGGCCGACGATGGCTGCGTCGCGCTCGTGCACGGCGATTTCCGCTGCGACAACCTGATGTTCGCCAGCGATGAGCCGCGCGTGCTGGCGCTGATGGATTGGGAACTGTCGACGCTCGGCCATCCGCTGGCCGACTTGGGCTACCTCTGCATGGCGTTGCGCTTGCCGGGGCAACCGCCTGTGCCGGGGTTGGCGGGCAGGGACCGCGCCGCGCTGGGCATCCCTGACGAAGCCGCATTGCTGCGCCGCTACAGCGAACTCAGCGGCACCCGCGTCGACGCCGACTCACGCGTCGTTGATTGGAACTTCGTGATCGCGTTCAGTTTCTTCCGCCTGGCCGCGATCGCCCAGGGCGTGGCCAAGCGCGCGCAGCAGGGCAACGCCTCCAGCGCACGTGCGCAGCAGGCCGGACGCATGGTCGAGGTGCTCGCGCAGATGGCGGTGCAGGCGCTGCGCGAGGGCTGAACCACACGCCGATCGCCGAGACGCCGCGCGTCTGATGTGGGCAGGCCAGGTTGCACCGGCCGCGCCCGGTAGAATTGGCCGAATGGATGTTTCCCACCTGCTCGATGTGCTCAACCCTGCACAACGCGAGGCCGTCAGCGCGGCCCCCGGTCACTACCTCGTGCTCGCCGGCGCAGGCAGTGGCAAAACCCGCGTGCTCACCCACCGCATCGCGTGGCTCAACGAGGTGTTCGGCGTGCCGACGCACGGCATCCTCGCGGTCACGTTCACCAACAAGGCGGCGGGCGAGATGCGCACGCGGGTCGAGGCACAGCTGCGCAATGGCGCGCGCGGCATGTGGATCGGCACGTTCCACGGCCTCGCCCACCGCCTGTTACGCCTGCACTGGCAGGACGCGAAACTGCCGGAAAGTTTCCAGGTACTGGATTCGGACGACCAGCTGCGGTTGGTCAAGCGTGTAGTGCAGCAGCTGGAGCTGGACGAGGCGCGTTTTCCGCCGAGGCAGATCGCGTGGTGGATCAACGCGCAGAAGGACGAGGGCCGGCGCCCGCAACACCTGCAGCCCGGCGCGGACGAATGGTCCGACGTCATGCGCCGCGCCTACGCGCTGTACCAGGAGCGCTGCGACCGCGCCGGCCTGGTCGATTTCGCCGAGCTGCTGCTGCGCGCGCACGAACTGCTGCGCGACAACCCGGCGCTGCTGGCGCATTACCGGCATCGCTTCGGCGAGCTGTTGATCGACGAGTTCCAGGACACCAACGCGATCCAGTATGGCTTCGTGCGTCTGCTCGCCGGCGACAGCGGACGCGTGTTCGTGGTCGGCGACGATGACCAGGCGATCTACGGCTGGCGCGGAGCTAAAGTGGAGAACGTGCAGCGTTTCCTCGCCGACTATCCCGGCGCGAGCACGCTGCGGCTGGAACAGAACTACCGGTCGAGCGCCAACATCCTCGACGCGGCGAACGCGGTCATCGCCAACAACGGCGCGCGCCTGGGCAAGAAGCTGTGGACCGAGGCAGGCGGCGGCGAAACCATAGATCTGTACGCGGCCTACAACGAGCAGGACGAGGCGCGCTTCGTGCTGGAGCGCGTAAAGGCCTGGATGCGCGCGGGCGGAAAGGCCTCGGAATGCGCGGTGCTGTACCGCTCCAACGCGCAGTCGCGGCTGTTCGAGGAACAGCTGCTGATGGCGGACATCCCCTATCGCGTCTACGGCGGCCAGCGCTTCTTCGAGCGCGCCGAGATCAAGGACGCGCTGGCCTACCTGCGGCTGGTCGCCAACCGCGACGACGACGCGGCGTTCGAGCGCGCGGTCAATACGCCGGTGCGCGGCATCGGCGAGCGCACCCTCGACGAAGTACGGCGCACCGCCCGCGAGCATCGCGAATCGCTGTGGCGCGCCGCGCGCAGGCTGTGCGAACAATCGACCCTGGCCGGCCGCGCCCGCAATGCCCTGGCCGGCTTCGCCCAGCTGATCGACGTGCTGGCGGTCGAGACCGTGGACATGCCATTGCCGGAGAAGATCGACCACGTGCTGGCGCGCTCCGGCCTGCGCGAGCACTGGTCGAAGGAAGGACGCGGCGGGCTGGATTCGGAGTCGCGGATCGAGAACCTGGACGAACTGGTCTCGGTGGCGTCGCGCTTCACCCGCCGCGACAACGACGAGGCGGCGGGCCTGACCGAGCTGGTCGCATTCCTCAGCTACGCGGCGCTGGAGGCCGGCGAAGGACAGTCCGAAGCCGGGGCCGACGGCGTGCAGCTGATGACCCTGCACAGCGCCAAGGGCCTGGAATTCCCGCTGGTGTTCCTGGCCGGGCTGGAGGAGGGCCTGTTCCCGAATGCCAAGTCCGCCGAGGAAGCCGGGCGCATGGCCGAGGAACGCAGGCTGGCCTACGTCGGTATCACCCGCGCGCGCCAGCAACTGGTGCTGAGTCACGCCGAGTCGCGGCGCATCCACGGCAGCGACATGTACGGCCTGCCGTCGCGGTTCCTGCGCGAAATCCCCAAGCCGCTGCTGCGCGAGATCCGCCCGAAGCCGCAGACGAACGCCTACGCCACGCGCGGTGGCTACAACCAGGCCAACCGCTTCACCCCGCGGGACCGTGGCCACGCCGCGATCG
>JAYSZI010000071.1:0-77412 GCA_043738095.1 Lysobacter sp.
GGCAAGGGCCCCATCCTGTCGATGTACAGCCAGAGCGGGCAGGTGGTGTACCAGCACAACGACCGCGAAAGCAAAGGCGTGGATCACGTGTATCTGGGCGGCAGCCTGATCGCCACGCTGGACCGCATGTGGGCCACGGGGGCCACGGTGACCAAGTACCACCACACCGATGCGCTGGGCAGCCCCGTGGCGACGACGGACAGCGGTGGGCAGGTGGTGGATCGGACCAAGTGGGAGCCGTATGGCGCGGCAATAGGCAAGACGATCAGCGGCGTGGGCTATACCGGGCACGTGATGGATGGCGAGACCGGGCTGACGTATATGCAGCAGCGCTATTACGATCCGACCCTCGGGAGGTTCTTGAGCGTTGATCCGGTTACTGCCGATTCCAACACCGGCGGGAACTTCAACCGGTATTGGTATGCGAACAATAGCCCCTACAAGTTCACCGATCCGGATGGACGGGTGGCCTTTCTGATTCCCGTTGGCATCTTCATTCTAAAGGAAGTGGCTGGCGAGGTATTTGAGCAGACAACTGGAATACCAGCTCCAACAGTGAAGAACGCGGGCAAGGCGGCAGTTAAGCAAGTTGCGAGAGCCGCCCGCGCTGCGAATGCTGCCCGTGGTCGAGCGAGTGAGGCTAGAAAGCTTGCAGAAATTGGAGCAACCAAAAACACAGCGAAGGTCGCCACCTCGACGGGTGATCGAATTCGCGATGGCACGAAGGCCGACGGCACTCACGTTGAGATCAAGGACAAAAAGCGCGTAGACAACACTGCGCAATTGAGAGGTTTAGACGAAGCTGCAGGTAAGGACGGCCAGAGGTTGGAGCTCCACACTGGCGAACAAAGCAACGTTTCGAGGAATGTAAATGAAAGAACTCTTCCGAACACTGACGTTATCAAATGGAAAGACCTTGGGCCAGGTAGCTGAGTATGGATGCCCTCGTTAGCGTAAGTGTGAGGCTGGGGAGCTTTCGTTCGTTACTTGAACGCATTGCTGCTCTGCCAAAGCCATTTCGCCCAACATACTTTACAGTTGGTGAAAGGGTCCAAGATAAGGAGAGTTCGCGCATTGATGACGCTTCGCGCTTTTCAGCATTTGTTGATGACCATGTAGGGCGTATTTCTGGCTGCGATCTGATCGGCGACAAACTTCGATTCGGCATTTTCGTAGGGGCAAGCCGAACGGCTAATCACGAGCCTACCCATATCGGATGCTCGGTCATCTTGCGGGGCGCGCGGTGGCGGTCGGCTGACTATGAGTTGTTGTTACGGCTTCTATGTGCCATCCCTGGCGTCGAATGTGGAGACGCATGCCTGCGTGATGAATGGAAGCATAGGCATTTGTGCGTAAAGGAGCTAGAGCGTATGTCGATTCAGACCACGCTTGGTGTGGACATGAGTCCGCAGTTGACGGGCTTGTACTGGTGGACAGTCTTCTCGGAAGAACTTGCGGAGCGGCACCAATTAGATCACGAAGAACTCAAAAAATTTGCTGAGCACAGCGAATGTTGGAAGACGGAAAAGGACGGGGCGCTCCACGCATTTCGACTTTATACGTCCCCGGATGACTGGCGTGAGCAGGACGCTCACGTTTCGAGATTCCTTGAGAGGCATCCGAACTTTTTTAGTATGGTGCGCATCCAGCCGCTGGTCATGGAAGCTCAAACAAAGGAGGAGTTTGACGCTTTCGTCCGGCCTTATCGCGCGGGGGCGTTTCCCTGGGAGAAAAGCCCGCGCAACAGCGGGGTCAGGCTCACTTAACGAAACAACGGGGTTCAAAAGAATGGTGTCAGAGACACTTCTCACGGCCGACCCTGCGCCTCCGAAACGGCGGAAAACGTTGCGCCTTCAGAACCGATCGGTGACCGGCATGAAGCGCCACTGGCCAGGCGGAACTTTGCCCAGCGAAATGCGGCTAATGCGGGTGCGCTTGATCGTGAGGGCCGTCAATCCGACCTCGGCGGGTACAACGCCCACCGGGCGAGTTGGAGTACATCGCATAGCTAAGGGCAGCCGGAAAGCTGACCGAGGCCTGGCGCCGTAGTCGCCTTATCTTCGGCGCGAGCGTCGGCGATCGCAAAAAAACGGCCGCCCTTCGGCAGCCGTTTACGTGTCGAGTGCTGGAGGCGATCAGAAGCGTGCTTCAAGGCCTAGCGTCAGCGTATCGGAGGTAACGTCCACGCCGTCGCCGCCGGCCTTTAGGCGATCGTAGTTCACGCTGAGCCCAAACTTCTCGTGGAAGTCATAGCCCGCGCCGACACCGTAGTAAGGCTTCGCAGAGCTCGCCTCAACCTCCTCCACCGAGCCGTCTGCTTCCACGGTCGCCACGCCACGCGCAATGCCGGCGCGGCCGCCGATGAAGAACCCCTGGTGGTTCCCGCCGAAGTTCTTTTTGGCGGCCAGACCGATGCCGACCCCATGGAACTTCAAACGGTAGTTATCGAAGCCATCATTGAAGGTTGTGCTGTAGAGCTGGCTGTAGAAACCTTCCGCTGCGAAGTTCGGGGTGAACCAGTAGCCGCCGCGAACGCCCCAACTGCTGTCCTTGTCGCTGCCGCCAAAGCTGTCAACGCTGATGTCGACATCGCTACGGCCGCCTTCGACGCGGACGAACCCCATGCCGTCGGCGAACGCCGGCGCCGAAAGACCTGCGAGCGCAAGGCCAGCGACGAGCATCATTTGCTTATTCATTGCGTGTTCCCTTGTTGAGATTATGAAAGTCCAATTCCTATCGGACGGCGAATTGTAAGGGGAAATACCCCCCCCGATGGGACATAAGAATTTGTCTAAAGTTGGCTAGGGTGGGCATCAACTGGGAAAAACGGGGCTCGCACAACGAAAATACCGCCAGCTGGGAGGCGGCGACATGAGTTTTCAGAGAACGTTAGCGTTTGAATCGGTACCGATCGAGCAACAAGCAAGGCCCGCTTTGGCGGGGCTTGTCACTCGTGGCGATTTGCTTAGCTGATGAATGATGGACTTGCGGGAGCGCCCTCGAGTCTTTCCTACGTCAGCGAGTGGCTTCGACCGGTCGCGTTGCGCCGTTGCGTTGCCCGGGGCGTGCACCGGCGCAACAGTTGACCAGCCCACGAACTAGGCCGCTGTCCGCCATGTCCCGTTCGTGTCGCCGGGCGGGGGCATAAAGCACACGCAAGCTGCTGGCGCGCCGAAGCCGTTATCGTGGCGGGCATGCCTTCTCAATGTCGACGGCCGTCACGTCTGGGTTGCGTGGTTTTTCTAGACGTGACTACGCGCGCAGCTCTTATGCCTTACGACGCGCGAGCAGCGCCCTGGCCGCATCCGGAGGTGGCAGACGTGAAGCCAGAGGCGCCAAGTTCGGGGTGAAGATCCGCCGATCCGCAGCGATGGCCCATCCCCTACACCTGACGCGCGTCGCTGTGGCCCCGCCCATGCCTGCGGGGTTTTCCGACGCCGCGCGCGCGCGCGGCAATAAACAAAACGGGGACAATGCGGGAAGGAGACTGAGTCGGCCTAGCCCGATACCGTCAAGGACTCTAAAGTAGGCCGAAATAGAAATGCCACGCGACGTCCTAGGACGCGCAACGTGGGGGTATTTCTGGGGGTATACGCCGATCCCTATAAAAACAATCAATGTAAATCAAACGGTTAGGGGGCTTTACGTTGCCCCTGCGACCAATCACTGAGGGGCACGCATGCACGATCCTCGCGACGCACGGATTGCCGTCATCGGATTGGGGTATGTCGGGCTGCCGCTTGCGGTCGAGTTCGGCAAATATTTCCCGACGCTGGGCTACGACATCGACGGCAATCGCATCGCGCGCCTGCGCAACGGCGACGACAGCAATCGCGAATCGAGTGCGGAGGAAATTGCCGGTTCCCTGCAACTGGCCTTCACCGGCGCGCTGGACGACCTTCGCGCGTGCAACGTGTTTGTCGTGACCGTGCCGACGCCGGTCGATGAGCACAAGCGCCCGGATTTCTCCCCGTTGCTCGACGCCAGCCGTGCACTCGGCGGCGTGCTCAAGGTTGGCGATACGGTGATCTACGAATCGACGGTGTACCCGGGCGCGACCGAGGAGATCTGCGTGCCGGAGCTGGAGCGCGCGTCCGGGTTGCGCTTCAATCACGACTTCTTCGTCGGCTACAGCCCGGAACGGATCAATCCCGGCGACCGGCAGCGGCGCTTGACCGACATCCCCAAGGTGACGTCGGGCTCGACCCCGGCCGCAGCTGAATTTGTCGATGCGTTGTACCGCACGATCATCCGCGCCGGCACCCACAAGGCGGCGAGCCTGAAGGTGGCCGAGGCGGCGAAGGTGATCGAGAACACCCAGCGCGACGCCAACATCGCGTTGATCAACGAGTTTGCACTGATCTTCCAGCGTCTGGGCATCGACACCACGCAGGTGCTGGAGGCCGCGGGCACCAAGTGGAATTTTCTGCCGTTCCGCCCCGGCCTGGTCGGCGGTCATTGCATCGGCGTGGATCCCTATTACCTGATCCAGAAGGCGCAGGCGGCCGGCTACTATCCGGACATCCTATTGGCGTGCCGGCGCATCAACGACGCGATGGGCGAACATGTGGCGGCCGACGTGATCAAGCGCATGATCCAGCGCGGCATCGCCGTAGCCGGGTCGCGCATCCTGATCCTGGGCATCACCTTCAAGGAAAACTGTTCCGATCTGCGCAACACGCGCGTGGTCGACCTGGCCCGGCAGTTTGGCGAGTACCGGGCGCAGGTCGATATTTACGATCCGTGGGCCAATGCCGACGAAGCCCATCGGGAGCACGGCATCCAGTTGCTGGCGGAGTTGCCGGCCCCAGGCAGTTACGACGCGATCGTTTTGGCCGTGGCTCACGATGAATTCCGCACGCTAGGGGCTGAGGGCGCGCGTGCGCTCGGGCGTGGCAATGCCTTGCTGTACGACATCAAGAGTCTGTTCCCGCTTGAGGCGGTGGATGCGCGCTTGTAAACCTCGCTGAGGCGATCGAAACCGCGCGACCCACGGTATCCGCTCGCAGGGCAGGTGCGACGAAAACATCACTCGACTCCTGCCTTTGAAGGGAGACAGGCCTAAAAAGCGAATCGGCGGCGACGTAACGGATATGGCGACCGCACTAATAGCCTGACCTGATTAATCAGGTGACCTTCCTGCTTTCGCAAAATGTGGAGCGCGTGCGTTAGCAACCTGCGGCGGCGTAGCGGTTGGCGAACGGTCTGCTTGAGGCGATACCACCCCTCAATCCAACAACGACAGCACCCGCTCAGGTGGGCGCCCGATCACCGCTGTATTGCCGTAGACAAATATCGGCCGCTCGATCAAGCGCGGATGGGCGGCCATCGCGGCCAACAGTTGCTCCTCGGTCTTGGCAGTGTCGGCCAGGCCTAACTCCGCGTACTCGGCCTCGCCCGTGCGTAGCAAATCCCGGGCCGATACACCGAGCATGGCCACCAATGCCTGGAGTTCGTCGACGTCCGGCGGCGTGTCGAGATAAGCCACAACCCGTGGCGATACCCCGCGTTCCCGCAGCAATCCCAGTGCCTCGCGTGATTTGGAACAACGGGGGTTGTGGTACAGGCGTGAGTCGGTCATCGCAGTGCCTCTCGAATTTATGGGCCGGCCATTATCACTGAGAGATAACGTCAGCTTCACTTGGCGAGGACGGCAGCTGCGCGAGTGTTGCCCAATTAACGCGACGGAGGCTTGCCATGGCACGACCGATCTGGACCGGCTCCCTGTCGTTCGGACTGTTGAATATCCCGATCCAGTTGATGCCCGGCGAACACCGCACCGACATTTCCTTTCGCATGCTCGATGCGCGCACCAACGATCCGGTGCGCTATGAGCGCGTCAATGCCGAAACTGGAGAAGAGGTGCCTTGGAAGGAGATCGTCAAGGCGTACGAGTACGACAAGGGCAGCTACGTCGTGCTGGCACCGGCCGACATCGCCGAGGCCGCATCGGAGCACAAGGAGATGATCGCGCTGGAAGCCTTTGTCGACCAGAGTTCTATCTCGCCGGCGTATCTGGAAAAACCCTACTTGCTGGTCCCGGGCAAGAAAGCAGAAAAGGGCTACGTGCTATTACGCGAAGTGCTGAAAAAATCCAAGCGCGTGGGCATCGGCCGCGTAGTGATACGCACGCGCGAATATCTGTCGATGGTGATCCCCCAGGGCGACGCGCTGATGTTGATACTGATGCGTTTCCCGCAGGAGCTGGTAGACCCGGCCGAGTACAAAATTCCCGAGGGCGGCGCGTCCAAGTGGAAGGTCACGCCCAAGGAAATGGAGATGGCGCAGACGCTGCTGGAGTCGATGGCCGAGGAATGGAAGCCCGATGCGTACAAGGACGAGTTCCGCGAGCGGCTGCACGCGGTGATCAACAAACGCATCAAAGCCAAGGGCGCTACCACCACGATCGATGAGGAAGGCGAGGCCGCGCCAGCGGAGGCGGCTACCAACGTGGTCGACTTCATGGCGCTGCTGCAGCAGAGCCTCAAGAAGAAGGGACAGGTCGGAAAAGACGGCGACGGGGACGATGGTGGAAAGGGCGCGAAGAAGCCCACGCGCGCCCCAGTGAAAAAGGCAACCAAGGCCGCCAAGCCCCGCAAGCAGGCCTGAGTCATGGCGCTGCAGGAGTACAACCGCAAGCGCAAATTCACAGCCACTCCTGAACCGCGAGGCGAAGCCGCCAATGAACGCAAAGGTGACGCGCTGCGGTTCGTGGTGCAGCTGCATCACGCGCGCGCGCGCCACTACGACTTCCGTCTCGAAGTGGACGGCGTGCTGCGCAGCTGGGCGGTGCCTAAGGGCCCATCGTTCCGTCCCGGTGAGAGCCGTCTGGCGATCGAGGTCGAGGACCACCCGCTGTCATACCGAAGATACGAGGGCACGATTCCCGAGGGCAACTATGGCGCGGGGCACGTCGCGATTTTCGATGAGGGGATCTGGGAGCCAGAGGGCGATCCCATCGTCGCAATTCAGAAGGGCAAGCTTGAATTCGAGCTGCGTGGCGAGCGGCTGAAGGGGCGTTGGCATCTCGCGCGGATCGGCAGGCCCGCCAGCAAGCCGCAATGGGTTTTGCTAAAGCGCAACGACGAATACGCCGCGGACCTGGAAGCCGATGATCTGCTCCAGGACATTCCGTCGCCACCGGCTGATGCGCCAGGGGCGTCGACTGCGAAGGGCCGGGGCATCGTCGCGGCCAAGGCTAAAAATGCGAACGTGGTACCGCCCGGTGCGGACAAGACGCCCGAGAAGAAAGCAAAAGTCCGATCCGCTAAGGTGTCGGCACGGCGCAAGAGCGCTGTGGCCCAAGGCCAGCCCGACCGCGGGGGGGTGCGAGCCACTGCGCTCGCTCTGGCCGGCGGGCGGAAGGCCCGTGGGGGCGAGTTCGAGCCGCCTATGCTGACCACCGCGGCCAAATCCGCGCCCGTCGGCGAGCAGTGGTTGCACGAATGGAAGTGGGACGGTTACCGGATCATCGCGCAGACGGGCGACACGCCGCTGTTGTGGTCGCGCAACGGTTTGCCGTGGGCGAACCGCGTGCCCGAGCTGGCACATGCACTGTCAACGCTCGGCGTCGCGGCGATGCTTGACGGTGAACTGATCGCGGTTGACGCGCGCGGCCGAAGCGATTTCAACGCGCTGCAGCAGGCGCTCAAGGGGGGCAAGACTGCGCAATTGCGCTATGCGGTGTTCGACCTGCTGCACCTGGAGGGCAGTGATCTGACTCGCGTCCCATTGATCGATCGCAAACGCCTGCTCGAATCATTGCTCCAGGGTGCGGACGCGCGACTGTTCTACAGCGCTCATGTCAGCGGTCATGGGCCCGAAGTGTTCGAGGCCGCACGTGCGCAGGGCATGGAGGGCATCATCAGCAAGCGCGCCGAATCCACCTACAGCAGTGGACGTTCGGATCAGTGGCTCAAGATCAAGGCAGTGGAGACACGCGAATTCATTGTGGTCGGCTACACCCAGCCCAAGGGGACCCGGCAAGGCATCGGCGCACTGCTACTGGCACAGAAAAAAGGAAGCGGCTTGGTGTACGCCGGGCGCGTGGGCTCGGGCTTGACCGATGCCATGTTGCGGGACTTGCCCAAGCAGTTGGCCAAGCTCGAGAGCGCCACCCCCACGGTGCCGCTGCCTGCCCACACGCCGCTGCCCCCCGGCAACGTGCACTGGGTCGAACCGGCGATGGTAGTGGAGGTGATTTTCCGTGGCTGGGGCAACGAAGGCTTGCTGCGGCAAGCCTCGTTCCACCGGGTGCGACCGGATAAGCCGGTTAGCGATGAACTCGATCAACCCGCGCCATTGCCGACGCTGAGTTCGCCAGGCCGCGTGGTCTACCCCGATGCCGGATACACCAAGCAACAGGTGTATGACTACTACCTCGCGGCGGCCGATCAGATCCTTGGTGACATCCGTGGTCGCCTGCTGTCGATAGTGCGTTGCCCGGACGGTATTGGTGGGCAGCATTTTTTTCAGAAGCATGCGGGCCCGGGTTTCGGCGAGTCGATTCGTCGGCACAAAATCCGCGAGAACGATGGCGATCCCGCCACGTATTTCTCCGTGGACGACGTTGCCGGTCTGATGAATCTGGTCCAGATGAATGCGCTGGAGTTCCACCCATGGGGGTCGCGGGTAGAAACGCTGGAACAGCCCGACCGAATGGTTTTCGACCTCGATCCGGATACCTCCATCGCCTGGACCGACATCAAAGCGGCGGCACGGGAGGTGCGTGCGCGCCTGGATGAGATCGGGCTGGATTCTTACCCCCGCCTGTCCGGCGGCAAGGGCATGCACGTGGTGGTGCCCATCCAGCCGCACGCCGACTGGGCGCAAGTGCGCAACTTCTGCGAGGCCTTCGCCAGCGCCATGGCCCAGCAGAACCCCGAGCGTTATGTCGCCACGATGAGCAAAGCCAAGCGCCACGGCCGCATCTTTATCGATTGGCTACGCAACGGCCGCGGCGCGACCGCGATCGCCAGCTGGTCCCTGCGTGCGCGGGCCGGCGCACCGGCAGCGATGCCGCTGACGTGGGAGGAGTTCGCGCGGATTCGCCGGCCCGATCGCTACACCTTGAAGGACGCTGCCGAACGCGGACTGCCCGCGTTTATCTCGGTGATGACGGCCAACGCGCCCAAGCTGCCAATGGCGTAGTGGTCGGTGCGCGCCTGTACGGGGCGTTCAATTTCAATAGCGCAGACGCGGGTCTATTGTCAGCGGCTCGATCTCGGCAATCTTCAGCCCACTGAACTCAGGGTGCTCTGGATTGATCAATACGTTGCTTTCGCTTTCACACAACACGCTCGGTAACTCCAGGGCCAAGGTGCGTTGCGACCGTGCCCACTCGTCGCCGTAGGCGCGCACGTCCTCGCGGTACGGGCGTTCGCGCCATTGCGATGGGAGCGATTCGGCGATTAGCAAGCTGTCGCCGGGTAGGGTGGCCGAAACCAACACCAAATCCTCGGGGGACGCTCCCTCCAGATGCGCCAGGAATTCCAGTAAGGCGCCCGCTGCAGACTTTGCGGCATAGGCTGCAGGAACGCCCTCGCTAGTCCACCGCCCACCGTTGCGGTTCTCCTGCGCCGCAAATGCGGTGCTTGTGCCGTCGCGCCGGACCACACGAAACACCGTAGCCGGCGGCGTGCCGGGTCGCTCGGCGCTGGCGAGAGGCGTTGCCACCCCTGGCACGGTCATCGCGGGTGGATAGGCGGCGGCAAGGCTCGTTGGAAACGCGGCATCGAGATCCTTGCTGGCTGATCTTGGGTCGTTCCCAGGATTGTTATTCATGATTACTCCGCTTCGTCGGTAGACCGGCTACAAATTGGCGTCTATCTGACTCAATCGCTCGCGCATGCGCTGTGAAGTGAAAGCTGCGCGCCCTGGCGATGTGACGCGGTAGCCGCGCCAGGACTTTGCGAGCCCGTTGCCTCAGCGGGACGGGTTAGGCACGGCAGCGACGTAGCGACACGCCGGCCTTGCTGGGGCCGGGCGGCCTGCTCGTTCGTGGGCTCGACAGTGACGACAGCTACGCTTCGACGCGTCCAGTGCATCGAGCAATCCAAGCTGGAACCGTCCGGCGACGACGCGTCCAACAGGAGAGATCGGGGGTATCGGACTGCATGGCACCTCTGTCCTAGTGGGTGCACCAATGAAGGGTGAAAATCCTCCTGTTGGCGAAATCCCAGATCTCAGCGGAAAGTCACATGTCGTACGCGTGTAGCGGCTGGCCTTCACCGTGGAAAGCTTACGCCGCCGGTTTGGATCTGGCTTCCCAGCGCTGGTGGGCGGAGTCGCGTACATCATTCCAGCTACACATACCTTCCCCGGCATAGCGTCCCCAGCTGCGTTCGAGCTTGGGTTGGACCGTGGCCCAGTCCTCGTCTGGATACAACTCCATGGCAAGGGTGCAGAAGGCGACCAGATAAGAATGCACGTCGAAACACGGGCCGATGCCGGCAGATCGAATCATGAAATCCCCCCCCCACCCAGGTGTGCGTCAAGGACACTACAGGTGGCGATGCGCGGCAATGAGAGGGCGTTTCGGGGGTGTATAGAGGTTCAGCACGATGAACTCAAACTTTATAAAAGTCGCATGTCCTCAGCCCGCCTTCATGAACGTAATCAAGCAACTCTTAGTGGGGGCGGCCACGTTCGGCGACGCCCGCCTCGACCCTCGAGGCAATATCCGTATGGCTTGTGTTGCGCGCTCATACCCCGAATAGGCCACGGCAAGATACCGCCGGCTTCGCCGATGGGAACTGGCTGCGTGGCATCTCCTCTGGGATTGTATTGCGCCACTCGTTGCCGGTAGCCTGTCGCTGTGCATCGATTTCTCTCCCCCCGCCGCATGACCGCGTTGCGCCTGTTTGTCCTAGGATTGTTGGCGCTGTCATTGCTGCTTAAGCCTGTGCTCGCCTCGATGGGCGAGCTGCACGAGCTGGCCCACGATCCGAGCGGGCAGCACTCCCACGTCGATGAATTTGCCGGTGACGCTGATGGCGAAGCCAGTGGTAAGGGCGGCAATGATGACGAGCTCGGAACCTTGCACATGCTGCTGCACTTCGCGCACTGCTGTGGGCACTCTCCAGCTGCGACGTTGCCAGCCATTCCGACCGTGACAGGCCTACCAGTTGGTAACAGCCACGCTCCCTTGAGCGTGGACCGACTTGCCTCGGCGTTGAGCCGATCACTGTTCAGGCCTCCGATCAGGGCGTAACCGCACCGCTGGCCGCGCGCCAGCCTCCTACGGTTCCTGTTCCTTTCGGAGTACTACCCATGTGTTTGCGACTCGCGGCCCACGCCGCGCTGGTCGCGGCTCTGTGTGTGGCCATGCCCACCTTTGCTGCCGACCGCCTATCGCTTGACGATGCCTTCCGGCGCGTTGAGCAGAGCCATCCCGACCTTCGCCTGACGGGAGCTCGGCGTCACGTTTTCGATGCTGAGCTGGATCGCGCCAGTTTGCGTGCTCCGCTTGTCGTCGGTGCTGAGGCCGAGAACGTTTTGGGCACCGGCGATGCCAGTGGCCTGCAAGGCGCCGAGTTGACCCTGACGCTGGCATCTGTCCTGGAACGCGGCGGGAAGCTCGATGCACGTCGCGCGATCGTCGAGAGCCGAATCGACGCGCTGGCGGTTGAGCGTGGGACTCGGCGGCTGGACCTGCTGGCCGAGGTCGCACGTCGGTACTTGGCAGTCGTGGCGTCTCAGAAGCAGCGCGAGATCGCGCACGTCGACATTGGACAGCGTCAACGGACCGTCGCCGGAGCTCGCCATCGGCTGCAGGCGGGGGCGTCGCCCGAGTCGGTCGTGCTGACGGCCGAAGCGGCCTTGGCACGGGCAGAGCTTGACCTCGCCAGGGCTCAGCAACGCAGCTCGGCGTCGCGTCAGCACTTGGCGGCGCTGTGGGGTGAGCGCGATCCGACGTTTGAGGTCGAGACAGCAGACCCGCTAGCCCTACCGACAATCAGCAGCTTCGCTGAGCTGAGCGATTGGCTCTCGCGAACCCCGGAACTCGCCCAGTTCACCGGCGAGCAGCGCGTCCGGGAGGCACGGCTGCAACTCGCTCGCTCGCAGGCAAGCCCTGATCTGGACTGGCAAGTGGGTGTGCGGCGACTGCAAGCGACAGATGACTTCGCTTTGGTCGGCAGCGTGTCCATGCCGTTGGGTGCGAATGCCCGCGCGCAACCCGAGATCCGGTTTGCAGAAGCGGAGCTGGCGATGCTGGAGATAGAGCGCGAAGCCAAAAGCCTCTCGCTGTACTCGACGCTCGCCGAAGCGCATGGCCGTTTCCTTTCATCGCAGCTAGAAGTGCGGCGTTTGGGGAGCGACATCATTCCGAAGTTGACTAGGGCCGAGGCCGCCGCCGAGCGCGCGTACCGTGCCGGCGCGATCAGCTACCTGGAATGGGCACAGCTCCAATCCGAACGCACCGGCGCGCGTAAACAGCAGCTTGAGGCGGCCCTGGATGCACAACGGGCGCTCATTGAAATTCAACGGTTGACGGGTCAGGCCTTCGTTGCCGACTCAGCGCCGCCCCGCATTCAAGGATCCAAGCCGTGAAACCTTTCCAGATGATCAGCGCGATGCTGCTTGCCCTGCTGCTAGCGGCTTGCGGCGACAAGAACGAAAGCAGCGATGAGCACGGGTCCGAAGCGGCGGGCGGCCATGAAGACGCGGAGCAGCCCAGCAAAGGAGCCCACGGCGGTCGGCTGCTTGAGCAAGATGGTTATGCCGTTGAGCTGGCCATTGCTGAGGACGGAACACCTCCCAAGTACCAAGCATGGCTGTACCGAGGAAAGAAGCCGCTGCCGGCCACCGCGGGGTCCGTCGAGGTGCGGCTCAAGCGGTTGGGGGATCGGACGGAGAACCATCAGCTGGTGGCTCAGCCCGACGGAAGTCTGATGGCCGCCACCGTGGTCGGCGAGCCCCATTCGTTCGATGTCGAAGTGCTGGCCAATGTCGCTGGCAAATCACTGAGGTGGGCGTACCCAAGCTACGAGGGGCGCACCGTGATCCAAGCCAAGGTGGCCACCGATGCGGGCATCCGGGTGGCATCGGCAGAGCCCGGGGTGATTGCTGACGAACACGAGGTGCAAGGGCTGCTCACGCCGGTTGAGGGGCGCATCGCCAAGCTCATGGCGCGCTTTCCAGGACCGATCCGCAGCCTGCGTGCCAACGTCGGTGACAGGGTGCGTGCTGGCCAGGTGCTGGCGACCATCGAAAGCAACTTGAGCCTCACCAACTACAGCGTTACCGCACCTATCTCCGGCGTTGTCCTGGCCCGCGATGCATCCATTGGATCGGTAGCCAATGAGGGCATGGCGCTGTATGAGATCGCCGACCTGTCGCAGCTGTGGGTCGACTTGCATATCTTCGGTGCCGATGCCCAGCACATCCGTCCCGGCGTGCCGGTAACGGTCACGCGCATGAGCGATGGCGTGACGGCGGAGACGATGCTCGAGCGCGTGCTCCCCGGCACTGCGACGGCAAGTCAGAGCACCGTCGCACGCGCAACGATCGCCAATCTCGACGGCCTGTGGCGCCCGGGCTCTGCGGTAAAGGCGCGCATCACGGTAGAGCGCCAAGAAGCGGGGCTCGTCGTGCCTCTCTCAGCGTTGCAGAGCTTTCGCGACTGGACCGTGGTGTTCGTACGCGTCGGCGATACCTACGAGATCCGTCCGGTCGAACTGGGCAAGCGCGACGGAACCTTGGTCGAGGTGCTCTCTGGCATCAACAGGGGCGATCAGATCGTCGTCGAGCAGAGCTACTTAGTGAAGGCCGACATTGAAAAGTCCGGCGCTTCCCACGACCACTAAGGACGCTGACATGCTTGAGAGAATGATTCGATTCGCCATTGGGCATCGGTGGATGATGCTCGCGCTGACCCTTGCCTTAGTGGCGCTGGGTGCGTGGAGCTTCACCCAGCTGCCGATCGACGCCACCCCCGATATCACCAACGTCCAAGTGCAGATCAACACGGAGGCGGCGGGCTACTCGCCGCTCGAGTCCGAGCAGCGCGTTACGTTTCCCATTGAGACGGCGATGGCCGGTCTGCCGGGCCTGGATTACAGCCGTTCCATCTCGCGCTATGGGCTCTCCCAGGTCACCATCGCGTTCAAGGACGGCACTGATCTGTACTTCGCCCGGCAGCAGGTCGGGGAGCGCTTGCAGCAGGTTAAATCCCAGCTGCCCGATGGCCTGGAACCGGAGATGGGGCCGATCGCTACTGGGCTGGGCGAAATCTTCATGTACACGGTGGAAGCCAAGCCGGGCGCACGGAAAGAAGACGGGACGCCGTGGACGCCAACCGATCTGCGAACACTCCAGGATTGGGTAGTCCGGCCGCAGCTGCGTAACACCCCCGGCGTCACGGAGGTCAACACGATAGGCGGGTTCGCCCGCCAGATTCACATCACGCCGGAACCTTCAAAGCTGGTCGCCTTGGGCTTCACGCTTCACGACGTGGTGGCCGCAATCGCGGCAAACAACCAGAACGTTGGCGCAGGCTATATCGAGCGAAATGGCCAGCAGTTTCTGGTGCGCGTTCCTGGTCAGGTGGCGGATCTGGACGCGATCCGCGACATCGTGCTGGATCGACGCGAGGGTGTGCCAATCCGTGTACGGGACGTTGCTGACGTGGGAGAAGGTCCGGAACTGCGTACCGGCGCTGCGACTCAGAACGGCCGTGAAGTGGTTCTTGGCACAGTGTTCATGCTCGTCGGTGCCAACAGTCGGGAAGTTGCGCAAGCCGCAGCCGCAAAGCTAGAGATCGCCAACCAAAGCTTGCCAGCGGGCGTGAAAGCCATCGCCGTCTATGACCGCACAGCACTTGTCGATCGCACCATCAAGACAGTGTCCAAGAACCTGGTGGAAGGTGCGCTGCTGGTGATCGTCGTGCTGTTCCTGCTGCTCGGAAACTTTCGCGCCGCGCTGATCACTGCCGCAGTCATCCCCCTAGCGATGCTCTTCACCGTGTTTGGCATGGTGCGTGGTGGCGTGTCCGGCAACCTCATGAGCTTGGGTGCCCTCGACTTTGGTCTGATTGTCGATGGCGCGGTGATCATCATCGAGAACTGCCTACGCCGGTTCGGTGAGGTCCAACACCAGTTGGGCCGGGTAATGACCGAAGAGGAACGCCATGACGTGACCGCATCTGCGACGGCGGAGGTTATTCGCCCGAGCCTGTTTGGCCTCGGAATCATTGCTGCTGTTTACCTCCCGATCTTTGCGCTGACAGGCATCGAAGGGAAGATGTTCCACCCCATGGCGATCACCGTCGTACTGGCGCTGACCGGCGCCATGCTGTTGTCGCTCACCTTTGTTCCCGCCGCGGTTGCCGTGTTTCTCGGCGGCCGCGTCGACGAGAAGGAAAATCGGGTGATGCAGTGGGCACGCCGTTGCTATGAGCCACTGCTTGGGTGGTCGCTGAAGCGTGGCGCGTGGGTCATGGCCGGTGCTTTGGCGCTGGTCGCATTGACGGGTGTGCTGGCGACACGGCTGGGTACCGAGTTCATTCCCAACCTGGACGAGGGCGACATCGCGTTGCATGCACTGCGCATACCCGGCACGAGCTTGGCCCAGGCGGTCACGATGCAGTCGACGCTGGAAGCGCGCATCAAACAGTTCCCCGAGGTCGAACGTGTGTTCGGAAAGCTCGGCACCGCGGAAGTGGCGACAGATCCCATGCCGCCGTCCGTGGCCGACACGTTCCTGATGATGAAGCCACGGTCGCAGTGGCCTGATCCACGCAAGCCGAGGGACCAGCTCGTTGCCGAAATAGAGACGGCGGTGCGGGAATTGCCGGGCAACAACTACGAGTTCACTCAGCCCATCCAGATGCGAATGAACGAGTTGATCTCCGGTGTGCGTGCGGACGTGGCGATCAAGCTGTACGGCGATGATCTCGAGACCTTGGTCGAGGTCGGCGAGAAAATCGAAGAGGTAACCAGATCGGTACCAGGGGCGTCCGACGTAAAACTTGAGCAGGCGACGGGCTTGCCAATGCTTACGGTGACTCCGGACCGGCAGGCCCTCGTGCGCTATGGCTTGAATCCTGGTGCGGTGCAGGAAACTGTGGCCACTGCCATAGGCGGCGAAGTGTCAGGGCAACTGTTCGAAGGCGACCGACGCTTCGATTTGGTTGTGCGATTACCTGAGCGGCTGCGACAAGATCCCGCCGCGCTTGCGGACCTGCCCATTCCGTTGGGTGGAAGCGACAACGCCGACGAGTCCAGCCGCGCTGGCGGCTGGTCCGAAGTTCCCAGGACCGTGCCCCTGCGCGAAGTCGCAAAAATTGAGTCCGTTCAAGGACCCAACCAGATCAACCGGGAGAACGGCAAACGCCGCGTGGTGGTGACCGCTAACGTGCGCGGTCGCGACCTCGGTGGATTCGTCGAGGAGTTGCAACGCCGCGTTGGCGAACAAGTCGAAGTGCCAGCGGGCTACTGGATTGACTACGGCGGCACGTTCGAGCAGTTGATCTCAGCAAGCAGGCGCCTGTCCGTCGTCGTCCCTGTGACCCTGGTCATCATCTTTGCGCTGCTGTTCATGGCGTTTGGCTCGGCGAAGGATGCGCTCATCGTGTTTAGCGGAGTGCCCCTCGCGCTTACCGGCGGTGTGATTGCGCTCGCCTTGCGCGGCATACCGTTATCGATCTCGGCGGGCGTTGGCTTCATCGCCTTGTCGGGCGTGGCCGTGCTCAACGGACTGGTCATGATCGCCTTCATCCGAAAGCTGCGCGAGCAAGGCGATCCATTGGACGAGGCGATCGTGGACGGCGCCCTGGGACGCCTACGGCCTGTGCTCATGACCGCACTGGTGGCGTCGCTGGGCTTCGTTCCAATGGCGCTCAATGTCGGTGCCGGCTCAGAGGTGCAGCGCCCGCTGGCGACGGTAGTCATCGGCGGCATTGTGTCGTCGACGCTGCTCACGCTGCTGGTGCTGCCCGCGCTCTATCGTTGGTTGCATCGCGACACGCCGTCGCGTCATGCCATGGCTGATAGGGGAACCGCACATGGGTAGCAGTTGTGCGATCCCAGGCCCGACGTGCAGGCGCTGCGGGCCGGGCAGCGTCGTGTGCTGTGGATCGTGCTCGTCATCAACGCGCCATCATAATTCGTTCAGCGGGACCCCATTCCTGCGAAATGCCGTAAGAGGCTAGGAATTGAAGGCTAGGTCCCGCAGGGCAAGCCTCATCTTTTGCGAGCCCCTGGATCATAGTCTGAATAGCGGTAGCGTTTCCATTGGCTTATATGCATGTATGTATGTATAGTCGGACGCCATGGAGTTCGACCCTAAAAAAAGCGGCATCCAATCTCACCAAACACGGGATTGCCTTCGCCGATGTCGAGCCAGTTTTTTACGACGAGCGTGCGCTGACGATCGACAGTGATTTCGATGGCGAGGTTAGGCACGTAACGGTGGGAACCGACGCCTTAGGGCGGGTCATTGCCGTGGTATGGACGAAACGCGGATCCACCCATCGAGTCATCTCCGCGCGAGTGGCTCGACGGAATGAGAGGGCGAGCTATGAAGACTGAGTATGATTTCTCGAACGGCAGCCGCGGAGCGCTGATCGAAAGCAAGGGTAAGACTCGGATCACGATCTACCTCGACGACGTGGTGCTCGAGAACTTTCGCAAGCGAGCCGCTAAGGAGGGTCGGGGGTATCAGACGCTGATCAACGAAGCTCTTTCAAATCCTGCTTTCGTCCATATTCCGGCGCGACAAGAGCGAACCAGAGCTAAAGAGGTTTCCCTCGCTGATCTAGGTGAGAACCTTCGGAGGTCTGTAGCTGATATTCAGGGCATTGCGGCAATGTTGGAAGGCCACACAACTAAAGCTTTGCGCAGCACATTGAGGGTGGGTTCTAAGACCAAGCCCGGTGAGAATGTCTTTCATCATGGAGCGTCGTCGGCTGCCCCTCGACCTACGCGACCTAAAGCTAAGTCATAGCCCGGTCCGCAGCGCACCACTCCGCCAGGTGGATGTAACGCGTTGTACTTAACGTTGCACTTAAACGAAAAATCCGGCTTTCGCCGGATCGTCGCAAACCCTTGCTAGGTATGGTGGGCGGTGCAGGTTTCGAACCTGCGACCCTCGCCGTGTGAAGGCGATGCTCTACCGCTGAGCTAACCGCCCAAATAGTCCGTTGCGGCCGCGAAGTTTACGTTGCCACGCGGGCGTGATCAAGCGGGCGGGGCCATTGCTGGCGGCTCACTCCAATTCAGCCCGGGCGTAGGCCGCGTCCAGCGCCTCCATGGCGTCTAGCGGCTTCAGCTTGGCGGCTTTCTCGTAGGCCGCAGCGGCTGCTGCTTCCTGTTTGCTGCCGTGCAGCAGCATCAACACGTTGCCGTGCTCGATGTGGGCGATCGGAGAGCCCGGCGTGCACTTGAGCGCCGTCTGGATGTGTTTGTCGGCTTCGGCGGCCTTTGCGCCGTAAGTGAGCCCGCCAAGTAGGGCGCCAACCTTGCCGATGATTTCGGCGTGGTACAGCGCCATCGCCGTGTGAGCTTCCGCGTGCTTGGGCGCCCGTTCGAGCGCGGCATCGAGCGCCCCGCGCACTTTGCCGGCGATCCCGGCTTTCAGGGCCTTGGTGATGCTCAGCCCCTGGCTGTAGCGCCCGAGCGCGAATGCGTGGCGGTAGTGGCTGTTGGCCTCGTCGGGCAGGGCCTGGACGGCCGCTTCGGCCATTGCGGCGGCCTGCTCGAAGCGTCTGAGCTTTTCGGCATCGTCTTCGACCAGATAGGTCGCGTGGATGCCGAGCGCCTTGACCGCGACTGAGGCACCGAGCGGGCCTAGTTTTTCGCCGGTATCGAAGGCGGCCTTGAAGTCGCCGCGATGGAACGCGCGCCAGGCGTCCTGCAGCGCCACGGCCAGCGCGTCGGCATCTAGCCCTTTGCGCGCGGCCTTGCCGGCGGCGGCGAGGAGCACCTCGGCGCGACCCACGTCCGGGTAGGGTTCGATATCGCCTGCGTGCAGTTTGGGCCAGGCTTTCTTCAACGCGTCGCCGGCATACGTGTACGCGTTAGCGTCGTGCGGAAATGCGGCCCACGCGGATTTGGCAGTCATCGATGGTCCATTTTCGGATGAACAGGTCGCCGCAGCATCCGGTCTGACACGTGTGGAGGCAAGCCCCATGCGGCTCTAGGGTGGTTGCCCCGTGCAGCGTGGGCAGAGGGTCGTCAGGAGTCGGCCGTGCTTCTGCGAGAGCACGCCGTGGCAACGAGCCAATCTGCCGGCGGCAACACCGGGCACAACAGAGTGCGCACTTATGGCTCGTTGGCTTGGGCTTGACGTCGCTAATCGCCCGTCAAGCGGGTCGCGCGGTGCCGCGCCAGGTGCAGTTACGTAATGGGAGGAGCAGAGCGCTCGGTGCCTGCCTCTTGGGTTCGACGCGGACCCCAGCGGAATGCAGGCAAACGGTGGCCAGGCACGGTCGGAATCCGCCCGGCGCAGCCGCATTAGCCGAGGCGATGCCGGGTAAGGCACCCGCCTGGATCTGATGCCAGGCCCAAGCAGCGCAGGCCTGTGGCCTGACTGCAATGAACCCGCTCAATCCAGGTAAGCGCGTATCAGGGTATTGAGGTGCAAGCGCTCGGCATCGCGTAGGAACGGTGCCAGCAACATCATCACTTGCACGATGCCGGCGCGGATCGCCGCGTGCTCGTCCTTGTCTCCGCGCGCCGAGGCGTAGTTGAGCCAGAACGTGGCGATCACCAAAACATTGGTGGCCGTGGCTGCGAGCTCTTCGGCCGAGGCTCGCATCACCCCGGCCTGGGACAGCCCGCGCATCACCGCGTGGGCCTGCGCGTCCGCCCGTTTGAGGATGCGCGCAAAGCGCATGCGCAGGCGGCGGTTGCGGCTGAGGATCTCGATCAGGTCGCGGTACAGGAAGCGGTAGTCCCAGATGCTTTCGAACACCAGATGCAGCTGCAGCCAGATGTCTTCCAGGCCCGGCAGTCGGCCCTGCGGCGCGGCCAGGGCGCTGTCCATGCGCTGCTCGAAGCGCGCGAACAGGTGTTCGATGATGTCGTCCTTGTTGCGGAAGTGGTAGTACAGATTGCCGGGACTGATCTCCATCTCGTCGGCGATGTGATTGGTGGTGACGTTCGGCTCACCCTGCGCATTGAACATGCTCAACGCGGCATCGAGGATGCGCTGGCGGGTCTGCTTGGCCATCGACCGGTCTGCTGCCTCAACCCGCCGTCGGCATCAGGGGCGCAGCTTCTTGACGAGGTCGACGTACTTCTGCATCGCCTCTTGCTGGTTGGTGCCTTGCAGCTTGGCCCAGGCCTCGTACTTGGCGGTGCCGACGAAGTCGAAGAAGCCCGGTTTCGGCCCGCTGACATCGCCTTCGGCGCCCTGTTTGTACAGCCCATAGAGTCGCAACAGGGTTTCATTGTCCGGCCGCTCGGCCAGCGCATGGACGTCCGTGGCCGCTTGCTCGAAGGCCTGCTGCAAGGCTGGGTTTTCTGCGGCATTTTCTGGCATGGACATGGCAGTCTCCAAGGCTTCCGGCGCGGTGGCGGCATAACAGCATGCAGGGTGGGGGCGGTCAATACGATGGGGAATTGTTACCGCGCCGTCGCTCTGGCAACGTAGCGCGATGACGCCGTCATCGCGGCCGACCATGGGGCAGGAGAGGCATGAGCTACTTCGTCACCGGCGCGACGGGATTCATCGGTCGCCATCTCGTCAGCAATCTACTCAAGCGCAAGGGCTCGATCTACGTGCTGGTGCGCAAGGATTCGCAGAAGAAGTTTGCCGCGATCGGCAAGAAAATGGGCTGGGACATGAAACGTGTGATCGCCGTCGACGGCGACATGACGACGGCCCAATGCGGGGTGGGTGCGGCGCAACTGCGCACGCTGACTGGCGGCATCAAGCACTTCTTCCATCTCGCGGCGATCTACGACCTCACCGCCGGCGCGGAATCGCAGCGCCGGAGCAACATCGACGGCACCCAGCACGCGCTGGACCTTGCGGTCGCGATCAAGGCCGGTTGCTTCCACCACACCAGTTCCATCGCGGCCGCGGGTCTGTACCCGGGCGTGTTCCGCGAAGACATGTTCGACGAAGCCGAAGGCCTCAACGATCCCTACCTGCGCACCAAGCACGACGCCGAAGGGCTGGTTCGTGCCGACAAACGCATCAAATGGCGCATCTACCGTCCGGGCATGGTCGTCGGCCACTCCCAAACCGGTGAGATGGACAAGATCGACGGCCCCTACTATTTTTTCACCTTCCTCAAGAAGCTACGCGAGATGCTGCCGCCGTGGATGCCGACGCTCGGCATCGAAGGCGGCCGGATCAACGTCGTGCCAGTCGATTTTGTTGTTGATGCGATGGACCACATCGCGCACAAGCCCAAGCTCGACGGCCATTGCTTCCACCTGACCGACCCGGAGCCGCAACGCGTCGGCGAGGTGCTCAACACGTTCGCCCGCGCTGGCCACGCGCCGCAGATGACCATGCGCATCGATGCGCGCATGTTCGCGTTCTTGCCTGGCAGCGTGCGCACCGCGGTCGGGAACCTGCCGCCGGTGCGGCGCTTCATCGGCATGATGCTGCGCGACTTCCGGATCCCGAAAGAGGTGCTGAAGTTCATCACCTATCCGACCCGTTTCGACAACCGCGAAACCGAGCGGGCGCTCAAGGGCAGCGGCATCGCGGTGCCGGCGCTCGACAGTTACGCGTGGCGGTTGTGGGATTACTGGGAGCGGCATCTGGACCCCGACCTGTTCGTCGACCGCACGCTCAAGGGCAAGGTTCGCAACAAGGTCGTGGTGATCACCGGCGGATCGTCCGGGATTGGCCTGGCGACGGCGACCAAGGTGGCTGCGGCCGGCGCGGTAACGATCATCGTCGCGCGCGGCGAGGAAGAATTGTTCAAGGCCCGCGACGCGATGAAGGCCAGCGGCGGCAAGGTGTTTGCGTATACCGCGGATCTCGCCGACATGGCCGATGGCGATCGGCTGGTGAAGCAGATTCTCGACGAGCACGGGCACGTCGACATCCTGATCAATAACGCCGGCCGCTCGATCCGCCGTTCCATTGAACTCAGTTACGACCGCTTCCACGATTTCGAGCGGACGATGCAGCTCAATTATTTCGGCAGCCTGCGCTTGATCATGGGCTTCATGCCGAAGATGACCGAGCGCCGCAAAGGCCACATCATCAACATCAGCTCGATCGGCGTGCTGGCCAGTTCGCCGCGGTTCTCGGCCTATGTCGCCTCGAAAGCGGCGCTCGACGCATTCAGTCGCTGCGCGCAGGGCGAGTTGTCCGGCAAAGGCATCAGCTTCACCACCATCAACATGCCACTGGTCAAGACGCCGATGATCGCGCCGACCAAGATGTACGACAGCATGCCGACGCTCACGCCTGACGAAGCCGCGGATCTGCTGGTCAGGGCGATCATCGAAAAGCCAAGCCGGATTGCAACACGGCTGGGGACCTTCTCGGCCCTGCTCAATGCGTTGGCGCCGAAGGCGTACGAGGTGGTGATGAACAGTGCCTTCGAGTTGTTCCCGGATTCGGCCGCCGCCAAGGGCGATGCCAAGGGCTTGAAAGACGAGCACGCCAGTAACGAACAGATCGCCTTCGCCGCACTGATGCGCGGAGTGCATTGGTAGGTGAAGTCGCTAGTGCCCGCAGAGGGCCGGGTCGCACTCAGGTCGCGTTGGCGCCGCCCGAAGACCAGCCCGTTCGGTCAGGTTGGGCAACGCGATCCCGGCGGACTTCGAAATGCCCGGACCAAGCGTCTCACCGCGACTGAGCGCCGTTGCGGAACACGCTACCCAACTTAAAACTTGCGCCTGACTACCATGGGCATGGGCGTGGTTGGCGCGATTTTTCGAACCCTTAATACAACTTGCACTGCAGGAACCGCACCGGGCGGCTGCTGCCGGGCACGGGCTGCAATTGCAGACGAGAAGCGCTCAACCCGTCATACCGCTCCACCACGCCGCAGATCGCCTGCAGAGGGTCCAGGCCCGAGTCGTCGCCCAGATAGACGAGCAGGGTCGAGCGCGTCGACCACATGGCGCGGTTGATCCCCGGCAGGTCGGATACCTCCTGTTGGACCAACTCGCGTTGTTCGGCCTCGCTGAGCGGGGCGGGGGCCAACACCAACGGATTGTCAAGCGCGGCATTGCCGGGGATCGGACCGCTGGGTGCGGTGGCGGTTACGTCAGGATCCCGTGGTGCAATCCGGGTCGGCAGCAGCCATGCAGTACCCACGCCTAACAAGAGCGCGGCGACCCAGCCCAAGGCGACAAAGCGCGCGCTGCGTGCATGGGCCTGGGTGGCGACGGTGTTGCGGACGCTGTCCGGCAGCAGCGGCTTGAGCATCGGCCACAGGGCCGCACCGCTGAATAGTTCGATGTCCCCGGCCTGCTTGCGGGCTTCCGGGTCGATGCTGCCGGGGGTCGCAATCAGTCCGGCGGAAGCGTCGTTGAGACGCATCGACTTGGCGAACTCGGCCAGGGTCGCGGGTGTAATCCGATAGTCCATCCCCTGCTTACAAGCCAGCAGCCAGGACCGCCCATCTCGGCGCAGCACGAGGTCGGTCTGCTGGCCCCGATGGGGGGTACTGTCGGGGGCGGGGTCGAAGCCGCGCTCGCGCAAGGCATCGACCACCAGCTGTGAGAACTCGCGCCAACGCATGCCGGCCACGATCTTCATACCGGCGCCGGCTTCAAGCCGGTGGCGATGCACCAGCCAAAAATAGGCGGTAGCTGCGCCGCCAAAGACGATAGCGACCAAGGATGCGATTAGTAGCGATGAAGCCATCAAAGTGCCTGCGTTGGCCCGGGGGAGGGGGGACTATATCGTCGCCCGCCCACAATCAGGTGGGAGCGGTAGTGACGTTGTGAGTTCGCGATGGTTCAGCGCCGACGTGCTTGGTCGCCGCGGCGGAGAATACTCACAGGCATGAAAAAACCCGCCAGCTGACACTGGCGGGTGCAGGGTTGAGCCGGCAGATGGGGCGTTACGGCGCGACCGGCCCCTTCGGTACCGCAATCGTCCTGCGGCCGACTTTCTTCGTTACCGCCTTCCTGGCCGCGGTGCCCCGCGTGGCGGGCTTGGTCGCGGCCTTCTTGGTCGGCGCTTTGCGAAGCGGCGCTGAGGCGGCCTGGGCGGGCTTGGCGCCGCCCTGGCGACGTAGCTCGCCCGTCAGCGTGTCGACACGACGGCTGAGGTCGATGATGTCCTTGCGATCGGGCACGCCCAGCTTGACCAGCGCTTTGTGCACCCGGTCCTCGAACACCTTTTCCAGCCGGTCCCAGGTGTCGACCGCGCGTTCGCGCGCCTGGCCAACCGTGGATTCCACCTTGTCGCGAAGCACCTCGGCCTGGCCACCCGTGAACTTGCGCGCGGTCTGCTCTAGGGTCACGCCTTCCTTGACCAAGCCCTCGAACAGCTTGGTGCCCTCGGCCTGAGCGCGACCGAACGCGCCGACGCCTGCGAGCCAGATCTGCTGGGCCGACTCGCTCAGGCTGCGCGACAAGCGCTCGGCCTGCTGCTGCGCGCTGACTTTTTCGCCGCCCTTGCTGGAGGGCTTTTTCTTCGCGGTTTTCTTGAACGTGGCCATTGGTCGTGCCGCTCCGGGCTGTCGAATGTCAGGCCACCATGAGCGCGCGATCTAGAGTATTCACACCATGATCAAGACCGCGCTCCGCGCCGCCCCGGCTTGCGACCTTTCGCCACCAGTTGATCGACGTCGTCGAGCGCGCGCTTGAGGCGCGCGGTGGTGTCGGTGTCGCGCGTGGGCGGCGATAGCCCGTCTAGGATCGAGCGCGTTTCGTCGTTGATGATGTCGTCGCGCAGCGCGATGCCATGCGCGGCCAGCAACGGCCGCAGCGTGTCGGCGCGCTGACGCAGATCGGCCAAAGTGTTGCGGTAAGCGATATCGCCGATGCGTCGTCGGGTGGAGAAGCTAAAGGCGTTGGCGAAGAACAGTTCGCCGTCCTGCGCATTGGGCTCGAACACCAGTTGGTCGATGTCCGGGTATTGCTGGCTGTAGCGCGCAAGACCGACTTGCATGCGCGACTGCAGCAGCGTGCGGAACGTCTGCGACAGCACGGCAGGCAGGCCGCCGGTGGCGAGGTTGCGCGCGCCAAGGGTCTCGCCACGCGTGTTGAATGGCACCAACGGGTTGATGCCAATCAACAGGTCAACGTCACGCTCAAGCACCACCGACGCATGCATCGTGCGGCGCAGGGCGCCATCGACGAAGTGGCGGCCCTGCAACTCGACCGGCGGATACAACCCCGGCAGGGCGGCGCTGGCCTGCACGGCTTGAGAGATCGGCACGTGGTCCCAACCCTCGCCGCCAAAACGCACGGCCTCGCCGCTGTTGAGATCGACCGCGATTACGAATAGCGGCGCACTGAGCTCGCGGAAATCGTTGCTGCGCCCGCGACGGGTGAACACGTCCCGCAGGAAGCGTTCGACTTCCCTATTGTCGAACAGGCCGGCCGGAATCAAGCCGCCAAAGCGCGTGACCAGATCGGCCCACCGCGCCTCGCCCGGTGCAAACAGCAGTTCGCGCCACCAATCTGTCGCAAGTCGCGGCAGGCTTGCGGCGCGCTTGAGGTATTCGACAAATGCCGGGCGCATGAACGCCTCGGGCTTGAACTGCACGTCGTCGCTGTCGCCGCTGATGAAGATCCGGCACATCTCGTCCGTGCCCATGCGATTGGCCAGGCCAGCTGCGAGAAACGCGCCGCTGCTGACGCCGACATAGCAATCCAGACGGGTGAAATCGAGGCCGTCTAGCGCCTCGTCGAGGGCACGCAGCGCGCCGAGCTCGTACATCGCGCCGATCGGCCCGCCGCCGGCGACTGCGAGGCCGATCTTGGGAGCGTCGGAGGGCTTGCGCGACCGATGCAAGGCAGAGTGCAGTGACAGCATGCTGGGGCGTATGGCGGGGTTCGGGCGAGTTTAGCCGATGCCCCGTGTTGGTTCGCCGAACGCGTCGACTTGCAGCTTCGACCCCCGGCCGACGACTATTTACCAATGTCCAGTTCCACCGCTTTGCTTGTCCAGCGCCTGGCCAGCCTGCTGATCCGCCACCAGGCCCTGCACGACCACGACCACGAGCCGCGCAATCGCCTGCGCTGGTTGCCGGAAGTGCGGCGGTGGCAGGCGCAGCGGCTGGAAGCGAGCTTCGATCGGTTCCTGCGCGATCCGAAACGGCGGCCGGCGGCGCAGTTCTTTCTCAGTGATGTCTACAACGATCACGATTTCAGCCGTCGTGATGCCGATATTGCGCGGGTGCTACCCATGATGCAGCGACTGTTACCGGCCCCGTTGCTGGCGACCGTGGCCGATGCGCTGGAGCTCGGCCTACTAACGCACGCGTTCGATCTGCGCATGGCGCGCGTACTGCAGCAGACGGCGCCCAAACGCCGCAAGCTCGACGCGGCGCTCTATGCGCAGGCTTATCGCGACTCCGGGCTGCCGCGCTTGCGGGGCCACCAGATCGAGGTAATGGCGCGCGTCGGCCTCGGTCTCGGGCAAGCCTTGCGGATACCTGGGTTGTCTACGTTGCTCAAACTCGCTCGTGGCCCGGCCAAGGCCGCTGGGTTGTCGGAGTTGCAGGGTTTCCTGGAACGGGGCTTCGCCGCATTCGGGCAATTGGGCGACGTGCGCGCATTCATCGCCGAGATCGAACAGGACGAGCGTGACGTGGCCCGGCGGCTGTTCGAGGACGACCCCGATCCATTCCGCGGCCGCATGGCGTGAAGCGTGACTGTGCGGCGTCGGCGGTCAGCTGAAGCGTTCTTCCAGCACGCGGCGGATTTCGGTCTCGATCGGGCCCTTCAATGCCGACAACATGAAACCCAGTTGCGCGGTTACGTGCAGTAGGTGCGGTTCGAGCGCGATCTTGCCGTCGACGCCGCCGCGGGTGAAGGTGAGGGTGTCGCCGTCCCACTGGCAGGCCACTCCGAACCGATCAGCCAGCTTTTCGGCGACTTCTTCGACGGCTTTGCGTGCTTTTTTCGGCGCCAGCGAATGCGAATGGCGGATGTCGATGCTCGGCATGTCTGAAGTTCTCCACGGGGGCCGATGAGACCGGTATTGTGATGGGGCTGCCCGGTGGGTCCAAGGGGGATGGGCCGGGTCTAACGGATCGAAGTTACATGCTAGATTGCGCGCGCGTGAATTCCCTGAGACTTCGATTCCCTGACCGCGACCTGGCCGACCTCGTGCTGGCCCCGGGCGTGCACGCGATAGGCCGCGACCTCGAAGGGCTGCCGACCTTGGTCGAGGATCCCGACGAAGCGCTCGCCCAGTTCTGCGTCGATCGACGTGGCGTGTGGCTGCAGCTACATGACGGCGTACGCGGCATCCACGTCAATGGCCGCCCCGTGCGGCGCATGGCGATGGTCCGCGCTGGCGATTCGGTGTACATCGATGGCGTCGAGTTGTTGCTGCTCGGCAGCGAGCCGCAAGCGGCGGCCACCACGTCGGGTGCGAGCCGTCACCTGCCGGACGCAAGGCTGGTGTTGCGCGGTGTCGGTGGCCTGCACCACGGCCGTTGCTTCAGCCTTGACGTGCCGCGCCGTGTGGGCCGAGCCGGCGATTGCGACATCCGCATCGTCGAGCCGGCATTTGCCGAACAGCATGCCGTGATCGAGCCGCACGGTGAGGGCGCCCTGCTGCGCAACCTGGGCTCCAGCACCGGCAGCTTGGTCAATGGCCATGCGGTCCGCGATGCCGTGCTGCGTTCGGGCGACCAGGTGGTGTTCGATGCCCAGCACCGCTTCGTGCTCGAGTCGCCGAAAAGTGCGTCGGCCGCGCCTGAATTGCCGATCCTCGGCGATACCGACGAGTTCACGGCGCCCCTGCAGCCTCGGATCGCGCTCGCCCAGGTTTCGGCTATCCGGCGCATACCGTGGCTGTTGCTGGCGGCACTGATGCTGTCGACCGCGTTGAGCCTGCTGCTCCTTTACGGGGCGCGCTGACAGGCAGTCCCGCGCACCGGCGGCCTAGCGGGCGAACCGGCATAAAAAGTTGCGCGGGAAACGATGGGTCCCACGCGTGCTGCGCTGCGGCATACTCAGGGCCCCCTGTTTCGATGGAGCGTTCCATGACCCGCGCCTACAACTTCAGTGCCGGCCCCGCGACCTTGCCCGAACCGGTCCTGCTTCAGGCACAGGCGGAGCTGCTGGACTGGCGCGGCGTGGGCGCTTCGATCGTCGAACTGAGCCATCGGGGACCCGAGTTCATGCAGGTCGCGGCGGAAGCCGAAGCCGACCTGCGCACGTTGATGGCGATCCCCGATGACTACGCGGTGCTGTTCCTCGCCGGTGGTGCGACCACGGCGCAGGCGCTGATCGCGCTGAACTTTTCGGCCCCGGGCCAAGTCGTCGATTACGTCGTCACCGGACACTGGGGCAAGACCGCGCTGAAGCAGGTCAAGTCGTACGTCACCGCCAATGTCGCCGCCAGCAGCGAGGCCAATGGCTTCCGCGACATCCCCGCGCGCGACAGCTGGCAGCTGTCGTCCGACGCCGCCTATGTGCACTACACCGCTAATGAAACCATCCACGGCGTCGAATTCACTGGCGTGCCCGACGTTGGCAACGTGCCGCTGGTCGCCGATTTCAGTTCCAGCATCGCCTCCGAGCCGCTCGACGTTTCCCAGTTCGGTGTGATCTACGCCGGCGCGCAGAAGAACCTGGGTCCGGTCGGCGTCAGCGTCGTGATCGTGCGCCGCGAACTGCTCGAACGCGCGGGCCAGCCGCGCGCCGAGATCTTCGATTACCGCGCCCACGTCAAGGGCGAATCGATGCTCAACACGCCGCCAACGTGGAATTGGTACCTCGCCGGCCTGGTGTTCAAGTGGATGCTGGCCGAAGGCGGTGTGAGCGAATTCGCGAAGCGCAATGCCCGCAAAGCGGCGCTGCTATACGACGTGATCGATCGTTCCGGCGGCTTTTATCGCAACGAGGTGGCGACGCAGGTGCGGTCGCGCATGAACGTGCCGTTCTTTCTGCACGACGAAGCGCTCGACAAGCCGTTCCTCGCCCAGGCGCAGGCGGCAGGGCTGATATCGCTCAAGGGCCACCGCGCGCTCGGCGGCATGCGTGCGTCGATCTATAACGCGATGCCGGAGGCCGGCGTGCAGGCGTTGGCGGCGTTCATGGGCGACTTCCGGGAACGGCACGGCTGATGGCGCTCCCGCCCCGCAAACAACCAGCATCGGCGAAGCCGGTGCCCAAGGCCGTAGCTAAGGTCGTGACCAAGGCAACCAAGGCAACCAAGGCAACCAAGGCAAAGCCCTTGCCGGCGCCGGTGGCGTTGCCTGCAATTGCCACCCTCGACCTGCCGCAACTGCGCGAGCGCATTGACGGCCTCGATCGCCACATCCAGGCGCTGATCGCCGAGCGCGCGCAGTTTGCCGGCCAGGTCGGCAAAGCCAAGGGCAAACTCGCTGCGGCAATCGACTATTACCGGCCTGAGCGCGAAGCGCAGGTGCTGCGGCGTGTGGTCGATCGCAACGACGGGCCGCTCAACGACGACGTGTTAGTGCGCGTATTCCGCGAAATCATGTCGGCCTGTCTTGCCCAGCAGGAGCCGCTGAAGATTGGATTTCTCGGTCCGGAAGGCACGCACTCGCAGCAGGCAGTGTTCAAGCATTTCGGCCACTCGGTGCACGGCCTGCCGCTGGCGAGCATCGAGGAAGTATTCCAGGAGGTCGAGGCCGGGCATGCGGATTTCGGCGTCGTGCCGGTGGAGAATTCGACCCAGGGCACGATCCAGTCGACGCTCGACATGTTCCTGACCTCGAAGCTCAAGATCTGCGGTGAGGTCGAACTGCGCATCCACCAGCACCTGCTGTCGCGCAGCGGCCGTATCGAGGACATCGAACGCGTCTACTCGCATCCGCAGTCGTTCGCGCAGTGCAAGGCCTGGGTGCGGCAATACCTGCCGAATGTCGAGACGATCCCGGTCGCGAGCAACGCCGAGGCCGCCCGCCGCGCGCGCAATGCCGACGACGCCGCGGCGATCGCCGGGGCCAGTGCCGGCAACGTGTACGGGCTCAAGAACGTCGCCGGCCCGATCGAGGACCGCCCCGACAACACCACGCGCTTCCTGGTGCTGGGCCGCGAGTTATTCCCGCCATCGGGCAACGACCGCACCTCGCTACTGATCTTCATCCAGGACCAGCCCGGTGCGCTGTACGACGTGCTGTCACCGTTCGCGCGCCACGGGCTGAGCATGAACCGGATCGAGTCACGACCGGGCCACACAGGCCGCTGGCAGTACGCGTTCTTTGTTGACATCGAAGGTCACGTGGAAGACGACGCGATGCGCGGGGCGATGGACGAACTTGCCCACGTCGCCCACAAGGTGAACGTGCTGGGCTCATACCCGGTGGCGATCACGTGAGCCAGCCGGCGCTGTCCGGCCAGCGCCCGTCGTTCGACGAAGCCTGGTTCGCGTCGCGTGCGCAGCCGGGAGTGCGCGGATTGCGCGCGTACGACCCCGGTCACGACCTGGTCGCGTTGCGGCGGGCCGCCGCCCACGGAGGGTCAAGTGTCGCGGAAGGCACGATGCCGGGAGCGGCTGCCGCGCATCTTCTTGAGTTGGGTTCCAACGAAAACCCGTATGGCCCGTCACCGGCCGCGCGCCGCGCGATTCTCGACCAGTTGCACGCCCTGCATCGCTATCCCGATCCGCTGGGCGCGGACCTCAAACGCGCGCTCGTGCAGCGCCACGGCGTCGAAATAGACCAGATACTGCTTGGCAACGGCTCGCACGAACTGCTGATGCAGCTGGCGCAGGTGTTCGCCGGCCCCGGTGAGGGCGTGGTGTTCTCACGCTACGGTTTCGCGGTGTTCGCCCTGGCGACGCAGGCGGCAGGGGCGACCGCGCAGGTAGCTTCGGCTCTGCCACGCGAGGCCGCGATGCCACTGGGCCACGACCTCGACGCCGTTGCCGCGGCGATCACCCCCGCCACGCGCGTGGTGTACCTCGCCAACCCCAACAACCCGACCGGCACTTGGTTCGGCCGTGACGCATTCGCGGCCTTCATGGCGCGAGTGCCGGCTGAGGTCATTGTGGTGATGGACGAGGCCTACGCCGAAATGGCCGAAGGCGAGGACGTCGCCACGGGGCTGGCGCTGCTGGCGACCCACCCGAACCTCGCAGTGACGCGCACCTTCAGCAAGGCGTATGGCCTGGCAGGCATGCGCGTCGGCTACCTGCTGGCTGCGCCGGGTTTGGTCGCAGTGATGGAGCGGGTGCGCGAGAGCTTCAACGTCAATAGCCCGGCGCTCGCGGCCTGTGAAGCGGCGTTGGGCGACGACGCGCATCTGGCCTGGGGCTGCGCGCGCAACGCCGAGCAGCGCGCGGCACTGACTGCCGCGCTGCGCTCGCGTGGGTTGTCGGTGCTGCCCTCGCAGACGAATTTTTTGCTGGTGGAGTTCGGACCGGATTGCGCTGGCATCGAGGCGCAGCTGCTTGGGCGCAATGTGGTGCTGCGGCCGATGCGCGGCTACGGCCTGCCGGAGTACCTGCGCATCACTGTGGGCACGCGCGAGGAGAATCGCGCATTGCTGGCTGCGCTCGATGCCGTGCTGCCGCGGGAGGGCAGCTAAGGCTGCCTGTTCGTTGGGCCTCTGAGAAGCAGAGCGAATCGTTCAAGACCCACGACGATGTGGAACAGGGTAAAGCGATGCGAGCCAAGCGCATATCGCCGGCCGGGCCCACTCGAGAGATGCTGTAGCGGGTGGCCTAGTCACTTTGACCATCGTTGCAGAGGTGCCGGAGGTTTGCACTTGCGGGCCCGAGGTGCAAAGGCATCTCGGTTCGAGATACTTGCGGTATGGGGCACGGCACCACCGCCCGGTTTGATCCGACAAGCAGCTTCGCTGCGCCCTCTTTCGCGACAACGAAAATCAGAGAAGCAGAACCCATGAGCGACACCCGTCTCGACTGGATTGCCCAACCCGGCGCCCCGCTGCGCGGCAGCGTCGGTGTCCCAGGCGACAAATCGGTGTCGCATCGCGCCGTGATGCTCGGGGCGCTGGCGGAAGGCACTACCCACATCCGCGGATTCCTCGAAGGCGAAGACACGCGGGCGACGGCGCGGGTGTTCTCGCAACTCGGCGTGCGCATCGATACGCCCAGCGCCAGCGAACGCATCGTCCACGGCGTCGGCCTGCATGGGCTGCGCTGCAGCGATTTCGCGCTGGACTGTGGGAATGCCGGCACCGGCATGCGTCTGCTCGCCGGGGTGCTGGCCGGACAATGCTTCGACAGCACGCTCGTCGGCGATGCCTCGTTATCGCAGCGCCCGATGCGGCGCGTGATCGAGCCGCTGGCAGCGATGGGGGCACAGATCGACGCCGAAGCCCGCGACCTGCCGCCGTTGCGCATCCGTGGCGGTCGCCGCCTGCACGGGATCGACTACGCCTTACCGATCGCCAGCGCGCAGGTGAAATCGGCAGTGCTGCTGGCGGGCTTGTACGCCGAAGGCGAAACCGTCGTGCGCGAGCCGCACCCGACTCGCGATTACACCGAGCGCATGCTCGCCGCCTTCGGCTGGCCGATCAGGTTCTCGCCCGGCGAGGCCCGGCTCAGTGGTGGACACAAGTTACGCGCCACGTCCGTCGACGTACCCGCGGACTTCTCGTCGGCCGCGTTCTTCCTGGTCGCGGCGACCCTGATCCCCGGCTCTGAGCTGCGCATCGAGGCGGTCGGCATGAACCCGCGCCGCACCGGTTTGCTGCAGGTGCTGCGGGCGATGGGAGCCGACATCGAAGAGCTAGACGCGCGCGAGCAGGGCGGTGAACCGGTAGCCGACCTGCGCGTGCGTTATGCGCCGCTGCGTGGCATCGAGGTGCCGCCTGCGCTGGTGCCGGACATGATCGACGAGTTTCCCGTGCTGTTCGTGGCGGCTGCTTGCGCGTCCGGCACGACGCTGATCCGCGGCGCCGCCGAACTGCGGGTGAAGGAATCCGACCGCCTTGCGGCCATGTCCAGCGCCCTGCGCGTGCTCGGCATCCGCGTCGATGAAAGCAGCGATGGGGCCGCGATCGAAGGCGGGCGCCTGCGCGGCGGCCTCCACGCCATCGTAGACAGCCACGGCGATCACCGCATTGCCATGAGCCTGGCGATCGCCGCGCAGATGGCCGATGGCGAAGTTCGCATCGGCGATGTCGCCAACGTCGCGACATCGTTCCCGGGCTTCGTGGCATTAGCTATCGCAGCGGGGATGCAACTGCGCGAACGCGGCATGCCGCCCGGTGCCGCGTGATGTGATTCCGCTAATCGGCAGGGTCTAGGTCGATGCGCGTTCGCGCCGGCACCGGCAGGCAAGTCAGACCCACATTACCGAAAGCGATCTAGCTAGTAGGCCCTCGACTAACCGGACATACCCGCGCGCCCGCGGGCGCGCATCAATCCGGGTTGAAGTCGATCGTGACCGTGGTAGTGCCCACCGTCGGCCGCCCATCGGCGTGAGCCGGGCGGAACCGCCAACGGCGTACTGCATCCACGGCGGCACGATCGAGCGAGCGCGAGCCGCTGCCGCTTGAAATACCGGTCGATGTGGGCACGCCATCGGGACCGACGTCGACCCGGACCACCACGGTGCCGCGCTCGCCATGGCGCAACGCCTGCGACGGATAGCGCGGCGGCGGTGACTGTCCGGCTAGGGGCTCGGGGCGCGAGCCCCACCCGGGGGGGGCTCTTGGCGCGGGCGGGCGGGGCGGCGCGGAAGCGATCGGCGGTGGCGGTGGCGGAGGCGCGGTCTCGACGAGTTGCGGCTCTTCATCCCCTAACTCGTCATCGCCGGCATCGTTTTCCTCCTCAATCGACGCACCCAATCCGCTCGCCTCCTCACCTGCGGGCAGCGGCGCCGGCAGCGGAGCGTAGTTGGGACCTTTGGCCGTGGATGGGGCGGGGCCAGCGCGATAGAAGTCATCGCCGCTGCTGTTCGACAACACCAGCGCAAATACAATCAAGCCCGCGACAAACGCGAGCAGCATCCACAACAGCGCGCGCCGTGACGGTAGCCAGTCGGCTTTGGTGGAACGACGCGGTGGCGAGGGGGGCAATACGGGGGAGGGTGTCGACATGGAGGGTCGCAGAGAGAGGGCAGCTGCCATGGTGCCGCTAAATCCGTTAATAGTTCGGCAAACGCCGCCCTCAATCGCAGGTTCCACGCGATAATCGCGGCCCGATCCCCTCCGGTCCGCCTCCATGCTTGACCCCAACCTGCTGCGCCAGCAGCCCGCCGAGCTTGCCGCCCGTCTGCGCACCACCCGCGGCTTTGATCTCGACGCGACCGTGCTGGAGTCGCTGGAAAGCGAGCGCAAGCAGATCCAGGTCCGCACGCAAGAGCTGCAGAACCTGCGCAACACGCGGTCCAAGGCGATAGGCCATGCCAAGGCCAAGGGCGAAGACGCGGCGGTGCTGCTGGCCGAAGTGGCCGGCCTCGGCGACGAACTCAAGGTCAGCGAGACGCGGCTGGAATCGATCAAAGCCGAGATCGACGCAATTGCGCTGGGCATTCCGAACCTGCCGCACGACTCGGTGCCGCTAGGGCAGGACGAGGCCGACAACGTAGAGCAGCACCGCTGGGGCACGCCGCGCGCGTTCGCGTTCGCGGTCAAGGACCATGTCGAACTCGGCGCGCGCAACGGCTGGCTCGATGGCGACGCCGGCGCGAAATTGTCGGGCGCACGCTTCACCGTGCTGCGCGGGCAACTGGCACGCCTGCATCGGGCGCTGGCGCAGTTCATGCTCGATTTGCACAGCAACGAGCACGGCTACCAAGAGACCAATGTGCCACTGATCGTCAACGCCGACAGCATGCTCGGCACCGGGCAGTTGCCGAAGTTCGAAGATGATCTGTTCAACACCGAAGTGGGCGAAACCAAGCGTTACCTGATCCCGACCTCGGAAGTGCCGCTGACCAATATCGTCCGCGATGAAATAGTCGAAGACACCGCACTGCCGCTGCGTATGACCGCGCATTCGGTGTGCTTCCGCGCCGAGGCTGGCAGCCACGGCCGCGACACCCGCGGCATGATCCGCCAGCACCAGTTCGAGAAGATCGAACTGGTCACCATCGCGCGCCCGGACGAGAGCCATGACGAGCACGAGCGCATGACCCGCTGCGCCGAGGTCGTGCTGGAAAAGCTCGGCCTGCCGTACCGCCGCATGCTGCTGTGCACGGGCGACATGGGGTTCGCCGCGACCAAGACCTACGACCTGGAGGTCTGGTTGCCGTCGCAGGACAACTACCGCGAGATTTCTTCATGCTCCAACTGCGAGGCGTTCCAGGCGCGGCGCATGCAGGCGCGCTGGCGCAACCCGGCCACCGGCAAACCCGAACTTGTGCACACCTTGAACGGGTCGGGTGTCGCCGTGGGGCGCGCATTGATCGCGGTAATGGAGAACTACCAGAACGAAGACGGTTCCATCAACGTGCCGGAAGCGCTGCAGCCGTATATGGGTGGCGTCGAACGCATCGGCTGATTGATCAGACGTCATCTCCGAGTAGCGTGCGATCTCTAGGGTGGCGAGGAATCTGCCGATTGATCCGGCGCCGGTATCGCGGTCGTCAGACGCGGTAGGGGCATCGCAATGTGGGCGACAAACCTGCTGCACACCACCGCGCCTGAGAATTTCACGAACCGGACCTGGCCCCGTCGCGTCGCCGGCATTGGCAGCGACGCGCATTGTCCGTGCCCCCTTCAGGCCGCCAGGCGCACCGGTTCGGGAATTGAGGCCAACGCCCCGGCGATCGCCTCGCTGCGATGCTGCGGCGAGTAGGCGACGCCCTCGGCCCGAACGAACGCGACGTCGGTGATACCCAGGAAGCCGAACAGAAAGCTCAGGTACGGCTCCACGAAATCGCTTGGCGCGCCCACATGCACGCCACCGCGACCGCTGGCGACGATCACGCGCTTGCCACCCGCCAGGCCCTCGGGCCCGGCGGCGCCGTAGCGGAACGTCTTGCCGGCCACGGCGACGCGGTCGATCCAGGCTTTCAGCGTCGATGGGATCGCGAAGTTGTACATCGGCGCGCCGATCACGATCACGTCCGCGGCGAGAAACTGCGCCAGCACTCGTGCCGCGTCGGCGGCTTCCACGGGATCGTCCTGGCCCAGCGACCCACCGCGCAGGTGTGGCAACGGATCGGCATCCAAATCCCGGTACTCGATAACGAGATCCGGCAGGGCGTCCTGCCAGCGGGCGACGATCGCGGCGCTAAGTTCGCGCGTGACGGATTGCGCGCCAAGCGCGCTGGAGTCGATGTGTAGCAATTTCATGGCATGCCTCGTAGCGGAGTGGCGGCAGCGCCGCGTCGAGGCCAATCTAGGCTGTTGCCTTGATGGGATAAAGATGCTGAAATACCTTTCAATGTTCTGCGTATGGAATTATCGAAATGCAAGACCTCAACGACCTGTACTACTTCGCCGTGGTGGTGGACCACTCCGGTTTTGCCGCGGCCGAACGCGCGCTCGGCATTCCCAAGTCGCGCCTGAGCCGGCGCATCAGTCAGCTGGAGACCGATCTGGGCGTGCGCCTGCTGCAGCGCTCGACCCGCCGGTTCGCCGTCACCGACGTCGGCAACAGCGTCTATCGCCACGCCCAGTCCATGCTGGCCGAGGCCCAGGCGGCGCGCGAAGTGGTCGATCGCCTCAGCGCCGAACCGCGTGGCGTGGTGCGCGTCAGCGTGCCGGTGGGGCTCGCCCAGCGTTACATGCCTAAGCTGCTGCCGGAATTCCTCGCCAAGTACCCGCAAGTACGGGTGCAGCTGCAGGTCGGCAACCGCCGCGTCGACGTGATCAACGAAGGCATCGACGTGGCGCTGCGTGTGCGCGCCAAACTCGATGACGACGGCAGCCTGGTGATGCGCAGCTTTGGCCAGGTGCAGGAACTGCTGGTGGCCAGCCCCGGCTACCTCAAGCGCATGGGGCGCCCGCGCACCCCGGACGAGCTAGCCGACCACGTCACGCTCAGCACCAGCGAAGACGACGCCCGCCAGCGCTGGGAGCTGCACGGCCCCGACGGCGAGGTGCGCCGCATCGAACTTACGCCGCGGGTGATGGGCTTCGACTTCCCCATGCTCATGGCGCTCGCACAGCAGGGCATCGGCATCACCTTGCTGCCCGAAACCATCTGCTCCGAAGAGGTGCGCAGCGGCGAACTGGAAGTCGTCCTGCCCGACTGGCGACTGCCGCAGGGCATCTTCCACGCCGTGTTCGCCTCGCGCCGCGGCATGTTGCCGGCTGTGCGGGTGTTCATCGACTTCCTGGCGGAGAAGGCCCCGGCGCTGGTCGAGTCCGCGCGTCTGCACTGCTCGGAAATCCACGGCAAGCCGTGTCCGGGGATCGCGCCGGAAATCGTCCGCCGCTAGCCGCAGCGGTGCCCGCTCATGCGAGAATGCGCCCGCCGCAACGCGGCCGCGACTACGGAGAGATGGCCGAGCGGTTTAAGGCACCGGTCTTGAAAACCGGCGAAGGGTTAAACCTTCCGTGGGTTCGAATCCCACTCTCTCCGCCAAAAAAATCTGTGCGTTGAATTCTAGGCAATGCCCGTCATCCAAGCTGACGATCAGGCTATCCCGCGTCCCCTACAGTAGGGACTTCGATGGGGCGATGTCGTCGCCAATCGCGGAATCGAGTCGACTCAAGAGGCACGGATGCCCGCAATCCGTAGACCGGGTTAGAACGTCATATTGCGTGTAATTCGCCGCGGCTCCATGCCTTCTGAACATTGAAGGCTGGTAGTGAGTAATTGTTCACCTCGCGCTCGCGCTTATGCAGCCGCGCGAGCGTTAAGCCCATCACTATTGCAGGCGCGCAGTTGCGCGAGTACGTCGCGGTCTTCGTAGCAGCGTGGAGTGAACAGACTGTGGCGGCGGATTGGATAGCGCGCCTAAGCGTCGCCATGTCGAGGGCTGAGAATACCAGTCCGACCCGGCGGGCGGCTTTAGAGCGCTCATACGCGCATTAGTTTGAGATTTGACTACGGCCATCGCCATGGCAAGAACGCTGCTTATTGACGCGTTTGCGGCCTGGCTGTGGCGCATGCGTCCGGGTCGGGTAATTGGGGCACACTGGGCCGGTGAAATCCGCCCCACATCCGCATAACGAAACCGAGCGTCTGCGAGCACTGCGCAGCCTGATCAGTGGGAATGGCGTGCACGAAGGGCACCTCGAGCGCTTCACGCGCATCGCGCGCGGTCTGGGTGGCACACCGGTTGCGGCAGTGTCGCTTGTCGATTCGGACCGCCAGCTCTTTCGCGGCTGTGCTGGCGAATGGCTGCGGGAAACACCGCGCAGCGTTTCGTTTTGCGCGCACGCGTTGCTTGAGCCGGATCATCTTTATGTGCCGGACGCGCTTCTAGACCCACGCTTCGCCGACAATCCGGTTGTCACCGGTGAGCCTCGCATACGGTTTTACGCGGGGTTTCCGCTGATCATCCACGGCCTTGCACTGGGCGCGCTGTGCCTGATCGACTTCCACCCGCGCGTGCTGGCGCACGACCAACTCACACGGCTGCGCGATCTCGCTCACTGCCTGGAGCGCGAGCTGATGTTGCAGATGCTGGAGCACAGCGGCGCGGGCAGTCGCGTCGAGTCGGTTCTTCAGGCGCCGAGCCAGCCGCCCTTCTGACGCTGCGTGAGGCGTTTGAGCTGGTAGGCCGCTGAGGATGACGAGATTCGACCCGCGACCAGGTCGCGGTAAACGAGGTCCGCATGACGGCGGCGACGCACGGCATCGCCCGCGTCGAGAATCCGCTCGACGGTACGGACCAGCCATGCCCAGGCTCGGTTGTCGCTTTTCTGACCTTTGTTTGAGTAGGCCTCCAGAGCCTGTAGCCCGGCCTCAATGTTGACCTCGATCCGGCCGAGCAGACTCAACATCAGGTCGCTCTGACCGAGCCGGCCCGTACGCACCGTCGCTATCGCAGCGCGCACGGTTTCCGCCTCCAGCACCCCAAGTTCAGTCGACGCTGCCAGCCCTTGCGCAGCCGCCAGGGCCGCTTCGCCGTCGCCAGCTTGCAGGGCGATGCATTGCGCCGCATGGTTGTCCCACGCTTGCCAGCGGTAGACGAAATCCAAGCCGGTTCCTTTGATGTTCTGGATACCCATCGCGCGGATCCGTGCTCCGGGCGGGGCGTCGTGCAGGATGCGATGCGCGAGCACGCCTCCGGGTGTGTGGTAGTCGGACACGGCCACAATGCGCGAAGAGAACAGGCCCCAGAGCAGCGCGTGGATGTGCACGGCGTCCGTCTTAGGCGCGGCAATCGCGTCGTGCAGTTCGTGTATCCGTGCCGCCTCGTCGCTGTCGCGCTCCCACTGCGCGCGTAACACCGCGGCGTGCTCCGGCGCGTCCTCTGCCAGCCTTGCAAGACAGGCCGCGCCGTCGCCCTCAGCCCCGACACCCAGCTCGCGCGCGGTGGCGCACAGGCGCGCATCTGCCTCGCCCTGGTCGAGCGGCACGCGCCAGCGGCGCAGCGCGGTGTCGAGCAAGGCCGCCCGCGCGGGCGCGTCCTGCGCGCCGCCGGCCCAGTCGAACGAGCCGGCGAAGGTGTCGAACGCTTCGCGGACGAACTGCTGCAACCCGTCGAGGTTGTCGCCGATCAGATAATGCCGGTCCGCGCCAATGTCGTTGACGAGGATCGACGCGAAGACCTGCGATCGGGCTACGCGGTCGGCGCGATTGTTGACGACCGTGACAGTCCACACGCCCGGGTCGGCGTCGAGGCGGTGCTCCCCCATGCGCGTGCGCTCCCAGTTGCTCAGGCAGCCGTGGCGCTCGTTGGCCGACATCCCGTTGATGAACTCGATGCGCCGCCCCTTGAATGTCGCTTCCGGGTACACCTTGAGCACGCCGAGGTCGGGCACGACGCGGTCGGCCATCTCCTTGAGCGCGAAGTCCCGGCGCAGCCCCATGCCCTCGAACATGCGTGCGACGAGCGCGACATTCGCCGGGTGCTCCTGGTACGGGAAGCGGGCGAGGATGTCCGGCGTGAGCAGTCCGACGTCGAGCCAGCCGGTCGCCGTGAGTTTGGTACCTACGGCTTCGGCGCGTTCGGCGAGGTAAGGCAGCATGTTTTCCTCGCTGGTGTACAGCTCGCTTGCGTACGGAATGAACTGGCCAATCACCGTCGGCAGGTCGACGCCGGCCGGGCCCTGGATGTCTTCGTGGTCGGGATAACAGTTGGTGATGGTGGAGACGTCATCGCGCATCCAGTCATGCTGGAGCACGCGCACGTAGCCGGGATTGAGCCCCATGCATTCCCACAGCATCACGTCGGTGTCGAGCGCCGCCGCCGTCCTTGTCAGCCGGGCCTGTTCCCATATCGTTGCCTTGTCGTAGGGCCGGAACAGGAACATCTCGCGCAGCGGGCGGTTGGGATGCCCAAACAGGAACATCGCCTCGCAGCCTGTGGTCTTGCTGAGCACGCGTAATCCCAGTCCGCTTAGCACCGCGGCCTTGAGGCGCTCGGTACCGGACTTCCCGCGCGTGCCCCAGCCGCCCAACACCAAAGGCAGGCGCGCGCGCGCTTTTTGAAAGGTGCGGTTTAGCCAGACGTGCTGTCCGAAGAACCATGCGCCGAGCGCGCCGACAAACACCAGCAGGTGGGCGAGATTGTTCTGGTGGATCGAGTAAAAGTAGTCGCGGACGTCCTGCAAGGGCAGCGGCAGCGCAGCGAGCGCGGCGCTGAAGAACCGCTGCACGCGCGGGTCCTCGGGATACCGCTGGCCGTCGCGGCCGGTATGCGGCTCCAGCCGGCACTGGATGCCGCAATCACGCAGCGCGTCGACGAACGCGTGGACCGGGAATGCACTGTCGGAGGTCCAGTTGCGCAGTGCGGCTATCTCGGCGAAGCGCACAGTCAGGCGCCATTTCGCCCGAAGCCGATCGGCGAGGCGGTCGGGCACCTTGATCGCGGTGATGCCCTCGGGAGTGACGATCTGCAGCGGTCGCGTGGGCCAGTCCTGGTCGAGAGCGGAGAGCACCTGATCCAACAGCGGCAACCACGGGCGCCAGCCATCTTCTTCCGCGATATGCAGCGGCTCGCCGGGGACTTTTGTAGGCGAGACTTCTGCCACGCACGCGGACGGTACGTGCACCAGTCCCGGGTACACGCGGCCGCGGGTATGTGGGTGGTTCTGGCGCTTGTCAGTGGCCGGGCGTCGCGCTTCCTGCAGCATGCGCCACAGTCGCGGGCGCCACAGCCAGTCGCGCATCACCACCAGCCCTCGCCGGCGGGCGTCGAGGTTGAAGCCGAACCCCTGCACCGTGAGCGGCAGCAGCCGGCGCGCAACCCCGAGAGGATCGATGTTGGCCGGAAGCGCGGTGCGCGCATGCAGGCGCAAACGTGCGAGTTCCGCCGGCGGTACAGCACCGGCAAGCATCTCGCGCGCGCCCGCTGCACGCCGCCGCGTCGCCGTGCGCGGATGGTCCGTATGCACGCGCGTGAGTGCGTCCTCTAGTGCCGCGTGCAAGGCGTCGGCATGCGTCGGTAATTCGAGGCGAACGCGGGCGAGAAGCTGCGGCGCCAAATGGATGGCGACACTCAACGGAAAGCCGGAGCCAGCGGGATCGATGCAGGCAACGAAACGCGCCGCGACATCCGCGTACAGGTCCGGAATTGCCGCGAGAGCCAGCGTCTGCAAGAGGGCTTGGCCGGCGACGGCAGGCACCGCGTCGTCGAGCAGGTGCTGCCAAAATTCGTATGCGAGGGCAGGCGGCAGGCCGTGCAGCAACTCGGCGATGCCCTGGCGGACGAAAGGTGCCGGGTCGTCCGCGAGACGACGAAGCGATACGACGTAGTCTGGGCGCACGGCAAGCGCAGCGGCGAGCGCTTCGGCCAGCCGCCGCCGGAAGAACATCGCGTCGCCAACCTCGGCGCGGGCAAGCCGCTGCTCGGCGATCGTCTGCAGTTCCTCCGGTGCGAACAATGCAAGGGTCTGCAATGCCTCGCACTGGAGCCATATCGATTGCCTGGTGTCGAGCACGGCGCGGTAGATGTACTGCACGGTTGAACGCGAAAGTTGGCCGCGCGCGCGTTCCCCGAGGCCGCCCAGCGCCGTCCGCAGACAGGCGAGCGCGGACTCGCGGATGCGGGGGTCGCCGGGGAAACCCAATAGGGCGTGGAGGCCTCCTTCGAGGTCGAGCACGTTCCACGTCGGTGTGCCAGCCACCGTGGGCTGCACCGCGCAAAGGTGCTGCGCCAGCGGTCCCAAGCGCTCGAGGCAAAAACGGATACGGCGCTCGATCCGTGCGCGCTCGCGATCGTAGCGCTCGGCCACCGCGTCGACGTCTAGCCAGCGCGAGAGCGCCACCCGGTCGCCGCGAAGCTGGCGCGCACCAGCGCCAAGCGCTGAAAGAAACTCCAGCATCAACGCATGGCGGACATCGGTGGTCTCGGCCAGCTCAAGTCGTTGCTGGTAGATGCGAAATGCTTGCGTGAGTTCGCCATGGCGGGCCGCCAGCGCATCGAGCTGCTCGCGCAGGTAGCGCGCCAGTTGAAGCTGCTCCCAGGCGTCGGGGTCGTCCTCCAGCGAAGGCAGCCGCGCGCCAGGCCAGCGCGCGAAGTCGCCCACGACCGCGTCACGCTCGCGCACATCGAGCTTCCGCCACATCGGCAACGCCGCGCGGTCCAGCAGCGCCGCGATCCGTGCGTCGTTGCTCATGGCAACTCGGGGCCGAGCGGGCGCCCGGCAAGATCAGCCTCGGTGACCCCGCGCAGGAACAGTTCCGACGGCGCGAGATCTTCAAGACCCCGGCCGTCGTGGTCGAACCATTCCACGCTGAGCCCGCCGTGCGCCTGCCGGGAGGAGGCGTCGTAGCCAGCCGCCAGGCGCAGGCGCCAACCGTCGTCGGCGCCGAGCAGCAGCTTGCCAACAGCGAATTCAAAGCGCTCGCGGGTAGAGGCCTCACGGCGGTCGTCGTCGCACAGGTAGCGGCGTAAGTCGAGTCCTGCGGACGTGGTCCAGCCATGGCGCGCCCAACGCCATCCGATACCGGCGCCGACGTTGTCGACGTCCACGGTCGACAAGTCGTTGCTCACCGCCTGCGCATCCAAGACCCATTCGCTGTCGTAGCGCGCGCGCCACGTCAGGCGGTAGTTCACATCGGCTTGGCGACGGTGGCGGTCGCGGTAGCGGCTGTACACATCGTTGTCGAGACCGGCGGCAAAGCGCTCATCCACGTCACGCAGCGACAGCGCCCGCCAGCGCAGGCCCACTTCCCAATCGTCGCGCCAGCGTTCGTCGCGCCGCCCGCTCCAATCCATCGCCGCTCGCACGCTCGCGCTGTGTGCTGGCGACGCCAGGCCTGCGGGCGCGGTCTGGCGCCAAGCGGATGCATTGAGCGAAGCGCCCCAGGGGCCGTCTGCCTGGTGCCACTCAAGGTCGTGCTGCAGGCCCAATACGCCGAAGCCGGCAGCATGCCGCCGGCCGACCACATCCAGACGTCCCCACAGTCCGCGCGCAGATGCATGCCAGCGCCAGCGCCAGCGCAGTTCGCCAAAGCGCTCGCTCTTGTCTTCTCTATCGTCCGCATCCGTTCGCTGCTGCCGGGCCGCCTGCAGCCCCCACGTGCCGTCCTCGCCGCCGGAGTTCGGCCAAAGCTGCGGCCACGCCGCCGGCGGGGGAGCGAGGTCGGGCGGGGCAGCGGGTAGGCGCGGCGCCGAGACCACGTCCGTCACAGGAGCCGCGGCGGGTGCGGCGGCTGCGCGCGGGCGCGCCGGTTCAAGGACAAGTGCACTGATTCGCATCGCACCGGCGGGACGGCGCGATGCGATGCGTACACGGCCCGCCGCTCCAACGGGCTCGGTACGCACGTCGCTCCGCAGGCCGTCCCACTCGACGACCCGCAGCAATGTCGGGCCCGCGAGGCGCACGGTCACGGGGCCACGGTGGTAGACGACGGGTCGGCGACCGTCGAGCGGCATACCGGCAGCGTCGGCGACATCGAGCGCGACGAACGTGCCTGGCAGCGCGTCGCCGACGCGCAGGTGCAGCTGGCCCCGCGCGTCCGCGGCATCCGTCACCACGGCTGCCACGCCGTCGCGCAGGCGTCGCACTTCGCCACGCGTGGTGCGCACTTCGACGCGATCGGAGAGCGCGCTGTAGACGCGCAGTCGCAATTGCACAGCCTGGCCGGGCTGCAGGCCCTCCAGCACCCATCCTTGGCCGGTGCGGAGCACGAATCCGTCTTCATCGTCGAGGCCTGCCCAGTGCTCACGGCGTGCCACAAGCGGCTGCGTCGAGCGGCCATCGGCCACCGCGCGCTCGCGAACGCCGCCGTGCGTTTCGGGCTCGACCCGTCGCCATGCGAGGTGGCGGTCGAGTTCGCCGAAGACGCCCGGTGCGGACACGCCCGGATCGGCCTCGCGCATCGCCAGCGCGCGCGCGGCAGCGGCGAGCGCCTGCTCGAGGTGGCCCGCCTCGATGAGGCGCAAGGCCTGCAGCGCGGCCTGCACCGCGGTGCGTGGCACCCCATCTTCCGTGGTGACTGGCGCGCTGTCGTTAATCGCGATGGCCCGCGGGTCAGTGGCAGGGCCGCCAGGATCTCCAACGCTGTGAATCGGCACGAGTGCATCCACGCGCTCCACGCGACAGGAGGACGCGACTCGGGCCCGGACCGCGATCGACCGCTCCGGCGTCTCGGTCGGGGTAAGCGGTGAACCCGCCAGCAACCCGCCCGTGGGTGCTTCCAGCCGCACCAGCACGGCCCCGGAGGCGGGCTCGATGCTGAGTGCCTGCCCCGCGGCCGCAGCCTCGAAGGGCACACGCACGGCTACCCCCGGTGCAGTGCCCGTAGCGACGTTGCGCAGCGTGGTCGCCTCGGCATCCACCGCGGGCAGCAACATCCACCACGAGCGCGCGGCGCTGCGCAGCCGAACCCACTGCGGCACCTGCGCGGTAGCGCGCAACTCAAGCGTATGCGAGCCAGCGCGGTCGAGAACCCAACGTGCCGGCGCCGCGTGGCTCGCGAGCGCGTAGGCGACTTCGGTATTGCGCTCGGTGCGAAGCCGCACCAGCGCTGCCGCACTTTCGGCGGGCAGTGCCTCAGTAGACGCCACAGGCGTGCCTACGGGCGTCCCAATAGAAGTTTCTACGGGCGCGCGATGCGCAGCACGTGCGGCGAGCGTGGCGGCCGTCGCTTCGCCCTCCGCGGCCAGTGCTTGGCTCAAGCGCGCCCACGCTGCGCGATCGCGTCGGCCGGTCGGCAGGGTCACGACCCAGGCATACGCGCCGGTCTGCAGCTCGCCCTGGTCCGCGCCGACGGCCCAATCGTCGAAGGCGGCTCGCACGCGCGGTTCATCAGGCGCAGCGGCGAAGGCCTGGAGGACGGCGCAGCGCGTGAGCACAGGGTCCGAACCGCGCGCCTTAGCGAACAGCGCCAGCGAGCGGCTCACCGCGACAGCACCACGTGCGCTCGCCGTGACGCAGGGTTCGCCGCCAAAGCGCGCTGCGCGCGCGCCGATCAGGCGTCGCGCCTGGTCGATGTCGCGCGTTGCCTCGGGAGCGCCAGCGTCATCCCGGATTGCCGTCGCGGCCGTGAGCAACGCGTCCTGCACGCGTTCTGGCGCAAGGAGCTCGGCATCGAGTGCGCCTTCGGCGAGCTGCCGTAGTGCGGGGACGCGCTGGTCGACGGCGATCCAGACGCCGTGCGGCCCTGTGTTCACCAGTGTCGACGGCGTGGCGGCGTCGGCGCGCGGCACCAGCACCTGCGAAGCGTCGACGATCGGAGCACCTTCAGGGTCGAGGGCCAAAAGCCCGTCCGCGGCGCTGGACGCGCCCTCCAGCATCTGCACGAGTACTGGGTCGAGGCGTAGCTCGACCGCGGCGCGTCCCGCCTGTTCCAAACGCAGCGACGCGGGTCGAGCTTCCGTTTTCTCGGGATGAGCCACAGCGATGCGCAGCAGCGCGGCACGGCCTGGCGCAGCGGTATCGATGTGCCAGCTGGCGCCCGCCGGCAGCCAGTGGAAGGCAAGCGCCGTGACCGTGTCTTCGCCCGGGGCGGGGCGGTTGATCTCAAACTGTGCGCGCCGATCGCGGTCAGGGAAGCGCGCCCGCCAGCGGCGCGTTGACAGTGCCCCGTCACCCGATGGGTGCAGCGCGACCGGCCGTGCGTAGGCATAGCGCGCCAGAAAAGCTTCGGCAAGCGGGTCGGGAAATAGCCACACTGCGCGGTCGAAGGCGCGATCGATCGGCTCGTCGGGCCGCGCCACCAACTGTTCGCGCGTGGGATCGCTGGCGACGTCGAGTGCATCAACCGGCGTGCCGGGCAGGGGCGCCAGCACTTTCAGCCAGACGCCCGGCTCGCCGTGAACCCGCACTTCGCGCGTGCCCGCGGGCAGATCGACACGCATGCGCCCGGCGAGGTCGAGCACCTCGGCGCAATGGTCGGTGACGAAGAGGTGTTCGCGCTCGACAGGCGTGGGAACGCGGCCATCGAACACGGTTTGCCCGTCGGCTTCGACCCGCAGCCAGGTCGCGTCCGCAGGCAACAGGCGCGGCTGGCGCGTACGCCAGAGATCCAGACGCAGGGGCCCGGCCGATCCCGAAAGGAACCGGACTGGCTGCGTAGCCAGCCGCAACACGTGATCACGGCGGCCTGGGCGGCTGCGCGTCGCGCGCTCGTCTACGGGGTCCACGGGCACGAGCCACGGATCGGCTCCAGCGCGGCGGCCTTCGGTGCGCACATGGATCTCCGCCCGCGTCGCGCCGTCGCTTTCCAGCCGCAGCCAGCGCCGGCCTCTACTGAGCGTGTCCACGGTGAACGTGCCTGGGTCGAGCTGATGGACCGCATGGCGCACGAGCAGCGCGCCGCCCTGGCTGGTCCAGACGTCGGGCGCGGGCCCCTCGCGAAGATCGAGATCGAGCACACGTCCCCCGTCGATCGGCGCGAGCACCGGGCGGCCGGGGGCAACGGCGACGACGTGGCGATCACGCTGCGCGTCGCGCTCGACGTCGCCGACGGACACGGCTTCGACGTTGGCGCGCCGTGGCAGCGTCTGGGCCCCTGCGGCGGATGCGCCCGTGGCCAGAGCGACTGCCAGGGCAAGGGCGAGGGGCGAGGGGGTTACAGGCATGCGGCAAAGGATCGCAGGCCCGCAGCGCTTTGCGCGAGATCCTCGCGCAACGCCTCGCCAAGCTCGAGGTGGACGAAGCGCCCACCGCCGGCTTCGGCCATCGCCGCACGCACCGCGTTGCGGGTTCCTCCCGGGTACGGCGCTTCAACCGGGAAAAGGCGGGCGTCGAACCCCGCGCGTGCGAGGCAACCAGCAAGCGCACGCAGTGCGGGATCGGGCGTGTGCGTGCCGTTACTGACCACCACGCTTCGGCTGGACAGTCCGTAGCGTGTCGCTGTCGCCGCACCGAAGCCATGAACCTGCACGACGACGGCGTCCACACCTGGATGCGCGCCTTCATGGCCGAGCAAAGCGAACGGCGCCCCGGCCACGTTCGCCTGATCCGCGCCGTCAAGACGGCGATGCGCGGAATTGACGGCGAGCATGCGTGCGTGCGACTCGCGGTACAGAAAGAAGGCGATGTCGCCGGTGCGGCGGTCGCTGTCACTGTGCGGAGCCTGCACGATCAGGGCGCGCGCGGTGCCGGTTCGGTAAGCGAAGGCGCCCCAGCCGCGCGTTCGCGGCGCGACCTCGCGCATCGCGTGCTCGCCGTCGCTGACACGGACTTCGTAGCCTATATCGGCCCATCCGGGCGCCGCTTCGCCGCCAAGCCCCTGCGCGAATGCGGCAGCCAGCGCTGCGGACTCCGCCGGCAACGGCGCGCGGTAGCGATCGCTGTGGCCCGCTTGCAGCCAGGCGTGCAACGGGTCGCGCACGTGGGAGCATCCGGCCATCAGCAGCAGCATCGCGGCGCATAGCGTGTTGCGCAAATCAATCCGCATCGGCTTCCTCCCGAGCATCGGAGCGCTCCGGGCGCAGGCGCAGACGCGGTCGAATGGGTTTGCGTGCAGGCCGCGCACCCGCGGAGGCATCATCGCCGCCAATGGCTGCACGTGCCTCGGCGAGCTGCCGCGGGACCGAAGCCCGCACGACTCGCGCGGCTCCAGGGCGTGGCTGCTCCACCAGCGACACGCCTTGCGAAAGCACGCTGCGCGGGTCGACCTCGGGCTGGAATCCATACCAGCGCCGTGGCATTTCGCCCGGTGAGCGCGGCAGCGTGGTGGCGACGTGCGCGAGTACCGGGATATCGGCAGTGATCGTGAGCAGGCTTGCGCCGTCGGGCGGCTGCACGTCGACCTGCACCGCTTCCGACGCGGCGTGATCGAGCGCGCCCGCGGGGCGGTCGTACAGGGAAGGCTGCCACGGCACAGTGATATCGCGCGACGCCAGCGGCGCCCCGGCTGCATCGATAAAGAGCACGGTTACGCGAGCATCGGCCCGCTCGGCGCGCAGCCGTAGGCGCACCGGCGGTAGTTCGCCCAAGGCGTGCAGGCGATAACGCAGGATGCGGCGCGCGGTTGCACGGTGCGCGCGTGGTCGCAGGCCCGACGGCGTCAGGGCGTCGCCCGTGTCCGCATCGCGCACGTCCACGTCGCCGGTTGCGTCACTGCGAAGTTCGTAGCGTCCCGCGACCCAGGATCCGCGCCAGCGGCCATCGATGCGAGTGCGCCGCCCCGACGCGCCGGGCGCAAAGGGACCCTCCACCGTGATCGCGAGTGCTCTACCTTTCGCGTCCCGCGCGTCGATCACGACCTCGCGCTCGCGATCGAGTTCGACGCCAACCCGTAGCTCGGGGCTGATGGCGAACGCCAGGACCCGTGGGTTGTATTGACGGGGCACGCTGTCAGGCGCTTGCCGCAGCACGCGTCGCGCGACGAACATCTCGCCGGGCTGGCCGAGCGGGCCGATGCGTTGCTGGTGATAGCGCAGCAGGTCCTGTTTCACCCGCGGGTCGATCAGCGCTGGTGGCGTAACCCAGTCCTTGGTCAGCGCCTCGCGCGTAGCGTCGCTCAGGCGCCGGTAGCGCAGGCGGACCTGCGCATCGGAAAGACGCTTGTCGATCGCGCCGCGCCACAGGACCGTGCGCGCGCCTTCGGGCGAATGGAGTACGCGCACGGAGACCGCATATACGTCGGGACGACCGGTCAGGTCGATCCATTCCGTGGGCATCACCCATGCGGATTGTTCGGCTCGACCGTCGAGCAAGCCGTACGCGTGTGCGCCTTCCGCGGCGGGCACAGAGAGATACCTGCGCTCGCGCTCAGCGCCGCGCGCGCCGTGCAGGCCGACCTCGATGGTCATGAGCACGCCCTGCGCGCGCACCGCAGGTGCGGCGACCACAAATCCCTGCAGGGCGAACCATCCCTGGTGCGTGGATACGTTGAACTGGAGTTCGCGCCCGGCGACTGGCTCGAATAGCACGCGCTCGTCGAGCCCGGCATTGCGCGCGGGCGCAAGGCTTTGCCATGCCTCCCAACGACGCAACGCGAGCGACAACACCGGCATCGTCGCGAGCAGTAGCGCGAGCACTAGCAGGCCGTAGCCCAACCGCCTCATCGCGCGCTCCCGGCCATGAGCCACGCGCGCCCTTCGACTGCGAACGACTGGCGCGCGGCGGGGGTTGCGGCGACGCGCACGCCGGCGGCGCCGGGCTCGATCAGTCGCCACGCCGATGCGCGACCGTCTGCCACGCCCAGTCGCAGGTAAGCGCGACCGCTGGCCGGATCCAGCACCCGCTCCATCGACGCGACTCCCGCGCGAGCCTGAGCCAGTGCGACCACATTCTGGCTGCGCACATAGGCGTCGACGAGCGCGCGCGTCTGCGCTCCCGGCGGGGCTGCGAAGCGTTCGGCCGCGAGCCTGAGCGCGACGTCGGCGCGTACCGTGGGCACCCCCGCCGCGGCGAATCGCCCGCTATCTGGATCTTGGATGAGTGGGTCACGGTAGGCGCGCCGAGCTGGCGCCGACACCGACAGGATGACGAAGCGTGGCCCGTCGAGGGCGCGCACGAAAGCGGCCTGCGCGTCCGCGCCGGCTTCGCGCCGCCGCGCCATTTCACCCGTGCCCGCCAAGGCGACCGTGTCAGCCTCGTCGCGCAGCACGTCCAGCAGCGCGCGCACGCGCGGTGCGTCGTTCACGGCCGCGGGCTTGCCAACGAAGCTGGCCACGACGTCTGGCGCCGGACGCGGGTCGCGCTCCACCCGCCCACGCACCTGCAGGATCCACGCCGCCGGGCGCATCATCGTGACAAGCACCTGGTGGGCGACGTTGAACGCGGTAAGCGGATTGGCGGCGTCGAGCACGTCGCCGCGTCCATCTGGTCGCACCGCGTAATGGGCGCCGGCGATCAGCAGCGCGCGCGCCCCCAGCCGCGCGAAGAGGCGCGTGCCGTACTCGAGTGTCTGGCGCTCGGACCGCGGACGCGGGATCTCGACAAGGTAAGGCGACGCGTCGCCAAGCCGGACCACCACGGTGCCCCACTGACGGCGTCCGCCTTCGGCCTCAGCGAGGATCGCGTGTTCAACGCCGCTGCTTTGGTGACGATGCAGCACCACGCCGTAGCCCAGCGTGGTGGCCGCCGAATGGATCGCGCGCACTGCGTCGAGGTCGCGGTGCGTGCGCCAATGGGCGGCGACGGCATGCAGCGGTTCGATCACCTCGGATTGGAGATAGAGCAGATCGCCGAGTTGCGGGGGCTCAAAACGCCCGCTGCCGGCAGCAGATATCGCGTCGCGACGGGCGACCAGCCACGCATACAGATACCCGTCGACGCGCTGCTGTTCAGTGACCGTCTCCATGTCTCGGCCGCCCAGCGTCCGCGCGACCATGCGCAGTCGAGCAGCGCGGCCGAGCAGGAGTTCAGCAAACGGCGCGCCGGTGGCGTCGCGCAGCGGGTTGGCCGCCGCCCGGCGGCCGAAACGTGCATTTACCGGGCCGGTGCGTGCAGCGAGCGCCTCCAGGTTCAGGCCTGGCGGCAGCGCGCGCTGGATCCACAACTGGGCCGGGGGGTCCACGCCGCGTGCGCTACCGAGGCCGCGCACGTGGAGCACCCCGGGCTCGCCGGCCAAGGCATGGAAGCGTGCGAATGGGAGTTCGGAATTGCGCAGCACGTTGCTGCGCCCCTCCGGCAGGCGCCCGCGCCGCGTGCCTGCACTCGCGAACGTCGCGTGGCCGTCGGCGAAGGCGAGGTGGAGTGCAGCTTCGAACGTGCCGGGCTCGTCCAGCGGTGCCGGTGCCGCGACCTGGAGCGAGGTGCGCGGACGCAGGTTGACGGCGTACAAGCCACCGCCGCGCGCAGGATTGGCGTCACGCACCACAAGCCAGTCACCCGCGCGATCCAGCGCGAAGCCGGCCCGCGCGATCGCCATGCGCGCCTGGTCCAACCGCGCAGGGCGAGAACCGTCGCGATAATCGAGCAGCGCGCGAAGGCCTTCGTCGAAGTCGCGAAGCTCGGCAGGCGTAAACATCAGCGGTGTGCGCTCGCCCTCCGACGCATAAAGCGCTCGGCGGTGCGCCGCAAGCTGCTCCGGCAGCGGTGCGCCGGCGGGCACAGTTTCGAACACGCGCGTGACGTCCACATCGGCGCGGCCGGTGGCGGGCCACGCCACCGTGAGCAGATAACCCGCGAGGCTCGCGATGACCAGCCCCATCAGTGAGGTCTGCACCGTGGTGCGCGAAAGCTGCCAGGTGATCTGCTTCTGGTGCATCTTGACGGCAAGCAGGGTCGACAGCAGGTAGCCGAAGGCGAAGAAATCCGACGTCTTCACTGACGGTGCGGCCCACGTGAGCACAAATCCCAGTAGGAGCTTGTAGACATAGCCCACGGTGAAAAACAGCAGGAGCAGACGCGAGCCTTCCATGTTCATCCGTCGGAAGATCGGCAAGTGCAGCGCGGCGCTTCCCAGCGCAAAAATTAGTGCGGCCTCGAGCAGCGAAATGAGCAGCTTGGTCGGTTGGAACCACTGCAGGGCCAGCAGCGCAGGGATAAGGATTCCGCTGAACTCCCAGCCGTAATGCAAGTTCATGCGCGAGGCGATGAACGCCGTCGTCAGCAGGATCAGGTACGCCTTGGGGCTGGCGAGGATGTCCGAGGCGATGCCCTCGTATAGAAAGCCAAGCCCGGCGATGTCGAAATTGGTAAAGGGGATCAGCAGCCCGCGCACGATCACGTAAGTCAGGCTTACATACAGCACAAACGTGCCCATGCCGCGCACCATGCCGCCGTTCCACATCTGGTTGGCGGTGAGGGCAATGATCACCAGCCCGAAGCTGTAGAGATTGTTGTGGTAGTCGAAGATCAACCCGGCTTGGGTCAGATGGCGGCCCAGCGCGGGCAGGATCCATCCGTCGCTCACCACGCGTACGAAGACGCTCACGAGCAGCAGCGCGAAGAACCGATCGCGCCCGAACATTGTGCAGCTCCCGGTGCGACGCATGAGCTGGTCGGCAAGCAGGCGGGCGAGCAGGTAGGTGGCGATCGACTCGCCCCAGATCACAAACGCACTCGCCGGCTTCAGGAGCAGTAGCGGCACCAGATAGCCGGGTACCACCAGTCCGGCCATCGTGGTGCCGAAGCGCAGATTCAGCGCGGTGATCACGCACAGGCCGACCCACACCGTGGTGATTACGGAACTATCGAGCGCCTGAGCGGGGAATATCGGCAGGACCATGCCGATCAATGCGCTCGCGGAATGGTCAGAAGCGCCTGGTAGCCTTTGCCGAGCTCGGCCTCCAGCTGGAAGCGAATACTGCCATCGACGCCAGCAGCGGCATGCGCGAGCCGTTCGAGCGGCGATGCCTCCTGCTTCAGCGGCGCTTCGATGCGGTCTCGCAATACGTCTTGCACGTGCCAGTCCGGCATGCCGTAGCCGTCGTTAACGATCCGCAACTGCACGGCCGAGCCGGCCTGCTGCGCGCTGGCGATCTCGAGCGTGCTGCCAGGCGCGGCATCGTCCAGCAGCAGGGCGACCACGCAGCGCAGCAAATGGGCGAGGGGCTCCTCGTCCGCGGCTACTGCGGGAACACTGCGCTGCGGCAATTGGATTTCGACTCTCTTTTCACGCGCTTGGCTCGCGAGTCCCTGGCGGATGCGTCGTAGGAGCTGCTGTAGATCCAGCCACCCTGGGTCGCCCGCGTCTCGTCCGAGGGAAGCTGTGCTCTGACGCAGCAGCTGACCTGCATCGTTGAGGCCGCTAGCCACCAAGTCCGTTAGGTGCTCGTGCGACTTCTCGCTCAACCCGAGCGAGTCCAAGGACCTCGCGATCCCGTCGAGCATCACCTGCGACCGGCGTGCGTACTGCGCGACTGTCTGGCCCATCCGGGAAGCGTCTTCGGCGCTTCGCAGGTCCGGGACGATTTCGACAATCATCCCGAGCAGATCAAATGGGGAGCGGGCGACGTCAGGGTGATCCAAGACGCGGCGCAGGATGGGCCTCAGCACCAGCGCTAGCGGCGTCTCATTCTCGGCGACGGGGATCGGCAGCCTCGCCTCCGTGCCAGTCCCCAGCATGGCGTGCCGTAGCGTCTGCTTCGCTGTGGAGGGCGTCAGGCCGCACTCCTTTTCGAGCAGTCCGGTGACTGACAGTGACATCAGCGGTTGCTCGATCGCCTCTGCGAATTGCTCGAACGCAGGGTTGGCGAACTGCACCCGGCCCAGGAGATCGCAAACCGCGATGGGGTGGCCGATGGCGGCAAAGACGTCGCGGTGGGCAGCGAGCTGTTCACGCGCCTGGTTTGCTCCATCGAGCAGGCGGCCACGCAGGCGCTCGAGCGTGGGCCAGCGGCGCGCCGCCTGATCGCTGGGCGCGTTGGCCTCACCCGCGCGTAGAACGAGCTTGGCGATCTCGCTCGCATATCGCCCACCTTCGAGCGCCAGTGTGTCTACCGAAGCGCCCGGCGGAGATGCCACGCTGAAGGCCCAGAATCCGACCAGCTGGTCCGCCGCAATGAGCGGCGTGATTAGATCGACGACGCCTGCTTCCGCTGGCAAGAACGGGCGCGAGGGGGGCGTCGGGAGTTCCCTTGCCAAGGCGGTGGAATAGGGCGCGCGTCGGTAGTCGCGACGCTTCTCGATGATATCGGCAGGCGTGCAGCCGAACGCGACGGCGGGTCGGATGTGAGTGGTCCCCAACGGCAACTCGAGCATCACACTGCGGCGCAGGTCGAAGAGCTCCGTCACGAAACGGTTGGCGTGCTCCCACACCAGGCCAGTCGGAAGCTCGAAGCCCTGACCGAAGGGTTGTCCCACCAACCCGGTAAGGCGGTGATCGATGTCGACGAGGGTCTGCCCGAGGGCGCGATTTCGCCGCAAGAGTGCGCGCAGTGCGAAAGCTGCGATCGCGATTACGCTTGCGGTACCCGGAACGTACATTCGCCCAACATGCAGCGCGACACCTAGCACGAGAAGCAAAGGCACTAAAGACAACAGCGTTACGGTGAGCGTCACCCGATAGCTCGACCGGCGCAGCAACAGGTGCAGCAGCAAGGTCGCCAGGGCGGCGGCCAGCACGTCTACGCCAGGCCGCGCCCATCGGATAGCGCGCCCGCGCACGAGCGCGTCGAGCGCCATTGCGTAGATAACGGATGGTTCGAGTAGCCCGTCCGTTGCGTACAGCGGCGTGACGTGGGAGAGGGCGTCAGGCGCGGGCACCCGCAGCACGATTCGGCCGCCGACCGCTATGGCCAAAGCCGTGGGGCCCGGGAGCGATGCAGCGTCTAAACGTGGGATGGACGTACTGGTGCGCACGGTGAAGTCTGGCGAGAGCAGCGTGCCCGCGGGCACTTGCAGTCCGGCGGCGGCGGCGACTTGCGCCAGTGGGCAGGGCCTACCGTCGGCATCGCGAAGGCGCAGCACACGTACGACGCCATCGGGCGCCGGCGGCAGGCAGCGCGTCGCATCGGTGGCGACGAAGCGCTGGCCAGCGCCAAAGGTTCCCAAGCCGGCGGTGTCGAGATCGATTACACGCGTGGCACCCGCGTGACGCCACGTGTCCACAGGCAGCGCTGGTCCACGCTTATTCGTGCGCACGATAGCCACGGCTGCCGGCGGTTCACTCGGCAGTGCGCGGATCGCCAAGTCGAACAGGCGGCCGTCGAAAGGTGCCAGCCAGCCCCACAGCGACGCCAGCGACAGCACTGTCCAGAACCCGGCCAAGGCAAGGATGTCTCGGGGACCAATGCGTTGCCAGAAGAAGGCACGCCATCTCCGCGACTGCGTGGAAGGGAGTGCGGTCATGCCATGGAAGGTCGTAGTACGCCGGTTGGTTGAACGGTAACGTTACCCCAAGCGTTGCGAACGCCGTGAACTGATGCGGCGTCTGAAACCGCATGGCGCCTGTTTCGAGTCTCTCGGTGGACAGCGTTCTGTACACCGAAGCTAGGATCGGCCGACACACACGTGCGTGCCGACTCGATGGTCTACTCAGAGGCCCGCAGCGCGACCGGGATGAGGGCCTGCCAAGCTAACCGCCGGATGGGGGCCGCAGCGCGACGTGTGAGTCAGCACGTGTGGCGGGCAAAAGGCAAGTGTGTCAGGCAAGGTAACCGCTTGCGCACCTACGACCCGGTGAGGGCTTGGGGCTTGCCGCGACAGGCGGCCATCGGCGAGACGGGAATGCGAGGTTTGGATGGACGGCCGCGTCGGACCTACGCCAAGCGTGACATTGCCGGAGGCGTGTCGCGAGGCTCTGGTCTCCGGAGTGCTCAGTGCTTGGCGGGATAGGCGTCGCGTCGTATGGGCAGTCCAAAAACAGGGCGCGATCCTTTCTTTAACGTTTTTCTATCCGGCCAGCCTAGATGGAAACGAAACAGACCGGTGAGCTTCCGGCGACGTAAAGGGCTGGAGACCCCTTCCCTCAGAGGTTTCGTGAGCTTGGTCGCCCAGGCGCGGGCGAACACTCACTCCATCAATGGCAAAGTCCCCAGACATGCGGGCTTTTTCATTTGCGGGTCCTAATCCAGGTAAAGCGCTTGGTTGCAGTCACCTACGCCCCCGGTTAGCCTCGGCCGCCATGGAGAGGTTTAAGCGAGGGGAAAGGGAATGACCATTCGGGTATTCATCGTGGACGACCATGCTTTGGTGCGCACGGGCATGCGCATGATCTTGTCGGGCGAGATCGACATCGAGGTCGTTGGCGAAGCCGAGTCCGGGGAGCTGGCGTTGCCGCTCATTCGGAAGCTCACGCCGGACATCGTGCTGTGCGACTTGCACCTGCCTGGCGTCAGCGGCTTGGAAGTCACCGAGCGCATCGTCAAGGGCCCGCACGAGACGCGCGTGATCATCGTGTCGGTGCTCGAGGACGGACCGATGCCCAAGCGTTTGTTGGAAGCGGGCGCATCGGGTTATGTCGGCAAGGGCGGCGATGCGAGCGAGCTGCTGCGTGCGGTGCGCGATGTCGCCCGGGGTAAACGCTACTTGTCCAGCGCCATTGCGCAGAACCTGGCTCTCTCGGGCATCGATGGAGGCCAGACACCGTTCGACGAGCTGACTTCGCGCGAGACTGAAATCGCGTTGTTACTGGTGCAAGGCTTGCGTCAGGAAGAGATCGCCAAGCGTCTTAGCCTGAGTGCCAAGACGGTCAACACGCATAAAACTCGGCTGTTCGAGAAGCTGGGGATCGGCGACAGCATCGCTTTGGCGAGGCTGGTCAGCCAGTACGGCTTGGCCGATCCGGCGTTGGCGGTCTAGCCTGAGCTAACCGCGCTACTGGACATGGGGTGCTGAAATGAACGAACCCATCGAAAATCGAGCGGCCATATTCCTCGCGCCAGGCGAGGGGCGGGCGTACCCCATGGGCCGCATCTCCGCGTTGTTCAAAGCGGACGCGCCGAAACTGCGAACCGCTATTCCATCTCCGAATGGTGGCTTCAGCCCAACACGCAAGGCCCGGGCGCACATTCGTACCCCGAAGACGATGTCTTCTATGTGCTCGATGGAGTCATGAGCTTCCTCGTCGGCGACCGCTAGATCGACGCGCCACAAGGGTCATTTGTGCTGGCACCGGGTGGGTTCACGCATGATTTCTAGAACCGCGGCGCTGTTTGTGCAGGGGTGCTAAATTTTTCGGCGCCTGGGGATTTCGAGCCGCACATGCCTGACATTGTGGAGTGGTTTGAAAAAAACCCTCCGGGCAGGGCAGGCGGCTGATCCCTGCCGACCTGCGTGGTGGATGCAAACATGGCCGGCCCTTATCGCCATGTTTGCTGTAACGAAGCGGGCTCGGCTTGAATGAATTTTGGGCCCGGCCTGCGGTGCCCTATCAATCGAAGAAGTCAAAGATGGAGACGTCCAAGTCTGGAAAGTCCAGCCAGGACAGATCAAAGTCAAACCAGTCGGATGAGCCATCGCTTGCCACTGAAAGGAGCATCTCTGCCTTCATGGCAATGTAGTCACAACCTTCGCCTGCTGTTGCGTGAAGCCGATCAAAGTCCGAGTGCGAATTGAACATGGCGTGAGACCAGCAAGCCACGTCAATGCTCACGCCAGCACGACGGTTGGACTCCCGTACTTGCTCTACGGTGTAGAACTTTCGCTTACCGCAGTTACGAAGCAAGTCGTCTCCCACTCGCTTGGCCTGGAGCCTCTTGTCGGCCGGACTGATTGTGCAAGGGGCCGGTTGTGCAACGACACTCATACAGACTCCAATGTTGTGTAGCGCCTAATGCCTGAAGCAAGTTCGGATTGAATGAACTGATAGGCGCTACGGCCCGAATAGCTCGAGCCACTGTTCTAACTCTTTGTTGCGCGATCGTGTTGCTTCCGCCAGACAGCTGTTGCGGATCAGAGGCTGCATTGAACCACCTTCAGCGTACGAGGACTCGAACTCGCACGTCAGGTCCTTGGACTTGATCCATTGCAGCTGGACAGCCCGCACGCGGGCGCGCTGTTGCGGACTTAACACACCTAGCAAGCGTTGATATGTCTTGCCGATATCTCGCGTCGCTTTTTCTAGCTCGGTGGCAGAGCACATGTTCATTTCTAGCTGAGTCTGCGGATCTTCGCAGGCCGCGAAAGCTGGCGCCGAAAAGAACGCAAGTGTGGCGAGCAACATGAAACACACTTTCATTTTTCTTCCCTGTAGGCCTAACACTTGAATCGCGCTTCAACGTTTGATTTGCATCGCCACTTGATTGTGTCCTACTTCGGGCGTGGGGTCGTTAGTACGAATTGTTGAACCGGAATTGGTCACGAGCGGTCGCAGTGATCTTTAGGAAGCTGTGACTGCGGGAAGCTCGGTGTCAACGATGGGCTGTTCGCCCCCGTCGACGCAACAGCGATGCCGGGTCCGGTGATCGCTGTAGGACCGGGCTAGATGCCTTCTGGTTGGTCGGCGCCAGTGGCCGAGTGGATTGGGTTGCTCACTGCGATGACGCCGGTGGTAGATCTGTGCTCGAGGGCGCCGGCGCAGGCATTGGCTGTCCAAGTGCAGATCCGTTCGCCCGATCTTTGCCTCGCCCGAGCAATACGCGCGCCGCCTCCCGCTTTGCCGGGGTGAACGCCAGAACGAGGTTGGCCGCGATTTCTCGCGGCCAATCCTTTTACTCAAGCATCAGCGCGACCCCTCCGTCAGGCGCGGCGTTCCTCGTCGTCCGGAGCGTCGGTGTCGTCGACCTTGGGCTCGGTTGATTCCGGCTCGGGCGTCTGCGGCACCGTGTCGAATAGGCTGGCGGTGTGCGGCACCGTGGCATTGGTCGACTCGACCGCTGCCGGGGAGGTACTCGGCTCGATCGCAGCCTGCTCGGTGATCGGAGCACGTGCGGGCTCGATCATCAACGCGTCGTTGGGCACCAGCGGGGCGATCTCTGCCGGAGTGGCATCGGTCGCCGCACCGTCGACCACGACCGGGGCCGGCACAACCTCGGGTTCGACCACCGTGTCTTCAACCACGGTGACCGGCGGCAGCGCGGAATCGATCTGGCGGGCGATGGCCTGCGCCGCGTCGTCGGCTGGGGTCGGTGCCTCGTAACGCGCAGCGACGTGCATAGACGAAGCCTCTTCGAGCTCGTCGGCATCATCCCGTGGCGGGCGCGGCTCGAACGCCGGCCTGCGAACCACTGCGACCGGTGGTTCAGCTGCGGTCGGAGCTATCGGCGCCACAGCAACGGGTGCAGCAGGACCAGGTGCAGTAGGTGCAGCAGGAGCAGGAGTTGCAGCAGTGGGTGCGGCAGCAGGTGCAGGTGCAGCAACGATAGCAATCTGCGCGGCTACGGGTGCAGCGGGCGCTGGGGCGGCCGCACGAGCGACAGGCGGCGATGTGAACGACGGCTGTTCGTCGTCGAAATCGAACTCCGGCTGCGAGCGGTGGGCCACGTGCATCGGGGTGGTTTCGCCCATGCCCGCAGCGTCGTCTTCATCGCTGAGCAGCACATCGTCGTCCGACGACAGCTCGTTGTGGCCGCCCTCGGTACCTTCGGCGCCCTCAGTACCCCCACGGCGCCTGCGTCGGCCGCCGCGACGACCGCGACGACGACGTGCGCTGCCTTCGCCAGTATCGCCAGCGCCAGTGAGGTCGGCTGCTTGTGAGCCTTCGACCTCCATGCTCTCCGGGGTCTGAGCGGTCGTATCGACAGCGACGGGCGGCATGGCGGCCGCTGGCAACGACGCGACCGCATCGGCGGCCGGAGTGATCGCGACCGGCATGTCGGCCACCGGCTCGGCAAGCTTGGCGATTTCCGGGCGTGGCTGCCTGGGCTCACGAGGCGGGCGGGGCGCATTAGCCAAGGCTTGCGTTGCGCGCTCTTCGCCTTGCGGCTTGGGTGCGCGCGGCGGATTGGCTTGCTTCTGCGCCTGCGGCTGCGGTTGCGCCTGCTTGGGTTGCTGCTGCTGGCGCGGCTGCTGCGGTGCGGCCGCTTGGTCCTGCGTGCCGCGACGTGGCTCATCGCGACCGCGACCATCACGGGCCTTGCCGCCACGGCCGTCGCGACGCGCGTTGCCGCGGTCGCTTCGGGGCTCGCCACGGTCACTGCGACCGCGCGCTTCGGGCGAGCGTGCGCTCACATTGGACTCGGCGACTGCGACGATCTGCGGACCGCGGAAGAAACGCAGGATACGTTCGACCACGCCGGTCGAATGCGTCGGCGCAACCACCGGTGCCGGTGTGGCAATCGCTGCCGCGAGCGGTACTTCGCGCGGCTCGCGCACGGGCGCGGGCTGGGCGGGCTTGACGTTGGTGACGATCGGCGCGTCTGGGATGTTGAGATGGGCCTTGGTCAACGCGTGCGTGACCAGCTTGCGCGGCGTGCCGCGGTGGTAGCTCGGCTTCGCAGTCTCGTCGCCCATCTCGTTGTCACGGATGCGGGTGACCTCGTAATGCGGGGTTTCCAGCAACTCGTCGGCGACAATCACGATCGGCGAATCATGACGCTGCTCGATCTCGGCCAACGCGCGGCGCTTCTCGTTGAGCAGGTAATTAGCGATCTCGGTCGGAGCCTGCACCAGCACCTGCCCGGTGTTCTCTTTCATCGCGTGCTCTTCGGCCACGCGCAGGATCGACAACGATAGCGACTCGACGCTGCGCATGCGGCCGTGGCCTTCGCAACGCGGGCACACCAGTTGGCTCGACTCGCCCAACGAAGGGCGCAGGCGCTGGCGGCTCATTTCGAGCAAACCAAAGCGCGAGATGCGGCCGACCTGCACGCGTGCGCGGTCCTGCTTGAGGGCGTTCTGCAGGCGGTTCTCGACGTCGCGCTGATGGCGGGTCGAGGACATATCGATGAAGTCGATCACCACCAGGCCGCCGAGGTCGCGCAGACGCATCTGGCGGGCGACTTCATCGGCTGCCTCCAGGTTGGTGTTGAACGCGGTTTCCTCGATGTCGCCACCCTTGGTGGACCGCGCCGAGTTGACGTCGACCGCAGTCAGTGCCTCGGTCTGGTCGATTACCAGCGCGCCGCCCGAAGGCAGGCGCACTGTGCGCTCGTACGCGTTCTCGATCTGCGACTCGATCTGGAAACGGTTGAACAGCGGGGTTTCGTCGGTGTATTCCTTCAGCTTGCGCAGGTTGTGTGGCATCACCTGCTCAACGAAGTCGCGGGCCTCGGCATACATCTCGGGCGTGTCGACCAGGATCTCGCCGACGTCCGCGCGCATGTAATCGCGCAGGGCGCGAATGATCAGGCGCGATTCCTGGTAGATCAGGAACGGCGCGGGTTTGGTCAGCGCGGCCTCGGCGACCGAGCGCCAGACCTGCAACAGATAGTCGAGGTCCCACTGCAGTTCTTCGGCATCACGGCCCACACCCGCGGTGCGGATGATCACGCCCATGTCTTCCGGGATGGACAGGCTGTCCATCGCCTGCTTGAGCGCGGCACGGTCGTCGCCTTCGATCCGGCGCGAGACGCCGCCGGCAGTCGGCGAATTCGGCATCAGCACCATGTAGCGGCCGGCGAGCGAGATGAACGTCGTCAGGGCGGCACCCTTGTTACCGCGCTCCTCCTTGTCCACCTGCACCACGACTTCCTGGCCTTCGCGCAGGAGCTCCTTGAGGCCGGCCTTGTTGTGGTCGACGCCAGCCTGGAAGTAGTCGCGGGAGATTTCCTTCAGCGGCAAGAAGCCGTGACGCTCGCCGCCGTATTCGACAAAGGCGGCTTCGAGCGACGGCTCGAGCCGGGTGATGCGGCCTTTGTAGATGTTGGACTTTTTTTGTTCCTTCGACGGTTGCTCAATGTCGATGTCGTACAGGGTCTGGCCTTCCACGATCGCGACGCGCAGCTCTTCAGCCTGCGTCGCATTGATCAGCATGCGCTTCATTGTTGCGTCCTCACGCGCTCTATCGCGCGGAACGCCATGGCGTTTCGCTATCTGGAACCTGCTTCGCGCCGTCGCGGGGGTGCCGCGCTGGTGCTATGCCAGGCCTGGTCGACGCAAACGTCGTCCGGGCCAATTTCCAGCGCTTCTGCACCACGGCATGCCGCGGGAGCGCTCTTTAAGTTGTGTTCCTAAACTTTCAGGGCCGGCGGCTGCTTCCCGTCTGAGACGGTCGCGCCACCCGGGTCGTTGTGCACTCCGGCGTCTGACACACCGGGCGAGGTTCGGTTCCGCCGGGCCGTCGCTGCTAACATGGCTACCCCGAGGGCAGTGGTTAGGCGCGGACCAGAATCGCAGGACGGGCTTTTGGCCCTTTTGAACACAACTTCCTGCGAAATCAAAACCTTATCTCGCGTCGCGAGTGTAACAGATAACCCTTCACGAATGACCCAGCCCGAAACTCCCGGCGCCAGCGCTGGCGCCCGCACCGTTCGCGTGCCCGATGATCGCGAAGGCCAGCGGCTGGATAATTTCCTGCTGGGTCTGCTCAAAGGCGCGCCGCGGTCACTGATCTACAAACTCGTGCGCTCCGGGCAGGTGCGAGTCAATGGCGGACGCGCCAAGGCTGAGCGCAAGCTCGAGATCGGCGATCAGATCCGCATCCCGCCGGTGCGCCTGAGCGAGATCGGCGAGAAGACCGCGCCGCCGCAGGGTTTCATGGACGCGCTGGACACCGCGATCGTGTACGAAGACGCCCGCCTGCTGGCGTTGAACAAGCCGTCAGGGGTGGCCAGCCATGGCGGCAGCGGCATTTCCTTTGGTGCGATCGAGACCCTGCGCGCATCGCGGCCTGGGCACACCCTGGAACTGGTGCACCGCCTGGATCGGGATACCTCGGGGCTGTTGATTGTCGCCAAGAAGCGGTCCGCATTGACGGAAATGCAGGCGCTGATGCGCGGTGATCGCGCCGACGCCCAGGGAGGCATCCGCAAGGGTTACCTGACGCTTCTGGCCGGGCGCATGCCCGATGGGGTGATGTCGGTCGATGCGCCGTTGTTTGTCGGGCTGCGCCAAGGCGGCGAGCGACATGTGCAGGTGCACTCGGCAGGCAAGCCCTCGCTGAGCCATTTCAAAGTGTTGGAGCGCCGCGGCGGGCAGTCCTATTGCGAGGTGCGGATCGAGTCCGGACGCACCCACCAGATCCGCGTCCACGCCTTGCACATCGGTCACCCGGTGGCAGGCGACGACAAATATGGCGATCCGGCGGTGAACAAACGGCTGCGGGAGCAAGCGGGGCTGAAGCGATTGTTTCTGCATGCCGCGACGCTGGAGTTCGCGCTCGATGGCGGCAAGACGCCGTACCGCTTGCACGCGCCGCTGGCGCCAGAGTTGGCGGACGCGCTCGATCGGCTGGCGTGACTTCGCTTTCTCGCTTAACGCGTAGCGGCAGGCTGTTTCGACCGGCGTTGCTCCTCATCAAACTGGAAGCAGACGTCTGGCCGCATCACTGGCGCGGTGAAGTTGACCGGGACCCGGATCTGGGCCGAAACAGGCTTGCCGCGGCTGGTCGCGGGCTCGAAGCGCCACGTCCGAACGGCTGCCACGGCGGCGGCGTCCAACCCTTTGCGACCGCTGCTGGCTTCAGTGCGAACCTGGCTCGGAGCGCCGTCCACCCCCACCGTCAGCATGAGCACCACCTCGCCGCCGCGGCCGGCGCACGCCAACTCGAGCGGGTACGTCGGCGGCGGCGTATCCACAGCGATCGGGGGAGTCGCTGGAATCGGTGCCACTCCCCGGTTGGTCGGAGCGCGCTCGCATCCGATCAGGGTTGTCAGCACCGCCAAACCGACGACCCAACGCCAGCCACGCAGGTGGTTGATGGTCGCGACCCCCGCAGCGAGTGGGCGCATGCCGGTCATTGCGCCAACGCGTCGGCTCGTGCGGCACAGATGAAGTCGTTCTCGCTCAAGCCACCGACGTCGTGGGTCGAGTAGCGCACCACGCAGCGGTCGTAGTGCACCCCCAGGTCGGGATGATGGTCCTGGCGGTGGGCCATGAAAGCCAGGGCATTCACGAACGCCATCGTCCGGTGGTAGTCCTCGAACGAAAACGTCTTGGTCAACCCCTGGCCTTGTTTCGAACCTGGCTCGGCAATGACCAGCTCCCAGCCCGGCACTTCCGGCAGCAGCTCGCGTACGCGCGCTTCCGACAGCCGATGTTCGACGCCGCGGCGGGCGATGCAATGGGCTTGGGCGAGCGGGATCAGGTCATTCATGGTGGAGCTCCTGGGAACGCGATCGTGAACCCGATGCCGAATGAGCGATCGGCGAGTGCGACTGGCCTGAATGAACCAACGGCATCGGGCGGGGTCGGAGCGTGCGGCGGCGCAATCCCGTCGAACCGACCCCGTTAGAATAGCCCGATGATCCAGATTTCCGAATCCGCACAAACCCACTTCCGTAAGTTGATCGAACGCGAGGCGCTCCCGGGGCTGGGCGTGCGACTCTCGGCCGTGCACGCCGGCACCGTCAAGGCCGACGTGCGCCTGGAGTTCGCCGAGCCCGGCGACCTGCGAGGGGACGAGTGGGCGATCGATTGCGAGGGCTTTACGCTCTGGCTTGAAGCCGACAGCGTCGGCTATCTGGACACCGCCGAGATCGATTACGAGATCAAGGGGACCGGCGGTCAGTTGCAGATCCGCGCGCCTAAGATCAAGGGCCAAGTGCCGGAACTGTCGGCCTCGCTGGTCGAGCGCGTGCAATGGATCGTCGAGCATGAAATCAACCCGCAGCTGGCGCAGCACCGCGGCCATGTCGCGGTCCAGGAAGTCACGTCCGATGGCGTGGTTGTGCTGCGCTTCGGCGGCGGCTGCCACGGCTGCGGCATGGCCGACGTGACGTTGAAGCAGGGCATCGAGAAGACGTTGCTAGAGAAGGTGCCGGGTGTGACTGCGGTGCGTGACGCGACCGATCACGGCACCGGCGACGCGCCGTACATCAGTCGCGATAGCGCGGCGTGAGCGCGACGCAGCGTCGTTGATGCTGTCCGCTGCCGAACTCATCGAAGCCCTCCAGCGGCGCATGCAGCTGGTGGACCCCCACCAGCGGCGTCCGCCGGGCGAGTTTCCGCCAGGGTGGCGCGGCTGGTTCGCGGCCATGCCCGCCCGCGTCGACGGCGTGACCGGGGCCCCGGCCCAGTCGCTTGTCGACATATTTCTGCTGCGCGAACTGTCGACGGCACCACGTCGCGCGGCGCTGCTCAACCGCTGGCAGGCGTTCGCGATGCTGTGGCGGCAACAATGGCAGCCGCCGGAGCGCGAGGACCGCAAGCTACGCTGGTTCGCCGGCTCGGTCTCGGCGCTGTGGCATGTGCTGTTCGGCGCTCTGTTGGTGTGGTTGATGTACCTGCAGTACATCGCCGTCACCCCGCCGCCGCAAGGCGAGGACGTAGTGCAGGTGGAATTTATCGGCGTCGGCACGCCGGCCGAGGTCGGTGGCGGCACCGCACCGGCGGAGGTCAGCGAGGCTGTAGCCGAGGCCGCAGCGCCAGCGGAAGCCACAGCGGCGGCATCGACTGAAGAGCAACCCACCGCGGTCAGTCCAGCAAACGTTGCTCCGTCGCTGGAGGCACCGTTGCCGAACGTGGCCCAGCGCGACGTTCCCGAACCTCAATTGCCCGCGCCCACCGTCCAGCAACCGGTGACGGTGAGCGAACCAGTGCCGAACGAAACCACCGTGTTCGTGTTGCCGCCGACCACGTCGAAACTAACCGAAGCGCCCGCTGCAGCGCCCGAGCTGGTGGCCCCGACCGAGCCGCTGAGAACGGTGGACGTGCCCGAGCCCGTGCAGCCGATCAGTCGCGCATTGCCGAGCCGTGATCTCGCCACGCGCGCGTTACAGTCGCGCGTACCGGAGGTCGCCACACGCGAAGTGCCCTCGCCAGTGCAGCGCGCGCCCGTACGGGAGCTGCCGTCTCGCCCGATTGCCCAGCCACAGTTGCGCGCGGCGACGCCGCAAGTACGGGCCGTCGATGTTCCCATCCCGCAGGGGCCCGCAGCCGCCGTGCCTAGCGCAGCACGGAGCACGCCGGCAGCGTCGACCGCGGCCTCAAGCAGTCCTGCGACATCGCCTTCTCTCGCGCCGTCAAGGGCGCCATCGTCGCAACCGAGCACGGGCACGCCAGCGGCTTCCGCGGGCAGTGGACCGAAACCGACACCGGCGCCCGGTGGTTGGCCGACGCCATCGAAGTCGGACGATTGGGGTGACGCCGCGCGCAATCGCCCAGGCGGCCAGCGTGGCGTACCGGCCAGCGTGTACAACAGCGATGGAAGCGTGCGGCTGGCGGAAACCCCGGGCTCGGCATCGCCCGGACTGCCACCGGGGACGGTCGACGACCGCATCACCAACCTCGATCGCGCCGGCACGTGGCTCAAGCGCAAGCCGAACGACTACGAACCGACGACGTTCGACCAGTACTGGCGCCCGAACGAAACCCTGCTGGCGGAGTGGGTGCGCAAGAGCATCACTACTGTGCGGATTCCGATCCCCGGCACCAACAAGCACATCGTCTGCCAAACGGTGCTGTTGGCGCTCGGCGGCGGCTGCGGCATCACCGATCCCAACCTCAACGAGCAGCCGGCGAGGGCGCGACCGCCGCCGGATATCCCGTTCAAGCCCGAGTTGCAGGAAGACAACGGCAGCATTAAGCGGGTGGATAAGTAGGGGGCGCGAACGCGGCGCGAAGCGGGAACGACGTCTTTCGATGTTTGCCTTCCATCGCTCTGGTCACCGCGCGTGGCGCCGCAGTGGCCTTACTGATTGCATGTAGTCATCATGCGCCAGCCTGGAAGGGCCTATTCCTCCGTCGTCGCAAGAACAAAGGATTTCCCATGAAAGTTCGCTTCACCCTGGTCACTATGCTTTTGCTCGTTTTCGGCGCCAGCGAGGTCTACGCAGCCAAGCGTCTGGCGCCGCCACCCTATCGCTCCCAGACCAATGAAGTAGCGGCTAAAGCACTGCTGCAACAAGCACTCACGCTAGCCGGGGATGGCAGCTGGGAGCGGATTGCGGTAGGCCGCGTTTACTACCTCGCTGGCATGAAGAACGAAGGCCAGGTGATTTTCGATCAGGTCCTGTCGAATGAGGAGCCCAGTGATCTGTTCCGGGTGGCGCGCGTCTATCTCGAGGCGGGCGAATGGCCGCGGGCGAAGGCACTGCTCGACAAGGCGGTCCAGCTGGACCCCCAGGACGAAAATGGCCTCGCCGAAGCGGGGGCGTACTACCTGCTGCAGGGTGATCGGGCCACTGCCGAGGCACTGTTCGATCGTGCCTTTAAGAAGGGGGACGAAATATGGGTGGCGGTCAGCGCGGCAGGCGGCTATCTGGGGGTCAAGCCCCAGGAGTAACCGTCGCGCGAGGGGCGTGTATCCCGCGAACCTTGGAACGAACAAAAAAGGCCCGCAATCGCGGGCCTTTTTTGTTGAGCAAGTTATGCAACTGAGAAATCAGTTACTCACCTCATGCAGATCGCGCAGTTGGCTCTCGCGCGAACCGAAGTAAGCAGCCAGATCGGCGATCTGTTGATCGCTCAGGTCCTTGGCCTGGCTCGACATCAGGGCGTGTTCGCGTTTGCCGCCGCGGTAGGACTGCAACGCCTGCGCAAGGTAGTCACCGTACTGGCCACCAAGCTTCGGATAGCTGGGATCAATCGGCGCGTTGCCATTGGCGCCATGGCAGTCGATGCACGACTGCCCTGTGCTGGCGTTCTTGTGGCTGGCGAGTTTCTCGCCAGCGGCCAAATTGCCAGAAGGCAAGCCGGCAGACGACGACTTGGGAGCGGCATGGGCTTCGCCAGCCGTGTGCTCGGCGGGTTTTTCTGCACAGCCGGCGATAGCGAATGTGGCAAGCAGTGCGATGGCGAGGCCAGTTTTGCGTGGGTTCGTCATGGACGTGGGCTCACTCACTTCAGGCTGGACAGGAAGGCGGCAATATCAGCGATGTCCTGGTCCGAAAAACTCTGGGACTGGGCCTGCATCGTCGGGTGCTTGCGTGCGCCTTTCTTGTATTCGGTCAAGGCGTTCGCCAGGTACTCCGGCGACTGTCCGCCGATCATGGGTACGCGGTAGGTCGGGTACGCGTTCTGGTAACCGGGGATGCCGTGGCAGCCCTGGCAGGTGTAGGTCAGCTGGCGCCCGGTGTCGGCATTGCCCTTGACCGGGGCTGGGGCCAAGGCGGGAGCGGCAGCCGCCGGCATGGTCGGGGTGGCCGGGGCCTTGGCATCCTGGGCGGCGGCAGCAACGCCGGCCGCGGTCAGGGCAAAGCAGGCGGCGATCATCAGCGGTCGCATCATGTCGTAGTCCGCAATCTCAATAGTCGGAAGGGGTTGAAGCCAGTTGCGCGACCCCCGGTGTACCGCCGGGCGGCGCGCATAAGCCGCGAAGTATAACTTGCGTCACAGGCGCAACGTAGCCGTGGCATGCCGGGCCGTTGGGCGAGCATGCCGGCGGTCACCATGACCTTCGGCCGATGGTGAGGTACGGGCGGTGATATACCTTGATAGCACACCGGCATACGTCCAATTTGGGGTTCTCGAACATGCGTCATCTCACCCGTACTCAAGATCGCGGATCCAAGCGCGCTGCCTTGGTTTTGCAAGCATGCCTGCTGCCCTGCCTGCTGGTGCTGGCCGCCTGCAACGGCGGTGGTCCCGGTGAGGCCAAGGCCAAGGAAGGAGAGGAAAACAAGGGCCCCGAAGCGGTTCCGGTAGAGGTGGCTAAGGCCAGTCGCCGAGCGATCGCTGCCAGTTACACCGGCACAGCGCCGCTTGAGGCCCGCACCGAGTCGCAGGTGATCGCCAAGACCTCAGGCGTCGCGCTGAGCGTGCTGGCCGAAGAAGGCCAGTTCGTCCGCGCCGGGCAGTCCCTGGTGCGGCTGGATGCTGCCCGTGCAACGCTGCAGGTCGCGCAGTCGGCGGCGATGATGCGCAAGCTCGAAAGCAACTACGCGCGCTCGCGTCAGCTGGCCGATCAGAAGCTGATCAGCGCCAACGACAACGACCAGCTGCGTTATGACCTTGAGAATGCGCGCGCGGCTCACAAATTGGCCAACCTTGAGCTGTCCTATGCCAACGTCAAAGCCCCCATTTCCGGTGTGATCGCGCAGCGCTCAATCAAGGCCGGTAACTTCGTGCAGATCAACACGCCGATCTTCCGCATTGTCGATACCACGCGCCTTGAGGCTGTCCTCAATGTCCCCGAGCGCGAACTGGCAACGTTGAAGCCTGGCCTGCCGGTGCAGTTGCAGGTCGATGCGATGCCTGGCAATGCCTTCACCGGCACGGTCGACCGCATCGCGCCGGTGGTGGATTCCGGCAGCGGCACGTTCCGCGTTATCAGCACCTTCGCCGGTGGTGGCGTGTTGCAACCTGGCATGTTCGGCCGTCTGCAGATCAACTACGACAACCGCGCCGATGCGCTAGTGGTGCCGCGGGCAGCCTTGCTGGAAGACGAGGGTGATCCGGCGGTGTTCGTTGTGCGAGGGAACAAGGTTGCGCGCGTGCCCGTGAAGCTCGGCTACATGGACGGCGGGTGGGCGGAGGTCCGCTCCGGCATCAAGCTGGGCGACCAAGTCGTCATTGCAGGCAAGACCGCGCTGCGCGACGGCAGTGTCGTGCAGGTGCTAGGTAAGCCGGGCGCTAAGGCTCCCCTGGCTACTGCGGCCAAAACCGCGCCGAAGAAGCAGTAAGCGCGGAGACCGGCACGTGAATCAACCCACCAACTCGTCGTCCGCCAGCCTGGTCGAATTTGCCACCCGCCGCCGCGTGACCGTAGCGATGGTTACGATCACCTTCGTGCTGTTCGGCCTCATTGCTCTGAGCAGCCTCAAGGTCAACCTGCTGCCTGATCTGAGTTATCCCACGCTGACGGTGCGCACCGAATACACCGGCGCTGCGCCCGCTGAAATCGAAACGCTGATCAGTGAGCCACTCGAAGAAGCCTTGGGCGTGGTCAAAGGCCTGCGCAAGCTCAAATCGGTCTCCCGTACCGGTCAGAGCGACGTCGTGTTGGCGTTTGCCTGGGGCACCAACATGGACCAGGCCAGCTTGGAGGTGCGCGACAAGATGGAGATCGTGCAACTGCCGCTGGAGGCAGCCAAGCCCGTGGTGTTGCGTTTCAATCCGTCTACCCAACCGATCCTGCGCCTGGCGCTCTCGGCGAAGACGCAGGGCGATTCCGTACGGGCGCTGACGGCCCTGCGCCGATACGCGGACGACGACTTGAAGAAGAAGCTTGAACCGGTCGACGGCGTCGCCGCGGTCAAGGTCGGTGGCGGGCTCGAGGACGAAATCCAGGTCGATATCGACCAGCAGAAGCTCGCGCAGCTGAACCTGCCAATCGACGCCGTAATCTCGCGTCTAAGACAGGAGAACATCAACATTTCAGGCGGCCGCCTGCAGGAAGGTTCGCAGCGTTACCTGGTGCGGACGGTGAACCAGTTCGCCAGTGTGCCGGAGATCCGCGAAATGCTGGTCACCACCCAAGGCGAAGGCGGCGGCGCTGCGGCCAGCGCAGCCGAACAAATGGCGCGCGTGGCGGCAGCAAGTGGCGATGCCAGCTCCATGGCTGCGGCGGCGTCCGTGCAGAACGCATCATCCTCCGACGGCAGCGCAGCCGGGGGCATGCCGGTGCGGTTGAAAGACGTCGCCGAAGTGCGCCAGGGCCACAAGGAACGCGAGGCGATCATCCGCCTGGCTGGCAAGGAGGCCGTCGAGCTCGCGATCTACAAGGAAGGCGACGCGAACACGGTCGCCACGGCCGATGCGATCCAGGCTCGTCTGAAAGAGCTCAAGGAACAGCTCCCACCGGATATCGAATTAACCACGATCGATGACCAGTCGCTCTTTATCCGGCACGCGATCAGTGACGTGAAGATGGACGCGGTAATCGGCGGCCTGCTGGCGATTCTGATCATCTTCCTATTCCTGCGCGATGGTTGGAGCACGTTCGTCGTCGGCCTGTCGTTGCCGGTGTCAATCATTGCCACGTTCTTTTTCATGGATCAGTTTGGCCTGAGCCTGAACGTAATGTCGCTTGGTGGCTTGGCGTTGGCGACCGGCCTGGTAGTGGACGACTCGATCGTCGTGCTTGAATCGATTGCAAAGGCGCGCGACCGTGGACTAGGCATCCTCGATGCGGCGATTACCGGAACGCGAGAGGTCAGCATGGCCGTGGTCGCGTCCACATTAACCACGATTGCGGTGTTTTTGCCCCTGGTATTTGTAGAAGGCATCGCTGGCCAGTTGTTCCGCGATCAGGCGCTTACGGTGGCGCTGGCGATCGGCATTTCGTTGGTCGTATCGATGACATTGATTCCGATGCTGAGCGCATTGAAGGGGCGGCCGGCGCAGGCATTCCCCGAAGAACCGCCGCATCCGAAATGGCAGCCCACATCAAAATTGCAGAAACCGCTCGCCGCGATCGAGCACGGCATCGGGGCTGGCACGCGTGGCGGTCTGTTTGGGCTCAGCTGGGTCGTGGTGCGCGGCTGGCGCGGCCTCGCGGCGGTAGTCGGACCGGTGATGCGCAAAGCCAGCGACATCGCGATGGCCCCCTACGGTCGCGCGGAGCGGCGTTATCTCAAGGTGTTGCCCGCGGCGTTGAGCCGGCCGTGGCTGGTACTGGGCTGCGCGGCGGTCGCCTTCGCGATGACTGTCATGGTGGTGCCGATGCTGGGTGCGGACCTGATCCCGCAACTGGCGCAGGACCGCTTCGAGATGACGGTGAAGCTCCCGCCCGGTACGCCATTGCGCGACACCGATGCGATGGTGCGCGAGCTGCAACAGAAGCACGCCAAGGACGACGGCATCCGCGCGATGTTTGGCGTCAGCGGCTCAGGCACGCGGCTCGATGCCAACCCGACGGAGAGCGGCGAGAACATCGGCAAGCTCAGCATCGTGATGGCCGACGGCGGCAGCAAGCAGATTGAAGCCGCCGAGACCGAGCGCCTGCGCGCGACGATGAAGACCCATCCGGAAGCACAGGTGAACTTCAGCCGGCCCGAGCTTTTCAGCTTCTCAACACCGCTGGAAATCGAACTGCGTGGTCAGGACCTCGAAACCATCGAGCGTGCTGGCCGGAAAATGGCGACGATGTTGCGCAAGAACGCACACTACGCCGACGTGAAGTCGACGGTGGAGCAGGGCTTCCCGGAGATCCAGATCCGCTTCGACCAGGAGCGTGCCGGTGCGCTCGGGCTTTCCACCCGGCAGATCGCCGACGTCGTGGTGAAGAAAGTTCGCGGTGAGGTGGCCACCCGGTATAGCTTCCGCGATCGCAAGATCGACGTTCTGGTGCGCGCACAGGAGTCCGATCGCGAATCGGTAGACAGCATCCGCCGCCTGATCGTCAATCCGGGCAGCAATCGCCCGGTGACGCTTGACTCGGTCGCGGACGTGATCTCCACCACGGGACCGAGCGAGATCCACCGCGTCGATCAGGTTCGGGTGGCAATCGTATCGGCCAACTTGCGGGACATCGACCTCGGCGGAGCTGTGCAGGAAGTGCGCGACATGGTGGCTGCTGAGCCGCTGGGCGCCGATACGGGCATGCATATCGGCGGACAGGGCGAGGAGCTGGCGGACTCTGTGAAGTCATTGCTGTTCGCGTTCGGTCTCGCGGTTTTTCTGGTGTATCTGGTGATGGCGTCCCAGTTCGAATCGCTACTGCATCCGTTCGTGATCCTGTTCACCATCCCGCTGGCGCTGGTCGGTGCGGTGCTCGCACTGCTGATCACCAACTCGACGGTGTCGGTGGTTGTGTTCATTGGTCTGATATTGCTGGTGGGGTTGGTGGTGAAAAACGCCATCATCCTGATCGACAAGGTCAACCAGTTGCGCGAAGAGGGCGTCGCCAAACGCGACGCGCTCGTCGAGGGCGCACGCTCGCGCCTGCGACCGATCACGATGACCACGTTGTGTACGTTGTTTGGTTTCTTGCCACTGGCAATCGCCATGGGCGAGGGCGCCGAAGTGCGCTCACCGATGGCAATAACGGTCATCGGCGGCCTGTTGGTGTCGACCCTGCTGACGCTGGTCGTGATTCCGGTCGTATACGACTTGCTCGATCGTCGCGCGGATGAGTACTACCGTGAGCGCGGTCGGCGCACGCGACGCGAGAAGGCCGAGAATGTCACCGCAATCGAAGGCGACGTGGGAGCCGCGGGATGAGCATTGCGGAGCTCAGTATCCGGCGTCCGGTCACGACCGTGATGCTTTTCGTCACGCTGTTCGTGGTCGGCTTGATCGCGGCGGTGCGCCTGCCGCTAGAGGCGTTCCCGGCTGTTTCGATTCCGCTGGTTTTCGTTGAGCTTCCCTACACCGGCTCAACGCCGGAAGAAGTTGAACGGACAGTACTGCGCCCAGTCGAAGAGGCGCTGTCCACGATGTCCGGCATCAAGAGTACCCAGGGCCGGGCACGTGCAGAGGGCGCCAGCGTCCAGGTGCTGTTTACCGACTGGGAACGCGACGTCGCCATTGCCGCATCGGACGCCCGTGAGCGCATCGATGCGATACGCGCTGACTTGCCTGAAGAGTTGCGGCGGTACTTTGTCGGCAACGTGGATACCAGCGACCAACCGGTCCTCGGTGTGCGCTTGGCGAGCGACACTATGAATCTGGCCAGCTCCTATGAGCTGATCGATCGCGAGTTCAAGCGCAGGCTGGAGCGCGTACCCGGCGTCGCGCGCGTGCAGGTTTCCGGCTCGACTCCCAATGAGGTCGAAATTGCCATAGCGCCGGATCGGGTCACCGCGCGCGGCATCAGTCTCAACGACCTCAGCAGGCGCCTGCAGGAGGTGAATTTTTCCATGTCTGCCGGGCAGATCGATGATGGCGGACGGCGATTGCGCGTGCAGCCGGTTGGGGAACTGACCGATCTGCAGCAATTGCGTGATCTGGTGGTCGACGGTAACGGCGTTCGACTTGGTGACATCGCAGATGTGCGCCTGAAGCCTGCGCGTACGGACGTCGGTCGGCGACTCGATGGCAGGCCCGCCGTGGGGCTGGATATCTTCAAGGAGCGCAACGCCAACCTCGTCGCAGTCTCGCGCCTGACGCTGGAAGAAGTTGAACGGATCCGCCAGGAGCCGGCGTTGCGCGGGGTCCAGGTAAAAATTATCCAGAACCAGGCCGAGAGCGTGACCAGTTCGCTCACCGAGCTTGCCGAAGCAGGGGGCATTGGTCTGTTGCTGTCGATCGCGGTGCTGTACTTCTTCCTGCGCCACTGGCCCTCGACGCTGATGGTGACCCTGGCGATCCCGATCTGTTTCGTGATGACACTGGGCTTCATGTACTTCGCCGGCGTCACCCTCAACATCTTGTCGATGATGGGCTTGTTGCTGGCGGTCGGCATGCTCGTCGACAACGCGGTAGTCGTTGTCGAGAGCATTTATCAGGAGCGCGAAAAGATTCCTGACCAGCCGCGGCTGGCGTCCATCCTCGGAACCCGCCACGTTGCGATTGCTTTGTCGGCCGGTACGCTGTGCCATTGCATCGTGTTCGTGCCGAACCTCTTCGGCGAGCGCAACGTGCTGGCGATCTACTTGTCGCAGATTGCGATCACGATCTCGGTATCGTTGCTCGCTTCGTGGCTGGTCGCTGTCAGCCTCATTCCGATGATCTCGGCGCGGCTGAAAATGCCACCGGCCGCGCGCAACCGCAGCGGCCTGATCCACGAGCTGCAAGTGCGCTACGCCAGGCTGCTGCGCTGGACGTTGGAACACCGGGGCAAGAGCATTCTCGGCATTGTGTTGATCATCGCGGCTAGCGTAGCGCCGGTCATGCTTACCAAATACAACATGTTCGGCGGCGACGACGGCAACGAGACCAACGTCTTCTATCAGTGGAACGGAAGCTACACCACCGAGCAGATTTCGGACGAGGTGCTGCGTATTGAGCAGTTCCTCGATGCGAATCGCGAGCGCTTCCACATCACCCAGATCTATTCCTGGTTCAGCGAACAGGGTGACGCCGGTACGCGGGTTACGTTCGACGACAAGTATTCGGGTGAGACCAAGCCCTTGGTGGACGCCATCAGCAAGGCGTTGCCCAAATCCGCCCGGGCGACGGTCGGCATCGGCGACGAGGGCGGTGGCGGCGGTGGCGGCAGCAGCAAGCCCAAGACGGTGCAAGTGCAGTTGGTCGGTGACTCAACCCAGACATTGCATGATCTGGGCAAGGACATCGTGCCGATCCTGGCCAGGCGCAAGGAGTTGCGCGACGTGCGCGTGGACGCGGGCGATCAGAACAGCGAACTACGTGTACGTGTGGATCGTGAGCGTGCAGCGGCGTTCGGTTTCAGCACCGAGCAGGTGTCGTCCTTTGTCGGGCTGGCGCTGCGCGGGGCGAAGCTGCGCGACTTCCAGCGGGGTGACACAGAAGTCCCCGTATGGGCGCGCTTCGCCGGGGCGGACGACTATGGCGTCAAGGACATGGCAGCCTTTACTGTGCGCGCACCCGACGGCCGCAATGTGCCGCTGTTGTCGATGGTCGACGTCCAGGTTGCGCCGGCCTCGACTGAGATCAGCCGCATCAATCGTCAGACCACGTTGACGCTCCAGGCGGCGCCCGCCGGCAAAACCACGATGCCCGAAGCACGCGAGGCCATCGAAGAGGCGCTTAAGTCGGTGGCCTTCCCGCCGGGCTACAGCTACACCTTCGACTCGATCCAGTTCTTCGACGAGAGCGCGATGGTCACGCAGATGATCTTCAACCTGATCATCGCGCTGATCATGATCTACATCGTCATGGCGGCTGTGTTCGAGTCGCTGTTGTTCCCGGCAGCGATCATGAGCTGCGTGCTGTTCTCGATCTTCGGCGTGTTCTGGCTGTTCTGGTTGACCGGCACCGAGTTCAACATCATGGCGTTTATCGGCATCTTGGTGCTGATGGGTGTGGTGGTGAACAACGGCATCGTCATGATCGAGCACATCAACAATCTGCGTCACCGAGGCCTGTCGCGCACGGAGGCGTTGGTTGAAGGCAGCCGCGAACGCTTGCGCCCGATCCTGATGACCATGGGGACGGCGATCCTGGCGATGTTGCCGATTGCGATGTCGACCGGCGGGGGCAGCGGCGAGATCTCGTACTACCCCATGGCGCGTGCAATCGCTGGCGGCCTGGCGTTCTCGACGGTGGTCAGCCTGCTATTCCTGCCGACGATCTACGCGATTCTCGACGACACACGCAACAACACGTCGCGCGTGATCCAGCGCGCCAAGGTGCGGCGTGGAGGCAAGGCGCCGGGTGCGGCGGTGGCGGCGATCACGGCCGAGTGAGTCGCAACGTCAACAGAAAAATAGGAGCGGGAAGGTTTGCGCCTTCCCGTTCTTTTTTGTGCATCGGCCACCGGAGGCGTGTGGAGCAGGCGTCCCCCGGCACGTGCGCTTTGCGCATCGAACCGATCAAGCAGCCTGCGGTTTGGAGCTCGGCTCAGGCGGAAAGCGAAGTGCCGACATCAAGGTCGCCATTGCTTGTTAGCCAACCAACTTGCCCAACATTCGCAAACCACCCGTCCACACGCCGATCGCGGTGCCCAGGCTGGTCAGGAAGAAGTTCAACATCACCCGCGCGACGCGATTGCGCCACCAGCCGCGTACCGTCTGCACGTCGTCGCGTAGCGCCATGAAGTCGGCGTAGGTGGGCTTGCGCAGCCAGGCTTCGGTCAACGCGCTGAGCGTGCCTGAAGCGAGCGCAGGGTGCAGCGGCGTGATCGGTGAAGCTAGAAACGCCACCACGATGCTCAATGGGTGGCCGCCGGCGAGCGCGCAGCCAATTGCGCCCAGCACGCCTGTCGCAAGCACCCACTGCAGCAGCAGATCGGAACCGACATCCAGGCCGCCGTGCCAGAAACCCCAGACAAAGCCGCCGAGCACGAACGCGGCCAGCCCAAGCGTGAAGTATGGGACGCCGCTTTTTTCCGGCAGCGCTTCGAGTTCCTCGCGGATCGCTGCAGGCGCGCGCGTGTCCTCGCGCAGGTGCTTTGCCAGTCCTTGCAAATGACCGGCGCCGACTACGGCCAGCACTTCATGCATACCGCGGTCGCTGTGCGCGAGGCCATCGAGGTCCAGCTCGCGCAGGCGCGCGGCCATGTAGTGGTCGCGCTCGGCAATGACCGTCTCGTAAAGCACCGGGCTGTCGGTTGCGAACTCACCAAAGCTCGATTCGAGCATGTCGCCCTGCTTGAGCTTTTCGATCTCCTCAGCCCCCACTTCCTCGTCGGCGAACAGCGCCGTCAACAGGCCGCCGCCGAGCTTGGCGCGGCCCCAGAAACCGAGCCGCGCCGACGCGCGCTTGAACGTCAAGCCAACTTCACGATCGATCAGGTGCACAGGCAGGTCGCGCTGACGGGCTTCGAGCACGGCGCGCTTGAGCTCGGCGCCGGGCTCCACGCCGAGCTGCTCGGCCAGCCGGCGCTGGTAGGCGGCCAGGGCGAGGTTGGCGGCGAAGGGCGCGATCTTGCGCTGGCGGATGACCTTGACCAGGTCGAGCTTGGCCAGTGCGTCCGGCTCGGTGAGCGCCTTGTGGCGTTGCTCGTCGAGTTCCACCGCCACCGCGTCGAAGCGGCCGCTGTCGATCGCCGCGCGCACGGCGTCGATGCTGGCCTTGGATACATGCGCAGTGCCCAGCAGCGTGTAGCGCA
>JAYSZI010000072.1:0-6439 GCA_043738095.1 Lysobacter sp.
ACCGACTGGAAGCCGCGCACGTCGCGCGGGCTGCCGCCGTCATCGTCCTGTTGCGAGGCGGCGTCGAACAGCGGATGGCGGATCGCGTCGGAGGCGCCCTCGGCGTCCGAGATCGGCCGGTCCAGCATCGACATCGCGTCGAAGCGTTCCAGGTACGTGGTGTCCGGCAACACCAGGTCCGCGTACGCCACCATTTCCGACGCGTACGCATCGGAATAGATGATGCGCGGGATGCGGTAATTGCCGTCCTCGTCCTTGTCGGTGAGCCACTGCATGGTCTCGCCGGTGTTCATCGCCGAATTCCAGCTCATGTTGGCCATGAACATCAGCAAGGTGTCGATTTTGTACGGATCGCCGGCCCAGGCATTGCGGATCACCGTGTGCATCATGCCGTGCGCCGACAGCGGGTACGCCCATGAATACGCGTGGTCGATGCGACGCGGCTGGCCGTTGGCATCGACGACGAGATCTTCCGGTCCGTGCACGAAGCCGAGTGGCGGCGCGTCCAGCACCCCGTTTGCGGCGCGCGCCTTGCCGGGGCGGTTGGCCGGCGGGATCGGTTTGGGAAACGGCGGCTGATAGCGGAACGAGCCCGGCGCATCAACAGCGCCCAGCAGCAGCTGCAGCAGATGCAGCGCGCGGCAGGTGTGGAAGCCGTTGCTGTGTGCACTGATGCCGCGCATCGCGTGCATCGCCACCGGGCGGCCGACCATCTCGCTGTGCTCGCGGCCGTGCGCGTCGGTCCACGCGATCGGCAGCGTGACCGGGTGCTCGAACGCGGCTTCGGCCAACTCACGTGCAATTCGGCGGATGGTGTCAGCGGGGATGCCGCAGCGCTCGCTGACGGCGTCGGGCGAGTACTGCGGATCGAGGTAGCGTTCGGCGACGAGGTGGAACGACGGCACGGCCTTGCGACCGTCGCCCAGCGTGATCTCGCCGACCACGGCCGGCGACACATCGATGCGGTTCGCATCGGCGGGCGCATTCGTGGTGCGATCGAAGCACAACGGCTTGCCGGCGTCGTCGCGCGCAAACAAGCCGTCGTCCGCACCGCCGGGGTTGCGCACCACCAGCCAGTGCGCGTTGGTGTAGCGCACCAGATAGTCGAGGTCGATGTGGTCGGCGTTGAGCAATTCATGAATCAACGCGAACGCGAACAGGCCATCGGTGCCGGGACGGATCCCGATCCACTCGTCGGCAATCGCGCCGTAGCCGCTGCGCACCGGATTGACCGCGATGATCTTGGCGCCGCGCGCCTTGAGCTTGCCCAGGCCGAGCTTGATCGGATTGGAGTCGTGGTCTTCGGCCACGCCCCACATCATGAAAATGCGCGCGTGCTCCCAGTCGGGCTCACCGAATTCCCAGAACGAACCACCGACCGTGTACAGCCCGCCCGCGGCCATGTTCACCGAGCAGAAGCCGCCGTGCGCGGCGTAGTTGATCGTGCCGAATTGCTGCGCCCACCAGCCGGTCAACGCCTGCGACTGGTCGCGGCCGGTGAAAAACGCGAGCTCATCGGGGTTGCGCGCGCGGATCGGCGCGAGCCAGCCCGCAGCAATCTGCAGCGCCTCGTCCCACTCGATTTCCTTGAACTCAGCCTTGCCGCGTTCGCCCACGCGCAACAGCGGCTTGTCGAGCCGGGCCGGCGAGTAGTGCTGCATGATCCCGGCCGAGCCTTTCGCGCACAGCACGCCCTGGTTGACCGGGTGCGCGGGGTTGCCCTGGATGTAGCGGATCTTGCCGTCGGTGAGCCAGACCTTGATGCCGCAACGGCATGCGCACATGTAGCAGGTCGTGGTCTTGACCTCATCGCCGGGCGAGGGCGAATAGTCGATGAGCGGCTCGTGGGGTGCGTGCTCTGGCATGCCGCCATTGTGCCTGCGCCTGCGTCGGGCGACACGTCAGCGCCGGCAATTCCTGCGCTCGTAATCGAGGTCCTGCTGTACGGCGCGGTCGTCGCCGGCGACCACGAGCCCGAGCAATCGCTCATCGATGGCGCCGCAATCGTCCGTGGTATAGCCGGCGCCACCAAAGAACTTACCAAGCTTGGCCACGGTCGCGGCTGGCGATGAGTGCGCCAGTCGAAAGCGGCTGCCGGCTTGGTCGCGCAGCGCGACGCGACGATTGGCGAAGGGATCGGCTGGCGGGGCCGAGACCGATTGATCCCGCACTATTTGCCGGACTTGCTGCAAGTACACGGCCGCCATCGACCGGCTGGGTGTGATCTCCGGCGCGGCTTCCACTGCAGCGGTGGGGGTGGGGGGCTGCGCGCGCGGCAAAGGATCGAGCGCGTGGGCGGCTCTGCGCGCGTGCCCACCGTGACCTTGCGTCGGCGTTCGCACCGCGACCTGCTGCGCCGCCGGCGCCTCGATCCAGACCACCTGCAGCGAGGCTTCGTCGTTGACGGCAACGGCATCGGCATCGGGCGTGAGCAGCGCCATCAGTGCCCACGCGATTAACCCGTTTGCCGTCAATGCCACCACCGCGGCGGCGAGGCGTTCGTCGCGCGCTTTCCCTGTGCCTCGCATCTGCGGTGCTGCTCCGTGTGTCGGGCCCGTGGCCGGCGCGGAGTTTGCTAAGACGTGGGTTAAGAGAGGGTTATCCAGTGCGAAGCGCCAACCCCAGATCTGCGCGGAGGTTGACTGGAGCAGGTGGCGGATGGGCTGCGGAATGCAGCGGTGCTGTCGAAAACAGCGGTCCCATGGCAATGACGCGGGCCGCCGCTCACATCAAACGTCGAACAGTCCTGTGCGCCAGGACCGCTGCCGGGTGGCGCCCGCTGCCGCGCTACTGCGGAACCGCGACCGTGATCGTCCGATCATTGAAGCGTGAGTAGCGGATGGTGGTGGTCACGGTTTGGCCCTGGGCCTTGCCGCTGCTGACGATCTGCAGCGGGTAGCCGTCGCGGCCGACCCACAACGTCATCGTGCTCGGCTGTGGTTTGCTGTGGGCGACGCGATACTTTTTCGCCGGCGCGCTCCCGACTAAGGCCTCGCCCAGCGCGGTCACGCTCATGCCCGCGGCGTTGTCCGCCAAGCGCGCCGGGTCGCGCCACTGAGACAGCGTGCCCTTGGGCATCGGCACCTTCAGGACCTTCGCCGGGCCGCCGTTGCCGGGAACGCTCAGGAACATCGTGTCGCCGATGATGGTCTGATCGCCCATGCCGGGCATGCGCATGCGGTAGCGGCCGGGCGCGACGAAATCGAGCTGGTGGCTCATCGGCCTGACGCCGCTCATCGTCATGCTGGCGTGGAAACTGCGTGCGGCGAGGAATTTGTCGATCGACGCGTTCACCTCCTCGCGCGGACCGGCCCACGAGACTGATGCCAGCAATGCGGCCAGCACGATGGCGCAGCGTAATGTCTGCTTCATGACGCTCCCTGGTGGATACAGCAGTGGCGGCCGATGCAAGGCCAGTGCCATGCTTAACGCAGAAACTCCCCCCGACCAGCCAGTCGCCAGCAGCCAACGCCATGGAACGCATCGAACGCATCCACGCCCTGCACCGCACCCTGACCGCCGCGCGGTACCCGGTGACGGTCCAGCGACTGCAGGAGGAGCTCGAGTGCTCGCGCGCGACGGTCTACCGTGACCTCGCCTACCTGCGCGATTACCTGATGGCGCCGGTGGTCGGCAACGGCGAGGCGGGGTTCCGCTACGACGCCAGCGAAGGCGAGCGCTTCGAGTTGCCGGGCCTGTGGTTGAGCTCGGACGAGTTGCATTCGCTGCTGGCGGCGCAGCAGTTGCTGTTGCGCAGTGGCAGCGGGGTGCTGTCCAACGCGCTCGCGCCGCTGCAACACCGCATCGAGAAATTGCTCGACGAACACGCCGGTGGCCGCCGCGTCCCGGTCGAACGTGTGCGCGTGATCCCGCATCGCACCCGCAAGCTCGACGAGGCCGCGTTCCGCCACGTCGCCACCGCGGTGCTCGACCGCAAGCAACTCGCGTTCGAGTACCGCGCGCGTTCCACCGACGAGCGCACGCGGCGCACGGTCGCGCCGCAGCGGCTCACCCATTACCGCGAGAACTGGTACCTCGACGCCTGGGATGTCGACCGCGACGCGCTGCGCAGTTTCTCGGTCGACCGCATCGGCGCGGCGCGCGTGCTCGATCAGGCCGCGCGCGACGTGCCCGACGAGGAACTCGATCGCCAGCTTGCGTCCAGCTACGGCATCTTTTCCGGCACGCCAAAAGGCTGGGCGACCATCGTGTTCAGCGCCAAGGCTGCGCGCTGGGTCGCCGACGAGCACTGGCACTCGCAACAACAGGGACGCTGGCTCGGCGACGGCCGCTATGAATTGAAAGTGCCGTACAGCACCGGCCGCGAGCTGCTGATGGACGTGATGCATTACGGCAGCGACGCCGAGATCCTCGAACCGCCGGCGTTGCGCGAGCAGGCGCGCGCGCTGCTGTCGCTGGCGCTGAGCAACTACGACCGCTGATGGCGGCCGCCGACGCTCCACGGATCGCAAGCGACGAGAAAGTCGCGCTGGTGCTCGGCGCCGGCGGCGCGCGCGGGCTCGCGCAGATCGGCGTGATCGAGGCGATGCAGGCGCGTGCACTCAATATTGTCGCGGTTGCCGGCTCGTCCAGTGGGGCGCTGGTCGGCGGCCTGTTCGCGGCCGGCAAGCTCGAGGTGTTCCGCGACTGGCTGCTGAGCATGAGCCGCACCGACATGCTGCGCCTGCTCGATCCGGTGTTCGGCCGGCCCGCACTGTTCCGCGGCGAGCGACTGATGGCGGCGCTGCGCGAGCGCGCCGGCGAGCCGCGGATCGAGGACCTCGCGGTGGATTTCACTGCGGTCGCGGTCGACCTGATGCGGCAGCGCGAGGTGTGGCTGCGCGAGGGCGACCTGTGGGACGCGGTGCGCGCGTCGATCGCGATTCCCGGGTTGTTCACTCCGTACACCGTGCATGGCCGCGAACTGGTCGACGGCGGCCTGCTTGCGCCGCTGCCGATTGCCGCGACGCGGTTGTCCGACGCGCACCGCCTGATCGCGGTCGACATGCACGGTTGGCCGACGCGGCCGCCGGGCAAGCCGGCCGAGGCCGAACATGAAAAGCCGCCGGGGCAGGGTTTTGAGGCCGAGGGCGCGCGCTCGCGGCTGGGCGACTGGATCGAGCGTCGCCTCGGCGGCGATGACGAACCCAGCGAAGACGAGGCCGAACAGGCGCCGCGTCAGATCGGGTTCACCGAACTGATGGCGCGGTCGCTCGACACCATGCAGGCGCAGATTGCACGCGTGCAGATGGCGTTGGATCCACCTGAGCTGGTGATCCGGATCCCGCGCGACGCGTGCCAGTTCTACGAGTTCTGGCGGGTCAAAGAGTTGATCGCGATCGGCCGCATTGAGGCGGACAAGGCGCTGGACGCGGCCGGGTATTGAGCCGCACGAGCTAGTCGAGGTTAGGCAAGAGCGGACCCCATCGACCACAAAAGGTCATGGCGCGCGGCGGGCATTCAGCTGCGCAGCTGATCCCACCCGGGCCCATTTGACCCGAATCTGTTGAATGGCCCCGGTGTCGCTTCTGCTCCGACCGCTACGCCGGCGAAGTGGATTTTTGCGAGGACTTTTCTCCCTCCGAGTACACCGCGCACGCCGTGTTCAACGGGGTCGCAGCCGGTGAGATGGCCCGGGGCGATGGTGGGTTCCACCCGCCACCGAGCCATCGCCATGACCCAACTGCCGAACCGCCTAGACGACGCCGAGATCGACCCGCGCCTGGACGAAGCACTGCGCGTGGCAATCGCCCTTGGCGCGATGCTGGTGCTGCTGCTGCCCGCCGCGCGCGGCATGCACAGCGCGATTGGCTGGTTGCCGCTGTGGTTGCTGGCGATGCCGCTGACGGCGTGGTGGGCCCTGCACCGGTTCCGCTTGCCGCGGACCAGGCAAGCCGATCGCCCGGCGATCGTCCGGGTCCGACGCCCCGCCCCGCAGGCGCGCCGCCGCGCTGCCCGCCAGCCGCGACGCGAGGCGCCGCCACGCGCGGCGCAGATCTGAACAGGTTCATCCGATAAGCGCGGACCCGTGATGACGTGACTTGGCGCACGGCGGGGGCCCCGGAGGGCTGTGCTAGCGTTGCGGCTTTCCCGTTTTCGACCGGAACCCCTATGCCAACGCTGTCCCAGGTCTGCCACCATCTGCTGTTGTCGACGGGCTTGGCCGCGGCCGCCGTTTCCGGCTCCGCCCGCGCGGAAAAAGCCGCACCTGCCGAGGAGGCCGCCACCGTGGACGACGCGACATTGAATGCCGGGGCTGACCCGCACGCCTGGCTGGAAGACGTCGGCGGCGAGCGCCAGCTGAGCTGGGTCAAGCAGCGCAATGCCAGCACCGAGGCCGAGCTTGCGACCAGCGCCGAGTTCAAGCAGCTCGAGGCGCAGATCCTCGCGATCCTCGACTCCGATGCCAAGATCCCCGCGGTCGAGAAGATCGGCGAGC
>JAYSZI010000073.1:0-15791 GCA_043738095.1 Lysobacter sp.
TCTTCCTCGAGCGCCATCACCAGCTCGACGGTGTCGAGCGAATCCGCGCCGAGATCGTCGACGAACGAAGCGTTGTTGGTGACGTCTTCTTCCTTGACGCCAAGCTGTTCGATCACGATCTTTTTGACGCGTTCTTCGATGCTGCTCATAGGTGCTCACTCCTCCCGTACGGGATATTCGATGGAATAGTCTAAAGGAATCCGAGGCATCCGCGAAACGCGCGAAAAGCCCTTTTTCTTCAAGCGCTTACCGCCGTCGTCTGCGGATTACGACATGTACATGCCGCCATTGACGTGCAAGGTCTCGCCGGTGATGTAGGCCGCCGATGGCCCCGCCAGGAACGCCACGGCGCGCGCGATGTCGGCCGGCTCACCCAGGCGGCCGAGCGCGATTTGGCCGAGCATCGCGCTTTTTGCGTCCTCCGGCAGCGACCGCGTCATGTCGGTGTCGATAAAGCCCGGGGCGACGACATTGACGGTCACGCCGCGTGAACCGATCTCGCGCGCCATGGATTTGCTGAAGCCGATGATGCCCGCCTTGGCAGCGGCGTAATTGGCTTGACCAGCATTACCGGTCACCCCGATCACTGAGGCGATGTTGATGATGCGGCCCTTGCGCGCCTTCATCATCGTGCGCATCACCGCCTTGCTGGTACGGAACACGCTGGTCAGGTTGGTATCGAGAATGGCCTGCCAATCCTCGTCTTTCATCCGCATCAGCAGGTTGTCGCGAGTGATGCCGGCGTTGTTGACCAGGATCGAGATCGCGCCGATGTGCTTGGCGATGCTATCGAGCACGGCGTCGATCGAGGCAGGGTCGGCTACATCGAGCATGCGGCCGTGACCGCCGTGGGCGGCCAAGCGCTCGCCGATCGCATTAGCCCCTGCTTGCGTGGTGGAGGTACCGATCACGGTCGCGCCTTGCGCGGCCAGTTCTTCGGCAATCGCCGCGCCAATCCCGCGGCTAGCGCCGGTGACTAGAGCAATTTCGCCTTTCAGTAATTCATTCATCGACAACCCTCAATCCAAGACAGCGTATTCGTGGCGTGCATGGCCTTAGCCTTCCCACGCGAGCGGCTACGGGGGACTTGCTGCCCGCACTTAGACCGACCAATCATTCCAGGTGGCATCGAAATCGCTAGGCACACCGAGGCTGCGCGCCTCGACTGACTTGTCGATGCGCTTGATCAATCCGGTGAGAACCTTGCCGGGGCCGCATTCGGCGATGCGGGTCGCCCCGCGCGCAGTCAGCGCCTCCACGCAGCCCGTCCATTGCACCGGCAGATAGAGCTGACGAACCAGCGCATCACGAATCGACTCGACGCCCTCGTGCACTTCGGCATCGACGTTCTGGACAACCGGCAGCGTGGGCGCTTGCCACGGCATCATCGCCATAGCTTCGGCCAGACGATTGGCCGCTTCGCGCATCAGCGGCGTATGCGAGGGCACGCTGACGGCGAGCTTCACTACTTTGCGAACACCGCGTTCGGCGAGCAGAACCAAGGCCCGCTCGACCGCGCCGGCATGGCCACCAATGACGATCTGACCGGGCGAGTTGAAGTTGGCCGGTACCACGACTCCGCTGCCCGAGATCGCGGCACAGACTTCCAGGACCAATGCGTCCTCGGCGCCCAGCACGGCTGCCATTGCGCCGATCCCAGCCGGTGCCGCTTCCTGCATCAGTTGTCCGCGCAGGCGCACCAGGCGCGCCGCGTCGTGCAACGTCAGTGACCCAGCTGCAACCAGCGCGCTGTATTCGCCCAAGCTGTGCCCGGCCAGCTGCGCCGGCATCGCCCCGCCGCGCGCGCGCCAGAGGCGCCACACCGCGACGCTCGCCGCCAGCAACGCCGGCTGGGTGAATTCGGTGCGGTTGAGTTCTTCGACCGGACCATGCTGGCTTAAGGCCCACAGGTCGACGCCCGCTCCCGCGCTAGCCTCGTCGAACGTGGCGCGCACCAGCGGATCCATCTCCGCGAGGTCACTGAGCATGCCTAGCGACTGCGAACCCTGGCCCGGGAACACGAACGCCAGCGTCGACGGGTTGTGTTGCGGATCGATCACGCGCCAGCCTTAGCCGAAAGAGGCGCAATGATACGAGCGATTGCGCTGACGCGTCTGTACCCTCACGTATTGATTTTGTTGCGGCGCAAACAAAAACGCCTCCGGCAGCGGAGGCGTCGATTACGGGCAGCCGGGGAAACTCAGTAGCGCACCAGCGCAGACCCCCAGGTAAAGCCGCCACCGAACGCTTCCATCAGCAGCAACTGGCCGCGCTGGACCTTGCCCGACCGGACCGCTTCGTCCAAGGCCAATGGCACCGAACCCGACGACGTATTGCCGTGCTTGTCGATGGTCACGATCACCCGCTCCATCGGCATGTCCAGGCGTTTGGCGGTGGCTTCGATAATGCGCAGGTTGGCCTGGTGCGGGATCAGCCAATCGATGTCATGGCGATCCAGGCCGTTGGCCTCGAGTGTCTCCTCGACCACGGCATCCAGGGCCTTGACGGCGTACTTGAACACCTCATTGCCGGTCATCAGCACTTTCACCCCAGCGTTGGGCTCCTCGGGCTTAAAGCCCACCGACACGCCAACCGGATTCCACAAAAGATCCTTCTTACCGCCGTCGGCATGCAGGTGCGTGCTGAGGATCCCGGCCTCGCTGTCCGCCTTGAGCACGACCGCGCCGGCACCGTCGCCAAACACGACGCAGGTGCCGCGATCGGACCAGTCCAGCATGCGAGTCAGCGTTTCCGCGCCGACCACCAGTACGGTCTTGGCAGCACCGGACCGGATGAATTTGTCGGCCACCGTGAGTGCGTAGATGAAGCCTGAGCAAGCAGCGTTGACGTCGAATGCGGGGCAATCGTTGGCGCCGAGGCGGTGCTGTAGCAGGCACGCGGTCGACGGAAAGATGAGGTCGGGCGTGGTCGTGCCCAGGACGATCAGGTCGATGTCCTTAGCGGATACGCCCGCGGCCTCTAGCGCGCGCACCGAGGCGTGGTAGGCCAGGTCGCTGGTGGTCTCACCTTCCGCGGCGACATGACGCTGGCGGATGCCGGTGCGGGCCGTGATCCACTCGTCGCTGGTATCGACGAACTGCGTCAGGTCGGCATTGGTGAGGATTTTTTCCGGCAGATAGCTGCCGGTACCAGCGATACGAGCGAACACTTGCTTGGTCATGCCTAATCCTGAGCCCGGCGAGGCGACGGATTGCGACCGTCTTGGTGGGTGCGCGAATGACCGCCACGCGCCAAGGTCCATCGTCCGACGCGAAAGCGCTACACGGGCACGCTGCGCCCGCTCCTACAGCATGCTGACCCGACACAGCTAGACCGCTCGGCATCAACGGCGGCCGCGCGGCAAAGCATCATTGCGGAGACGAAATTAGGCCCAGTTGCGCCGTGAAAAATCGCCTTTGATTCCGGCACAAGCGCCGGAATCAATCAAGCTTCGTCGGCAACCTGCGTCTTGGTAGCGATAACTTTCTTACCACGGTAGTAACCGTCGGCGGTGACATGGTGACGGATGTGGATCTCGCCCGTGGTCGGATCGGTGGCCAGCTGCTTGCTGCTCAACGAATCGTGCGCACGGCGCATGCCGCGCTTGGACGGGGAAACGCGGGACTTCTGGACTGCCATGGTCTTGCTCCAAGAAAAGCTGGGGGTGATGCCTGCAAAGTCCTGAGGACTTCGTCAGTTCGGTTTGTTCTTTAACGCCGACAACGCCGCAAACGGATTCATGAGTTCCTGTTCGGCTGCTTCCGCCGGCCAGTCGCGGTCCATCGCTTGCGTGCCCGGCATGATCGGTACCACCGGCACGGCCAGGATCAACTCATCCTCCACCAGCTCAGCCGTCTTTAACATGCCATCGGCGGGCATCAGCAGCGGCTCGTAACCCTCGGGCAGCCCGGCCTCGTCCGCTTCTTCACGAATCAGGCCCAAGCGTTGCACGATCCGTACCGGGAATAAAAACCGCTGCAGGCTGCGCTGGCAAAGCAGCGGCAAATCGGCATCGATCTTCAACTCCACGTACGGAACCCGGAGCGCGTCCTGGGCGAAATCGAGGGAAAAAGTAACCTCGCCTTCGGCATCGACCAAGCTGTCGCGCAACCGCGCCAAAGCCGACAACGGCAAGCGCCCTTCGACGCCGCGCCGCGCCACGACCATGCGCCAAGCATCCAACTCTTCGGGCAAGTTCGCTGACATAAGCCGGGCAATGGTAGAGAGCCGTCCGGCCGCTGTCAAACCGAAGAGGCAGGCGCAGCGCGGCTTTGCGGCAGCGATTGCCGCCGTAGGCAATGCCACGGCAGACTGGGGGCCCTGCCTTCGCATCGGCCGCCTTGACCACTCCGTTCATATTGACACTCCTGCTCGCCGTGGCCGCCGCGGTTGCCACCCTGTGGTTTCTGCGCGTGCCGGCCCGGCGCCGGCACGTGATGCGCGAGGTCCTGGATTCGGCCGACGCGCTGGAAGCGCGATTGCGCGCTGCGCGGGCTGAGATCGAAGCGGTCGTGGGCGACGACATCGAGGACCCCGTGCGCGACGCCATGCGGGAGATGTTGCGACAGCGGTTGTGGCTGCGCGACCACGGCAAGGCGGCGAGTGTCGAGCAATTGATCGAGGTGCGGACAACCATTGATGCAGCGCGCGCGCGCATCGAGCAGCAGCTGGCGCAGATCGAGCGGGCGCGCGCGCCACTGGTTCGCTGACGAGTGTCTGATCTAGGCGACGCGCCGGACCGACTGATTCTCGCCTCCACGTCGGTGTATCGGCGCGAATTGCTGGCGCGGCTAGGGGTCGCGTTCGATACCGTCCGCCCGGACACCGATGAAACCGCGCTGCAGGGGGAAACCCCGCTGGCCTTGGCACGGCGACTAGCCGAAGCAAAAGCCGTAGCGGTCGCGGCGCTGCACCCACTGGCCTGGGTGATCGGTTCAGACCAAGTCGCGGAACTGGATGGCCAGACGTTGGGCAAACCTGGCAACCGTGACGCCGCAACCGCACAGCTGACCGCGATGTCGGGCCGCGAGGTGCAGTTCCGCACCGGTGTATGCCTGAGCCGCGCCGGCCGCGCGAGCCGGTATGCGCTCGACACCACCACGGTGCATTTCAGGCCATTGCATCGCGACGAAATCGCCCGGTACCTCGATGCCGAGCAGCCCTACGATTGCGCCGGCAGCTTCAAGTCCGAAGGCCTGGGTATCACCCTCTTCGACGCGATCGAGTCGCGCGATCCGACCGCGTTGATCGGGCTGCCGCTGATCGCGACCGCCGGGCTGTTGCGCGCTGCAGGCTTCGCCCTGCCCTGAATCCAATCGAGCGCCCGGCGCACGCGACGCGCGGTCAGCGGATCTCGATACGTTGCTCCGACCAATCCTCGACGCTGCCATCGCGGCCATGCAGGCGCAGGCCCAGCCAATGACGTCCGGACCGCACGCCGGGGTGCAGGCGAAGGTCGACGCTGGCGCCAAAGCCGACACGTGGGTGCTGCGGATCGTTGGACCCTTTCCACTGCGATTGCAGCCCCGGATAGTCGCGCCCGTACTCGGCCTGCGCAACGACGTGTCCGTCCAGCAGGATTTCGGCCCTCGCCAGTCCGACCCCATCCTTGAATGCCCACCCAGTCACATCAAACGTCCGTCCGACGCGCGCATCGCTGACCGGCGCATCGACCCACGCCATCGCCGGCGTGGTGCATTCGCCCTGACGCGGCCCATCCAGCGCAAACAGGAGAAAACGCTGGCGGCCGTGGTCGATATTGAGCACCCGCGGCGGTGGCAGCGGCCCGACCATCGCGCACAAGTCGTGGTAGCGCCGCAACTGGTGCTTGTAGGACACCTCGGTAGCCCCGACTACCAACAGCGCCGGGGCGCCGCTCCGCATCACAGGGCGGGGCGTCTGCAGACCCCACAACCTCAATTGCGGCGCGCGACCGTGCTTGTGGTTGAGCGGATGGTCGAGCACTTCGATATCGGCGTCGCCAAGTGCGAATCCCAACTCGGCCCCGAGCTTGAAATCATCGGCGATGATGCGGGTACCGGCGGGCATCGCGCGATGCTGCGCGCGCACCGCGGCGGCCAGCTCATCCCAGCCGGCGAAGTTCGACGGGTACCACTTCTCCGCCGCAGTGCGCGACCGCACCGACGGCAACGACACCGCGACGTAGTAGCCGAGCACGGACATCAGCCCGAGCGCCGCCAACGTCCACGTCATGGCGCGCAGCCAGCGCGGCCAACGCGCGAGCACCATCGGCAGCAACAGCAACAAGGCGAGGTAACCGGGCAACGGCCAATGGAAACTGACCCGTTCGGTATCGGCAAAGAAGCCCAGTAAAAAGAAGCCGAGCACCAGCAGGCCCCCGAGCAGGGCGAAATAGCGCGCGACGGGCTCTCGCGTCCGGCCGCCTTTCCACGCGGCCAGCGCCAGCGCGGCGAACAGCAGCGGCGTGACCAGCAACGCCTGGATCGCGATGAACCACAGGCCATCGGCGTGGAACGCCCACGGATGACGGTCGACCAGCTGGAAGCGCAAGCCGGCATCGGCGTTGTCGAGATTCCATGCCACCAGCGGCGCCCAGGCCGAGGCGCCAAACGCAACTGCGGTCAGCACGCGCATGTCGCGCAGCACGCGCCGGCCATCGGCGAGCAACAACAAGGCGACGAAGCCGACACCGATGACGGCGATAAAACGGTAGTGGCTGAGCGCGCCGAGGGCCAAACCCAGCGCCAGTTGCAGCGCTGCGCCCGCGCTAACCTCGCGCAGCAGCCGCGCGCCGGCGTCGATACACAGCAGCGTCGCAAGCGCCATCGCCGCGTCGGGCAAGGCGAGCAGCCCGAGCGTGCCGGCCAACGGCAGCAGCAAGGCGAAACAACCGGCCACCCAGCCTTGCAACGCACCGAACTCGCGCGCGGCAATGCGCACCACCAGCAACGGAACCAGTGCGGCGATCAGCAGGAACGGCGCGCGCAACGCCAAAGGGTGGTGGCCGCCGAGTTCGACACCAAGCCGCGTGAGCCAGGCGGTGAGGCCCGGCAAGTCGGAGTACGCCGCCGCCAGATGCTGGCCCTCCTGCCAGTAGAACGCCTCGTCGACGAACAGCGGCAGGCGCGCGGCAATCAGCACCTTGGCCATTGCGATCGCGCCCCACAACAGCCAGAACACCAATCGCATTCGCTCGGGTCGCTCCCGCCCCACCTCACCCTCACGCATTCGACCGTGACCTCGCTACACTCAATTGATGGGTACGATTCGAACGTATTCGGATCGCGGCGACGGCGTGGCTGGACCCTTTAGCCGTTGATGCCTGACGGCAGAGGCGGTCTCTGGAGGTGCCAGAGTGCCCACGAAAGCTCAGCGGATCTTTCGATCATCGAGTTCGACTATCGGCAGCAACCTGGGAGACACACCAAGATGGCGGGATCCCCTTCGGCGGCCATGCTAACCGATGGTCTGCGCACAGCCCTCAACGCCGCGCAGACGCAAGTCAATGGCTTGGTCCTCGGCAAGGCGCATGAAGTGCGGCTGGCATTCGTCGCATTGCTGTCGGGCGGGCACCTGTTGATCGAGGACCTGCCCGGCTTGGGCAAGACCACGCTTGCGCATGCGCTGGCGGCGACGCTTGGCCTTGAGTTCCAACGCGTGCAGTTCACGTCCGACCTGTTGCCGGCCGACATCGTCGGCGTGTCGGTGTTCGACCCGCAGGCGCGACGGTTCGAGTTCCATCCCGGCCCGATCTTCGCCCAGGTATTGCTCGCCGACGAAATCAATCGCGCGCCGCCGCGCACGCAGAGCGCGCTGCTCGAGGCGATGGCCGAGCACCAGGTCACCGTCGACGGCATTACCCACCTGTTGCCGGATCCATTCTTCGTGATCGCGACCCAGAACCCGGTGGATCTGGCCGGGACCTATCCGTTACCCGACTCGCAGCTCGATCGTTTCCTGCTGCGATTGGCGTTGGGCTACCCCGGCGAGGCCGCGGAGCGCGACCTGCTCGCCGGTGCCGATCGCCGCACGCTGATCGCGTTGGTAGAACCCCTGCTGGGCGGCGTTGACGTCATCGCAGCGCGCGACGCGGTACTCGCTGTGCACGCCAGCGACGCCATGGTCAGCTACGTGCAGGCGCTGCTCGCGCGCAGCCGCAAGCACCCGGGCGTGCGCGTGGGCCTGTCGCCCCGCGCCGGGTTGGCGCTGCTACGGGCCGCGCGGGCGTACGCGTTGTTGCTCGGTCGCGGGCACGTGTTGCCAGAGGACGTGCAGGCGCTGTTCTGCGCGGTCGCCGCACACCGCCTGGTTGCCGATGCCGATGCCGGTAGCGACGCCGCCATTGCCAAATCGATCCTGCACGCGGTGCCGGTGGACTGAGCGATGGGCACAACCCTGCGGTCGCGTCTGCGCACGCGCCTGATGGCGCTGATCCGGCCGCGCGAGCCCGAGGCCTTGCCGGTCCAGTTCGATCGCCGTCGCGTGTACGTGTTACCGACGCGTTTTGGCATGTTTTTCGCAACCTTGTTGCTGGTGATGGTGATCGGGGCGCTCAACTACAACAACAATCCCGCGCTGCTGCTGGCGCTGCTGCTGGTTGGCGCGGGACTGGCAAGCCTGGTCGCGGCGCACCTGCAATTGAGCGGCCTGCGCGTGCAGGCGATCGACGCCGAACCGGTTGCCGCCGGTTCGCCACTGCTCGTGCGCGTGCATGTCCAGGCCGACCCGAGCCGCGCGCGCCACGGCATGCGGCTGGACGACGGCGCGCTCGATCTGACGCCGGCCACGCTCAACCTCGCCGGCGGCCACGGCGAAGCGCAACTGACCGTCCCCACACTGCACCGGGGGTGGCTCGACCTGCCGCGATTGCGGGTATCTACGACGCAACCACTGGGCATCGCCCGCGCCTGGAGCTATGTCTGGCCCGAGGCACCGCTGCTGGTATACCCGGCGCCGGAACCGCATGGCCCACCCCTGCCCGCCGGCAGCGGCGATCAGGTCCAGGCCCGGCTGCACCCCACCGGCGATGACGTCCACCATCTGCGCGCTTACCGCGCCGGCGATGCGCGGCGCGCGATCGCGTGGAAGCCATCGGCTCGTCGCGACACCTTGCTCGTACGCGAGTACGAGCAGCCGCTGGGGGCCGATGTTGAGCTCGCCTGGCACGCGCTGACCAGCCTCGCGTTTGAGGCGCGCATCGGGCGGCTAGCGCGGTGGGTCGACGAGGCCGAACGCGACGGTCGGCGTTACCGCCTCTCCCTACCTGGATTGACACCGATCGGACCCGGCCACGGCGCGGCACACCGACATGCGTGCCTGCGCGCGCTGGCGCTGTTGCCGCGTGGCTAAGCGCCTACCCGGGCTGGCGTTGGAGCCGGCGATCCGTCGATGGGCGTTGGCGGTCGGCGCGCTATGCCTGCTGCCATTGTTGCTGCAATTGCCCCCCAGCCAAGCCGTGCTGATCGCGGTCACTGCCGTGACGGTGACGGGCCTCGCGTGGCGTCAACCGTTGCCGACCTGGCTGCGCGCACTGCTGGCCCTGGCGGTGATCGGCACGGTGTTGAGCGTTTCGGGCTTCAACTTCGGCCGCGACACCGGCTGCGCGCTGCTCGCGGCGATGCTGGCGGTCAAGCCCAGCGAAACCTACAGCCTGCGCGACGCCCGCAGCCTGGTGGCCTTCGGATTGTTCGCGCCGTTCGCGACGTTCCTGCTCGATCAGGGCCCGCTCTCACTGGCCTTGGGCCTGGTCGCCGCAACATCCGCGCTGGTGGCATTGCAGCGGTTAGCCGATGTGGAGGCGGGCGATGTCGCGGCGCCACCAGCGCCTTGGCGACGCCTGGGCCAAGTCGGGCGGCTGCTCGCGATCGGTTTGCCGTTGGCGCTGGCAGTGTTCTGGTTGTTCCCGCGCTTCGCCTCGCCACTGTGGGGCGTGCCCGGACGCGCACTGGCACGACCGGGCCTGTCCGACCAGATGTCGCCGGGCGAATGGGTCGATCTGATGAACGATGAATCGGTCGCGTTGCGCGCGCGCTTCTTCGGCCCAACCCCCGAACCCTCGCAGATGTATTGGCGCGGCCCGGTGTTGTGGGATTTCGACGGCCGCACCTGGACCCAGCCGCGATGGATGCGGCCTCGCCCGCCCCCGCCGACCCGGCCGGCCGCGACGCGCTGGGACTACGAAATGGAGATAGAACCCACCGATCGGCGTCAGTTGGTCGCGCTCGATCTGCCGCTAGCCGCGCCCGCAGACAGCCAGCTAACGCTCGATCACGGCCTGTTCGTAGAGCGGCCGCTCGCCGCGTTGACGCGCTGGCGCGTGCAATCCGCGCCCCCGATCGAGTACCAGACGCATTTGCCGCCGCAGCTGCGCGCGATCGCTCTGACCTTGCCCCGGGGCTACAACCCTCGCACGCAAGCACTGGCCCGGCAGTGGCGCGGGCAAGAGGGCAGTAACGATGCCGCCATCGTGCAACGCGCATTGCGCTGGATCGGCGCGGAATTTGGCTACACCTTGTCGACGCCGCCCGCGGGCCGCCACGGCGTCGACGAGTTCCTGTTCGAGCAGAAGCTGGGCTTCTGCCAGCACTTCAGCAGCGCGTTCGTAACCCTGATGCGCGGCGCCGGCATCCCCGCGCGCGTGGTCACGGGCTACGCCGGCGGCTATCGCAATCCAATCGGCGACTACTGGATCGTGCGCCAGTCCGACGCCCACGCGTGGGCCGAGGTGTGGCTGCACGGGCGCGGCTGGGTGCGGGTCGACCCCACCGCCGCGGTTGCGCCCGAGCGCATCTATGACACCTTGGCCGACCGGGCGCCGGGCGCGGACGGGCTGTTCGGTGGGCTCGCAGGAACGACATCGCTGTTCAATGCCGCCGACTGGCTACGCCGCGGGTGGAACGACTACATGCTTGGTTTCAACGCCGAGCGTCAGCTGCATCTGCTCAAACCGCTGGGAATCGATCGGCTCGATCCGGTGCGCTTGGTGCTGTTATTCGCCGTGGCCGCGGCGGTGGCGCTGTTGTGGATGCTGTGGCTGAGCCACCGCGGTGCACGCGAACCCGACCCGGTACTTCGCGCATGGCATCGGCTCGGCGCGCGTTACGCCCGGCTGGGGCTACCGCGGGCGCCGCATGAGGCAGCCAGCGACTGGGCTGAACGAGTCAGCAACGCGCGCCCGGACCTGGCCGATTCCTTGAGATTTCTCACGAAGCGGTTCAATGATTGGCGGTACGCTGATGCTCAATCGGGGCCACGCCCGGCTAACGACTTGGTTCGCGCCCTGCGCACGCACCGCCCACGCACCAACGGAGAACGCAGATGAACATCCGTCTTGCTGCACTCGCGACTACCACCGCCTTGCTCGCTGCGTGCGCGTCGCAACCGCAACCGTTGCAAGGGGCGTTCGCGGAAATCAGTCCGCGCGACGCGGTCACTACCGACAGCACCGGTGCGCTGGTGCGCTGGGGCGGCCGCGTGGTGGATGTGGAGCCGCAGCCTAACCGCACCTGCTTCGAGATGATCTCCACGCGGCTCAGCGTTACCGGCCGCCCGTACTGGGCAACCGACGACGTCGGCGGCCGCTTCATTGCCTGCCGAACCGGTTTCTACGATCCAGCGTTGTTCGAGAAGAACCGCGAAGTCACGTTCACCGGCCGCGTGGCCGGCTACGAGAACCGCCGCATCGGCGGCTACGACTATCGCTTCCCGAGGGTCGAGGCCGATGTCGTGTACCTGTGGCCGGTGCGCGAACGCGTCGATGTGGTGACGCGTCCGGCACCCTGGCCGTGGTGGGGTTGGTGGTAAGCGTTGGTTAGCCGTACAGAAAATCGCCCAGCTTGCTGGGCGTTTTTCTGTCCGGACCTTTTTCGCAGGATGGGATTGGGTATCCGACCATCCACTCACCCCCGCCAACCACGCACCTAGGCAGGCAGGAGAAAGCTAACGCATAGCCAGGGCTGTTCCCACGTCTGCTCTGTCGGGTCCGATCACCTCGCGCCCGAACCCATGGCGCGCCGGCCTAACAGGTGCTGCGCCCGGAGGTCAGGCAGATCAAACTGTCGCCTCGAACCGGGCGGGAAATGCCTTGATCTGCCCTACCGGCCGCCTTGCACGCGCCCTACTGCATGAGAAGCACCGGCCGTCCGGCGCGACTCTAACGCGCCGTGCCGAACCGTCCCAGCGGTGCGCCAGCCAGCAAGTGCAGATGGATCTGGAAGACGGTCTGGCCGCCGTGTCCGTTGCAGTTCATCACCACGCGGTAGCCGTCCTGCGCAAAGCCCTGCTGGCGCGCGTAAGCCGCCGCGGCAATCGTGAGGCGGCCCACAACCTCGGCCTGAGACGGCTGCAGATCGTCGAGCGTTGCCACCGCGGTCTTCGGCACGAACAAGATGTGCACCGGGGCCTGCGGCGCGATGTCGCGGAACGCGATCAGGTGCTCGTCCTCATAGACGATGTCAGCAGGTATTTCGCGGCGGATGATCTTGCCAAACAGGGTGTCGTCGGTCATCGCGGTGTCCTTAATCGAGTCCATTTGTATTCATTTTGAATTGCATTCGGAGCAAAGCGGGCGACTTGATGAAGGCGCGGGATACCACTGGGCGTAGTGCTCCGTACCTACTACAACGGCATTTCACTGCGGCTGCCGAACGCATGCGACAGCGTGCCGCGGTCGACGTATTCCAACTCGCCGCCCAGCGGTACGCCATGCGTGAGCCGGCTCGGTCGCACGCCGTGCTGGCGCGCGAGTTGCGCCAGGTAGTGCGCCGTGGCCTCGCCTTCGACGGTCGGATTGGTGGCGACGATCAGTTCCTGCACCTCGCCCTCGGCCAAGCGCGCGGCCAAGCGGTCCAGCCCAAGTTCGCGCGGGCCGATGCCGTCCAGTGGCGACAGTCGGCCCTGCAGCACGTAATACAACCCGCGGTATCCGGTCGCCTGTTCAATCGCCAAGCGATCGGCCGGCGACTCCACTGCGCACAACAGATGCGCATCGCGCGCGCCGCTGGCGCAGGTCGCGCACACCTCGGCTTCGCTGAAATCGCGGCAGCGTTCGCAGTGGCCGATCTTCTCGACCGCGATCGCCAATGCGTCCGCCAGCCGCTGGCCACCCGCGCGTTCGCGCTCGAGCACGTGATAGGCCATGCGCTGCGCCGATTTCGGTCCAACGCCGGGCAGCACCCGGAATGCTTCGATCAGTTGTTCGAGCAGCGGGGAAGTCATCGATTCTCCCTGTGCGACGGCGTCTGGTAAGACCCCGTCATTGGGCAGCAAACCTGGTTACTCGACATCGCAGCATCGGGCCAGCCATCCGCGCAACACAGCACACCCTCGGCATCCGGAACGGAGCGCAGGATCTGCGGTGCCTGTGCGAACGACTAGACCACGTTAGCCGCGTCCGCAGGTAAAGGAATCCGTCAGAAAGGCATCTTCATGCCCGGTGGCATAGGCATGCCAGCCGTGGCACCGGCCATCTTCGCCTGCGATTCGGTATTGACCTTGTTCACCGCGTCGTTGAACGCCGCGGCGATCAGGTCCTCGGCCATTTCCGGGTCGGCCAGCACGCTCGGGTCGATGCGCACCTTGCGGCACTCCATGCGCCCGGTGATCGTGACGCTGACCATACCGCCGCCGGCATTGCCGGTGACTTCCAGCTGGGCCAGTTCTTCCTGCGCGCGCTGAACGTTTTCCTGCATTTTCTGCGCTTGTTGCATGAGTTGGGCGATGTCACCGCGCATAGTCAATTACTCGTCAAAGGGGCGAATGGAATCGGGGACGATCTTGGCGCCGTGCTGGGACATCAAGCGCTGCACGTCGGGATCGTTCATGAAGGCATCTTCGGCCGCGAGCTGGCGCTGGTCGCGTGCGCGCTCGTTGCGGTCGCGCAGCGATGGCGCGGACTGGCTCGCGGTCTCGAACTTGATCTGCGGCGGCGCGCCGAGGGCGAGCGCGAGCGCGTCGGCCACCATCTTGACCATCGCAGGTCCGCGCAGATGGTCGTCGGTGGGCGGCAACGACAAGCTCAGCACGCCTTCGGCATAACCAACAAAGCCCGCGTGCTCGGCCAGCAGGCGCGCCGGACCGCGCAGCCCGCTGCTGGCAACCAACTGATGCCAGGCGTCGGCATCCGCCAGGGCGGGGGTGAAGATGGGACCTGCGGTTGACGGAGCCGATTGCGGCGTTGCCGTTTCAGTGGCAATGGGAGTTGCTGTTGCAGTTGCGGTAGCGGGCGTCAGCGCGGAAATCGGCGCGGTCACGCGCCGGGGCCCGACTGCCGGCGCTGCTGGGACCGGGTCGGCACTGCTCAGAGACTCGCGCGGCGACGGCGGCTTCGCCATCGACGCTTCGCGCGCCGCAGTTGCGGCCCGCATCGACGCAGCCGGGGCCGATGCGGCCGTGATCGGTGCCGGCCGCAGGCCCGCTGATTCGCGCGATGGCATCGCCGCCCGCGTCGCAGCGCCGGCCGTCGCAAGCGATGGGGCACCCCCGCCCTCGTCCGGCCGGAACGCCAGCATCCGCAGCAGGCTCATCTCGAACCCCGCACGCGCGCTCGGCGCCAGCAGCAAATCGCGGCGTCCAGTCAGCGCCATCTGGTACCAGAGCTGCACCAACTCGGGCCGCACCCGCGCCGCGAGCGCATCGACATCCACGCCGTCGGCTTCGAGCGGCATTTCTGGAACCAGCTGGCGCACCTGCACGCGGTGCAACGCGTCGGTCAACGCTTCCAGCACACCGCCCCAATCCGGCGACAATTCAGCCAGTGCCGCCACTTCCGTCAGCAGCACCTGCCCCTGGCCGTCGGCCAGCGCGTTCAACAGCGCGCCTACGCGGGTACGGTCGACCGTACCGAGCATCGTCGCCACCGCATCGTCGCTCAGTTGTCCACCGGTATACGCGATTGCCTGATCGAGCAGCGACAGGCCATCGCGCAGGCTGCCGTCGGCCGCCTTGCTGAGCTGGCGGATCGCGCCGGGCTCCGCGTCGATGCCCTCGGCGGCAAGGATCTTGCTGATCTGGCCGCCGATCTGGGCCTCGTCCAGGCGCTTGAGGTTGAATTGCAGGCAGCGCGACAGCACCGTCACCGGCAGCTTCTGCGGGTCAGTGGTGGCGAGCAGGAATTTGACGTGTCCCGGCGGTTCTTCGAGGGTCTTGAGCAGCGCGTTGAACGCCTGCTTCGACAGCATGTGCACTTCGTCGATCAGGTAGACCTTGACCCGGCCGCGCGACGGCATGTACTGGGCGTTGTCGATCACCTCGCGCACGTCATCGACGCCGGTGTTGCTGGCGGCATCGATTTCGAGCAGGTCGATGAAGCGGCCGGCGTCGATGTCGCGGCAGGAATTGCATTCGCCGCACGGATCGGCCGAGGTGCCCTGTTCGCAGTTCAGCGACTTGGCAAAAATGCGCGCGATCGTGGTCTTGCCGACGCCGCGAGTGCCGCTGAACAGGAACGCGTGGTGCACGCGGCCGGTGTCGAGCGCATTGGTCAGCGCGCGCACGACGTGCTCTTGCCCGACCAGTTCGGCGAAACGCTTGGGGCGCCATTTGCGGGCGAGGACGAGGTAGGACATCGATGCCTTGGGGAGTCGGGCCGGGACGGGTCCCGGGGCGCGGCATGCGCGCGAACGGACCTGCAGGCCATTGTGCCACGCCGCATCGGACCCGCCGCCGGTGCCGCACTGTCGCGGCGCCGCCACGATCCAACCTTGTTCGCCAGCCCCGTCAACGCTAGACTCTGCGCCCCTGAAGACGGCCGGACGCCAGACTCGGGTGCAGCAGGTTTTTGCGGAGAGGTGTCCGAGTGGTTGAAGGAGCAC
>JAYSZI010000074.1:0-15759 GCA_043738095.1 Lysobacter sp.
ACGGCTCGGTGCGGTCGGCGTTTCGGGCACTCAAGACGAAACTCTTGCCATCCGGGGACCAAGCGAATTCGCTGGTATCACCGAACGGCCGCGACGGCACGTCGGCGATCAGATCACCGCCGATCAAGGTCGCGGACGTCAGCGCCTTGGCCTTGCCGCCAGGCAGGTCGGCGACGAACACGCGGTTGAGGCGACCATCGTTGAAGGCATCCCAGTGGCGGATGAACATGCGATCGAACACCTTGCCGCTAGCTTTCTTTGCGCCCTGCGCATCGAGCTTTTGTTTGTTGCAAGCGAGGTCGCTGGCGCAGTCGACAAACGCTTCGGCATTGAACGCAACCCGCTTGCCATCGGGCGACAGCTTGTAGCCACCGACATCAGCGGCGAATGCGGTCAGCTGCTTCGGCGCGCCGCCGGCGATCGGAATCGCGTAAAGCTGCGAACTGCCGGCCTTGCTGCTGAGGAAGTACACGGTCTTGCCATCGGGCGAGAAGCTCGGCGAGTTGACGTTCCAACCGGCTGGGGTCAAACGCTTGGGCACCGCGGCATCGGTTGCAGCCACATCTCGCGTCCACAACGAGGTCGAGGACTTGTTTGCGTCGAAGTCGACCACGCGTTTGGCGAACACGAGCTTGCGGCCATCAGGCGACAAAGTCGGTGAGGACACACGGTCGAGCGTAGCGAGGTCTTTGACTTGCAGGCCGCGGGTAGCGGCGTCCGCATTGGCACTGAAAGTCGGCAATGCGGCCGCGATCAGCAGCGGCAGTACGGCGTGACGCAAATTCATGGTGGCTCCCGGATGGATTGCAGCGAAACCCGATGGTAGGCCGCGCCGGGCGCGCGGGCAAAGGCACTGCGGATGGCGAGCGGACGTCAGCCTATAGTTTTGATCGACCGTGGCGCGAACTTGTTGCCGGCGGGCAGCACGTGCGACCAGCTGCGCGCGACGTAGTCGCTCCGGCAGGGGCGGTCTTGACGCGTGGGCGCTGCAAGACCAGATCGCCCCCTCCGCTACTCCCGTCGGCGTCGAACGTGATCGCGCACCATCCAACCTGCAGCGGCACGATCAACCTGTCGTGGGGAGATTGGTCAGTGACGTAGACCCTTCACTCCGAGGAAGCCGGATTCCTTGCCGCGGGCGCCCTGCGGGCCATCCCCTGGACGATCAGGAACAACGAGTAACACCACTGTGCAGTATCGATCGCGTCGCCCGGAGTTTTTGAGTCGGCGCCCGCTGTGGGTTCGCTGCGCGCCCCGGCTACGAGGCAATCCGGTAGCCGGGTGCATGGAACCCTAGGATCACAAGGCACTGGATTCGTGGATTCGCAGCTGTGACCTGCAGAAAAGCATGGTTCGCGGTGTCCTATACTCGGCCTGCTACTCGTCTGCCGACCTTCCGGAGCCTCTGTGACTGCATCCGCATCCGCTTTTCCCGTGCCCAACACCGACGAGTTTCTCGGCCATCCAAAGGGCCTGTTCGTCTGCTTTTTCACCGAGATGTGGGAGCGCTTCTCGTTCTACGGGATGAAGGCGCTGCTGCTGCTGTACATCCTCAAATACCACCTGTTTGGCGACGACGCCGGCTACGACCTGCTCGGCGCGTATGGCGGCCTGGTGTATGCGGTGCCGGTGATCGGCGGGCTGCTCGCCGACCGCTACCTGGGCATGCGCAAGGCGGTGGTGCTGGGTGGCGTGCTGCTGGTGCTCGGCCATCTGGGCATGGCCTACGAGGGCGAAGCGGCGCGCCTAGTCAATGGCGTGGCAGTACGCGATGAGGGCGCGCTCCAGGTGTTCTATCTATCGCTGGCGCTGATCATCATGGGCGTGGGCTTTCTGAAGCCCAACATCTCCACGATCGTCGGCCGGCTTTACCCGGAGAACGATCCCCGCCGCGATTCAGGTTTCACCCTGTTCTATGCCGGCATCAACGTCGGCGCGCTGTTCGCCTCGCTGATCTGCGCGTTCCTCGGCGAGACCTACGGCTGGAAATACGGCTTCGGCGCCGCCGGCATTGGCATGGTGGCCGGGCTGGTGATGTTCCTGTGGGGACAGAAATACCTGCACGGCCATGCTGAACCGAACGACCCCGCCAAGTTGCGCGAGCGCGTCGGCGGCCTGTCGCGCGAGTGGTGGATCTACCTGGGCAGCTTCGGTGGCGTGGCGGTGGTGTGGCAGTTGATCCAGCGCACCTGGACCGTGCACGGCGCGATGCACCTGATCGCGATCGCGCTGGCGGCGTGGTTCGTGTGGTTTCTGGTGAAGAAGTGCAACGCGGTCGAACGCCAGCAAATGATCGCGCTGGTGCTGCTGATCGTCGGCGTGCTGATCTTCTTCACCCTGTACGAGCAGACCTACGGCTCGTGGGTGACGTTCACCGACCGCTTGCTAACCAAGGACCTGTTCGGCGTCTCGACCGACGGCTACAAGCCCGCGCTGCCATGGGCGGTGTTTTCGCTGGCGGCCAGTCCGCCGCTGATGATCGCGGCGCTGATGGCCAGCGACCGCGGCCGCGCCGACATCGCCAAGGCGATGGTGGTGCTGATGGCGCTCGGCTTGGCGGTAGCGATCGTGCACGACGTGGTGCTGGTACCGCAGACCGCCGGGTCGCTGACGTTCCTTGGCGCGTTTTTTATCGTGGTACTGGCGCCGATCTTCTCGTGGCTGTGGCCGTGGCTGGACCGCCGCGGACTCAATCCGAGCACGCCGGCGAAGATGGCGATCGGGCTGGTGTTTGCAGGCTTGGCATTCATTCCGATGATGTTCGCGGCGCAGTCCGCCGGTGGCGGCGAGATGGCGAGCGTGTGGTGGCTGGTGCTGGCCTATTTCGTCCTGGAACTCGGCGAGATGTGCCTGTCGCCGATCGGCCTGTCGGCGGTCACACAGCTATCGGTGGCACGCGTGGTCGGGGTGATGATGGGCGCGTTCTGGCTCGGCACCGCGTATTCGGAAGTGCTGGCCGCCCAGTTCGGCAAGCTGGCGTCGATCGACATTCCCGAGGGCACCACCATCGACATGGCCGCGGCCGCGGCGAAGTACGCCGAGCTGTTTCAGTTGATGCTGATCATCGGTGTAGGCACCGGCGTGCTGTACTTCGTCCTGACACCGCTGATCAAACGCTGGATGCATGGGGTGAAGTGACGATCACTTGGCCTTCGGCGACGGAATCGCTTTGCAGTCGGTTCGTCGGGTGGTACGTCAAGCTAAAGAACCCCCTGCGGGTCAGGGCATAGGAAAAAACGGCGCCTCGCGGCGCCGTTTTTTTTTGTCTGCCGCGTCGGCTACTTTGCCGCGTCCGGAGCCCCGCCGCCTGTAGTCGCAACTCCGCCACCCAGATGGCGCGATAGGAACGCCAGCAGGCGCGTGTAGTACTCCTTTTGGTGCGCCTCGACGTAGAAGCCATGGCCTTCGGTGTCGTAATACAGCGTCTCGACCGGAACACCGGCCTTGATCAAAGCCCGTTCCATCAGCTTCGAATGCGCGATAGGTGCGCGCTTGTCCTCACCGCCGGCTGCAAGGAACACGGGAACCTTGATGCGATCGGCGATGCGGTTGGGCGATGCAGCAGCCAGTGCAGTGCGTTCGCCGATCCACTCACGAAGGTAGGTTTCACCGGAACCGCGCTGCTGAATGTCACCCTCGGTGTGCATCGTGGGCAGATCATAGACGCCGACATAGCCCGCCGCGCAACGGTACAGCCCCGGTTCTTTGGCTACACCCATCAGCGAGGCATATGCCCCGTAGCTGGCGCCGTAGATGCAGACCTTGCCCGGATCGGCAATGCCTTGCTGGATCAACCACCGCGTCGCGTCCGTCAGGTCATCCTGCATCGTGCCGCCCCACTGGCGTGCACCAGCATCCGTGAACGCCTGACCGTAGCCACCGGAGCCGCGGAAGTTCACTTGCAGCACGGCGTAGCCAGCTTCAGCGAGCATTTGCGCGTCGCCATCGAAGCCCCATACGTCCTGGATGTCGAACGGGCCGCCGTGTGCCAGTACCACCGTCGGTAGGTTCTTGCCAGAGGAACCCTTCGGCAGCGTCACATAACCGTGCAGGGGCAGGCCGTCGCGCGCGGCCAGAGTGATTGGGCGCATTTCCCCCATGTCTTCCGGATCAAACCAATCGCGTCGGCTCAGCAGATAGTCGGCCTTCTTCGTGACCGTATCGAAGAAGTAAAAGTCCCCAGGGTTGCGATCGCTGGAAACCTGCACAAGCGCCAGCCGGCCATCAGCGGTCTGTGAGGTGATGCGCACTGACGCGTTGGCAAATGCTGCTTCGAGGCTGCGATACAACCTAGCCTCTGGTGCCGCGTTGTCGAAGAACGCCGTGCGCGGCTTACCATCTACGAAGAATGCGCCGACCGGAATATTGGTTCCATTCCGGTAGATGATTCGTGCCGGGTCGACATCGTTATCACGAAGCAATTCCTTGCGGGTTTCGCTGCCGATGTCGAACGCAATGATGGCATTGGGCCCCTTGGCTTGCTCGGTTTCGAAATAGGCAGTGGCATCATCTGCGGAGAATCCAAGCGGCGTTTCCTTGTGGCCGGTCACCGCTTCATCGCTTAGCAGTTTCCATGCAGCGCCGTCGCCTTGGCGGTAGTACACCTTGCGGATATTGTCGGTGCCTGATCCCGTGGCAAAGCGTACGACGCCCTTGTTGTCGGTGATGAACTCCGCATTGCGTACGGGCGCGCGAGCGAGAGGCGCGCGACGACCGCTGTAAACGTCCATGCGCTCGGCACGCGTGAAGGGGTCGTTGGAGAACGGGCTCACGGAGATGACCACGTCTTTGTCGTCGGCGGGCAAATCATCGACAAGAAACGCCGCAACCCTTTCGACCTTCTTGGGCTGGATCAACGTGCCCAAGCCCTCACCCTGGACGCGCCATCCGATCAATATCTCCGGCTGGGTGCCATCGGCATTGATTGCGTACAACTCACCGGTGTGCTGGGGCTGATCGAGCGCACCGAACTTTTCGGCCATGCTGATGAGCACGCGCTCGGGGTTCACCCACTGAAAATCAGCGACGTGAGTGTTCTTGCCCATACGGAAGTTCGCGGTGAGCTTGTTGTCGCTGCGGCGCAAGACCACGAGCGCCGTCCGATCCTCGAATGCGACCGTAGCGGCGTAGTAGTCGCCGTTGGGCGAAAGCTTGATGTCGTTGAAGCGGTCCTTCTTAACGTAGGCCTGGACGTCTACGGCGGCGGCCACAGGCGCGCCTAGCAGACCCAACGCCACTAACGCAGCGCATCCGAGATATTTCATTGCAGATTCCCTTTGTTTGTTGAGGCGAAAACCATGACGTGCCGGTTGCTTTAGCGTTTCCGCATGCATGCGTTATTTCCGGGAAAACCCTAGAAGCTGCAGGGTTCCCCAACCCTGTGGCTGCAAAAGTAAATCAGGCACGCGGCGCATCCGCCATCGTGGCCGTCAACGCGTGACGCCATACCGGCAACGCCAAGTTGTATTCCTGTTGAAGGCGCAAGCAGTCCAGTACGGAATAGGCCGGGCGCCGTGCCGGCGTCGGGAACTCGGCCGTCGTAATCGGGACCACGTTAGGCCTGCGGGCGATCAGGCCGCGCGCTAGAGCCTCGTCCATGATCGCTTCAGCAAAGCCGTGCCAGCTCGTGGCGCCCTCTGTTACCAGGTGACGGATGCCCGACTCCACCAAGCCGTGACGCAGGACCGTCGCCGTGACGTCAGCGATCAGCCACGCCGGCGTCGGCGATCCGACCTGGTCGGCGACAACGCGCAATTCGTCGCGCTCGCCGGCAAGGCGCAGCATCGTGCGTAGGAAATTGCGGCCGTGCAGGGCATAGACCCAGGCGGTGCGCAGGATCAGGTGCGAGCCGCCCGCGGCGGCGATGGCCTGTTCCCCCGCAAGCTTGCTCGCGCCATAGACGCCGGTAGGTGCAGTGGCATCGATTTCGCGGTACGGATGCGAGCTGCCACCGTCGAAAACATAGTCGGTCGAGTAGTGCAGCAGGCAGATACCCGCCATCGCACACACGTCCGCCAACCGTGCGGGCGCTTCGGCGTTGATGCGGAATGCCAGCTCTGACTCGGTTTCGGCGCGATCCACCGCGGTGTACGCGCTGGCGTTGATGACGACGTCCGGCGCTACGCGCGCGACCAGCGGTGCTATGGCCGCCAAGTCCTGCAGGTCGAGCGACTCGCAGTGCCCGTCGTCGGGCAGGCGCCCATCTCGGCTGGTGACGATCAACGACCCTAGCGGGGCTAGGCTGCGGCGTAATTCCTGTCCTACCTGGCCGGCGCCACCGATCAACAGCAGCTTCATGGCTGGTAGATCGGCAATCGATCTGCGGCGATATCGGCCAGCAGCGGCGCGGCCGCGTCTTTGCCCGACAGCGAGGGCGTGCTCACCGGCCAGTCAATGGCCAAGGCGGGATCGTCCCAGCGAATGCTGGCGTCGGCCTGGGCGTCGTACGTCGCTGTGCACAAATAGCTAAACACCGCCCGCTCACTTAGCGTGACGAAACCATGCGCAAAGCCCTCTGGCACCCAGAAATGGCGCTTATTCTCCGCGCTCAGCAGCACGGCGGTCCAGCGCCCAAACATCGGTGAGCCGCGGCGGATATCCACCGCCACATCCCAGACCTCGCCCTCGACCACCGACACGTATTTGCCCTGCGGCTTGGGCCACTGGTAGTGCAGGCCACGCAGTACGCCGCGGCTGGAGGACGACACGTTGCCTTGGACAAACGTCGGCTGCAGGCCGTGCGCGGCGAGCTTGTCGTGATTGAACGATTCGTAGAAGAAGCCACGCTCATCGCCAAACACGCGCGGCTCGAACACCAGGCAGCCTGGCAGGTCGGTCTCCAGCACTTTCATGGCACGAACTCGCGTCCGATCAGGTCGAGCAGGTACTTGCCATAACCGTTCTTGATCAGGGGTTGCGCCAACCGGGTCAACTGCGCGTCGTCGATCCAGCCGCTGTAGTAGGCGATCTCTTCCGGGCAGCACACGCGCAGGCCCTGCCGGGCTTCAATCGTCTCGATGTAGTTCGACGCCTCAAGCAGGGATTGGTGCGTGCCGGTGTCCAGCCAGGCGTAGCCGCGGCCGAGTTGCTCCAAATGCAGGCTGCCTTCGTCGAGGTAACGACGGTTCAGGTCGGTGATCTCCAGTTCCCCACGTGAGGAAGGCTGCAATTGCGCGGCGAAATCACTGGCGCGGCCATCGTAGAAGTACAGCCCGGTAACAGCGTAGTTCGAGCGCGGCTGGACGGGCTTCTCCTCCAGTCCGATCACCTTGCCTTGGGGGTCGAATTCGGCGACGCCGTAGCGTTCCGGATCGCTGACCCAGTAACCGAACACGGTCGCGCCGTGGTCGCGCTGGTCGGCGCGCTTGAGCATCGCAGTCAGCCCAGGTCCGTGGAAGATGTTGTCCCCGAGCACGAGGCAGCTGGGCTTGCCGTCAAGGAACTCGCGCCCGATCAGGTACGCCTGCGCCAGTCCGTCGGGGCTGGGCTGCACGGCGTACTCGATGCGCATGCCCCACTGCGAACCGTCACCGAGCAGGTGCTGGAACAACGCCTGCTCATGTGGGGTGTTGATGATCAGCACTTCGCGAATGCCCGCCAGCATCAGCACGCTCAGCGGGTAGTAGATCATCGGCTTGTCGTACACCGGCAGCAGCTGCTTGCTGATGGCTTGGGTGATCGGATACAGCCGGGTGCCGGAACCGCCGGCGAGGATGATGCCCTTGCGGTTGGTTGCGGCCGTCATGCCGCAGCACCGATGCGCTCCAGGCGGTAACTGCCATCGAGCACGCGCTGCACCCACGGCTGGTGGTCGAGGTACCAGTCGACGGTCTGCGCCATGCCCTGCTCGAACGTCACCGTCGGCATCCAGCCCAGCTCGGTCTGCAGCTTGCTTGCATCGATCGCGTAGCGGCGGTCGTGGCCGGGCCGATCTTTGACGTAGGTGATCAGCGATGCGCGCGCGCGGCCGTCAGCAAGCGGTCGGCGTTCGTCGAGCAATGCGCACAGGGTCTTGACCACATCGATGTTCTGGCGCTCGGCATCGCCGCCGACGTTGTAAGTCTCGCCGATGCGGCCGGCGTCGAGCACACGGCGGATCGCTGCGCAGTGGTCGCCCACAAACAGCCAGTCGCGCACGTTGAGGCCGTCGCCATACACCGGCAGTGGCTCGCCGGCGAGCGCCTTGGCCAGGATCAGCGGAATGAGCTTTTCCGGAAACTGGTACGGCCCGTAATTGTTCGAGCAATTGGTGGTCAGTACCGGCAGGCCGTACGTGTGGTGGAACGCGCGCACCAGGTGATCCGACGCGGCCTTGGAGGCCGAATACGGCGAGTTCGGCGCGAACGGCGTGTCTTCGGTGAACTTGCCGGTATCGCCTAGCGTGCCGTAGACCTCGTCGGTGGACACATGCAGGAAGCGGAATGCGTCGCGCGCGACGGCGTCCAGCGCTTTCCAGTAGTCCCGCGTCTGCTCGAGCAGGCTCAGGGTGCCAACCACGTTCGTCTGGACGAACGCAGCCGGCCCATCGATCGAGCGGTCGACGTGGCTTTCGGCGGCGAAGTTGATCACCGCGTCGGGGCGGTGCTCCACAAGCAACCGCGCGACGAGGGCCGCGTCGCCAATATCCCCATGCACGAACACGTGGTCCTGATTGCCGTTCAGTGGCGCGAGCGTGTCGAGGTTGCCGGCATAGGTCAGGACGTCGAGGTTGACGACCTTGATCCCCTGCCCCACCGCATCGAGAACGAAATTACCGCCGATAAAACCGGCGCCGCCGGTCACAAGCCAAGTGGGCACGCGGAAACTCCAATGTCTGGATCAATTATTGTGGTGTGCCGCAAATCGGCGGCAAAATCGCGCTCCGCGCGGATCGCGTCAGAACGGGATGTCGTCATCCGCAAAATCGTCGGCGAAATCGTTGGCCTTGGCCGGCGGTGCCTCACGACGTGGCGCGGACTCCTGACGGGCCGGGGGACGCGAGGCGGATGCGGGGCGATCGCCGCCGCCGCGGAACTCGCTGCGGCCCGCGCCCCCACTTTCGGAGGGATTGCCACCGAGCATCTGCATGTCGTCGGCGAGGATGTCGGTGGTGTAGTGCTTGACCCCGTCCTTCTCGTAGGAGCCGTACTCGATTCTGCCCTCGATGTAGACCTGGCGGCCTTTCTTGAGGTATTCGCCGGCAATCTCGCCGGTCTTGCCGAACAACTTGACGCGGTGCCACTCGGTTTTCTCGACCGGCTGGCCTTCCTTGTCCTTGCGCACCGTAGTGGTCGCGAGCGACAACGTGCAGATCGCCATGCCGCTCTGGGTGTATTTGATTTCGGGGTCGTTGCCGAGGTTGCCGACCAGGATCACTTTGTTGATGCCACGTGCCATGGGTGTGCAGTCCTATGTTGTCGCTGGGGGCGGAACGCCAATAGTGAGTATAGCTGGCGCCCCTGGGCCGTCGGACGATGCCGCATCGGGGCGTCGGGATCGTCCGCGTTAGCCCGCACCTGCCCCCGGGCCGGCGGGCTTGCCCCCGTTCATCGGGCATCTCCCGGACGGCAGCGCCGGACCGGCTCGTATAATCGCTGTCCCCCACCGCCGGTCACCCCATGCACGCGAGCGCCCCGAATCCGGACCCTTCAAGCTTGCTTGTCCCGGACCTGGCCAGCATCCAGGCCCTGGTTGGTGAGGACATGGCCGCAGTCGACGCGCTCATCCGGCGCCGCCTGGCCTCGGACGTGGTGCTGATCAACCAGGTCGCTGAGTACATCGTTGGGGCCGGCGGCAAACGGCTGCGGCCGATGCTTTTGTTGCTCGCGGCCGGCGCGCTTGGAGACGCTGCCGGCAAACGCATCGGCGCCGACGCCCATCAGCTCGCAGCGGTGGTCGAATTCATTCACACCGCCACCCTCTTGCACGACGACGTGGTCGACGAATCCGACCTGCGCCGCGGCCGCCGCACGGCGAACGCCGTCTGGGGGAATGCCGCGAGCGTGCTGGTCGGCGACTTCCTGTATTCGCGCGGGTTCCAGCTGATGGTCGAACTCGAGCGCCTGCCGGTCATGCAGATCCTCGCCGACACCACCAACCAGATCGCCGAAGGCGAAGTGCTGCAGCTGCTGCATGTACGCAATCCCGACACCGATGAGGCCGCCTACCTGCGCGTGATCGAGCGCAAGACTGCGGTGCTGTTTGCCGCCGCAACCCGGCTCGGCGCGCTGCTGGCCGGCGCCGATGAACCGACCCAGCAACGGTTGCACGACTACGGTCTGAACCTCGGCTACGCGTTCCAGATCGCAGATGACGTGCTCGACTACGCGTCCGATGCGCAGACGATGGGCAAGAACCTCGGCGACGACCTCGCCGAAGGCAAGGCCACGCTGCCGCTGATTCACGCCATCGCCCACAGCGACGCCGCGACCCGGGCAACGCTGCGCTCGGCGATCGAACACGGCGATACCGAAGCAATGCCCGCGGTTCTCGCCGCGATCCACGCCAGCGGCGGGCTCGACTACAGCCGCGCGCGTGCCGGCGAATATGCCCAGGCCGCGACGCGGGCGCTCGACGGTCTGGTGGACAACAACTACGTGGCCGCGTTGCGTGGGCTGGCGCGGTACGCGCTCAGCCGCGACCACTGAGCCCCCCCTCAAGACACGCCTCTCCCGGCCAGAAAACGCCCGTTCCCGCACATTCGATCGGGCGGCGCCGCATCTTGGGGGACGAAACCGGGCACAACCGCACGGCGCCCCATTGCTCGCCTGCGCGTTTCGCGCGTTTAGCTCCCCAGCGCCTCGGCGCGGCGCGTGCCGCACACCGCGGTCGACGTAGGGCGCTCTCGCCAGCCATCGACGCTTCGCCGTCCGTCATTGAGCACGAGGCAATTCGCTGGAGGGATTGAATGCCTACACGGCTCGGCGAATCGCCTGTTACACGATACCCAAGCCCGCAATTGCGCTGATGCTGTCGGGATCGAAGCCCGCCAGCTCGGCGAAATGCCGGCCACGGGCGACGTAGTCGTGATATGCCCCGAAGCTGGGGGCGCCGGGCGACAGCAGGATCACGCCGTCGCCTGCCAGTTCAGCCTGCGCAAGTTGCAGCGCCCCGGCGAGGTCCTCCGCCGCCGATACCCGCACCCCCGATTGCGCCGCCATCGGCGCGAGCGATTGGAAAATGCGCGGACCGTTTTGGCCCATCGTGACGATGGCGACCGGCGCCTGCCGACGCATCGCATTGACGAACACATCCCAGTCGACACCACGGTCGTGGCCGCCCACGAGAATCGCGACGCGGCGGTCTCCGAAGCAGTCGAGCGCGGCGAGGCTTGCGTGCGGCGTGGTGCTGATCGAATCGTTGACGTAGGTGATGCCGCCGCGCGTGCCCAGCGTCTGCAGCCGATTGGGCAGCGGCCGGAACGTCGCCGCGTGACACGCAAGCGATGCCGCGTCGAGCCCCAGCGCTTCGATCGCGGTCAGCACCGCGCACAGATTGCCGCGGTTGTGCCGCCCCGGCAGCGGCAGCGCCGCGGTGTCCATGACGAACACGTCGCCGCGGTGCAATGCATCAGCGCGCAGGTGCCAGCCATGCTCGTCGCCAAACCAGCGCACGTCGCTGTCGGGCAGCACCAACGCCGTCAGGCGTGGATCGATAGCGTTCAGCACCGCGGTGCGCGGCCGGGCTTCTGTCAAGAGCCTCAGCTTGTCGTGGATGTAGCGTTGTTCCGAGCCGTGCCAGTCGAGGTGCTCGGGAAACACATTCAAGGCCACCGCGATATCGGGACGGGTGCCGCTCGCGGCGACGTCGCCGGTCTGGTAGCTCGACAGTTCGATCACCCAGAACTCTGGCTTGCGCGGTGGGTCCAGCAATTCCAGCAGCGGCAGGCCGATGTTGCCGGCCAACGCGGTGACGTGGCCGCCGGCGCGCAACAGGTGCGCCAGCAACGCCGAGGTCGTGCTCTTGCCCTTGGTGCCGGTGACGCACACGGTGCGCGCGGCGATACGGTCGGCGCCGGAGTGCTCAGCAAACCAGAGCGCGGTGCCGCCGATAAAACGCGTGCCCTGCTCCGCCGCCGCCACCGCTTCGGCGCGGTACGGGCTGATCCCTGGCGACTTGATCACGACGTCAAACGCAGACAGGCGCGTCGCGGTTGCGGCGGTTTCGATCGCCAATTGAGCATCGCCCAGTGCTTGCGCACCGGCCACCTCGTCGGCCAAGCAGAACAGCGTCAGTGCGAGGTCCGGCAGGCGCGTACGCACGGCTCGGTAAGCGGCGCGCCCCTCGCGCCCCCAGCCCCAAAGCGCTACGCGCTGACCATCAAGCTGCGAAATGCGCACGCACACGTTCCCACAGCCGCGGCGGGATGCGTTGCTCCTCGTCGAGCACCAGCAGCGACTCGATGCGCAGATCCTCGACGGTAAGCAGCGGGCGGATCTCGCGCCCGAAACGTTCGACCAGCGCGTCCTCGCGCCATTCGGGCCGCTGCATCAACGCCGCCATCGCCGCGCGCGACTCGCGGCCTTCGCCGACGCACTCGAACGGCTTGTGATCCTGAAATTCGAGCAGCGCGTCATAGCCCGCGGTCTGCGCCGGGTCGTCGAGCAGGTTGCGGCCGAAGATGCCGACCAGCCGTGGTTTCGGCATGAACGGCGCTAGCGCAAGGAACACGAAGTGGCACTTCGGGCAGATGCCGCACCAGCGGTTCGCCGGACGCTCGCCGAGGATGTGGAAATTGCGGTTGCAGCTGCTGAAGTGGGCGTCGTAACGGTCGCTCTTGGCGAACTGGCGCGCAACCGCGATTTCGCTCAGCGGACGCAGCAGCGAGTAGTACTGCAGGTCGGCGGCGATGCTGCGGGTCACGTAGTCGCCGAATGCAGCCTCGCAGGCCCAGCCCTTAGACCACTGGTGATTCACCTCCCCCGTGCCCTCAATCATGCTGCCGTAGCTGGCCGAGCGCTCGTTGGAGAACACTACCTGGTCGACGCCGTGGAGCAGCGCGGTCAACACCAGGATCGCCGAATTCAGCACGGTCACCGGAATGTGGCCGTTCCACGCGCCCTCGCGGTTGTAGTCGAACAGTTGCGGCGCCAGCGCGCGGCCGATGTTGAGTGTCGGCAGTCCGGTGCGCTGCGCGCAGGCCTGGATCAGTTGCGAGCCGCCGATCCAGGTCACGGTCTGCTCGATACCGAGCGTGCGCAGCGCCTCGATGCTGACCAGCGAATCCTTGCCGCCACCGATGGCGACGAGCGCGTGTTCGCGCAAGCCAAGTGCAGGTGTCGCCACGCCGGTGCCGGCAGCGGTTGGAAAGCGGATCTTGCCGTGCAGGTTCAGGCCATTGCGATACGCGAATTCGCCGAGGCCGCTCTCGTAGATCAGGGTCAGCAACGCGGCGGTGTCGGCGTCGATCGCGTACGACTCGATGCGGATGTCCTCCGGAACGGCCGCCTTGTAATAGCTGATGCCGGTGATCAGGTGCAGCAACCTCAGCGCGCGCTCGACCGCCGCCGCGCGCGCACCGTCGAGCGCAAAAGGCGCGCCCGGCACGGTGATCGTTTCGATCAACTCCGGACCATCGTCGAACGCGTACACCAGTAGCGCCACGCCCGTAGCCGCGTCGAACGTGCAGCGCACGAAGCGAAACACTTGGATTGCGTCGCGCTGGAACTTCCAATCACTCATTGATGACGTCCTCTGCCGGCAGCGCCCGCAGGTTGTAGGTATTGGCCATCGCCATGCCGTAGGCGCCAGCATCGGCGACCAGCAGCACGTCGCCTTCGCCGGTCGCGGTCGGCAGCAGCCGGCGTTGGCCTAGCACGTCGCCGGTTTCGCAGATCGGACCGACCACGTCGAATGCGGTGGTGGCCGTGTCGTCTAAGCGACTGAGGTTGTGGATGCCGTGGTAGGCCTCGTACATCGCCGGGCGCAGCAACGCATTCATGCCAGCGTCCGCGCCGACCCGGCGCACGCCATCCTTCTCGACCACTTGGGTGACGCTCAGCAACAGCGCGCCGCATTCGGCCACCAGATAGCGACCCGGCTCGATCACCAGGCCGTAGCGCGGATACGCCGCCTTGATGTCGTCGAGCCCAGCGCGCCACAAGACGAGATCGAAATCGGGGGCGTCCGGCGTGTACGCCACCGGCAAGCCGCCGCCGATGTCGATGGTCTCGACGGTGCCGACGTTGTCGGCGAGGCCGGCGAGGCTGGCGTATACCTCGCGCCAGTGACGCGGGTCGTCGATGCCGCTGCCCAGATGCGCGTGCAACCCACTGATGCGCACGCCGAGCTGCTGCGCCTGCGCGAGGAATGCGTCGAAGCGCGCGACCGGCAAGCCGAACTTCGCAGCGACGCCGCCGGTGCGCACCTTCTCGTGGTGGCCCTCGCCATGACCGAGATCGAGCCGCAGCCACAAAGTACGGCCCCGGAACACGTCGGGCCAGCGCTGCAGCGCCTCGATGTTGTCTACCGTGACCGTGACGCCACGTGCAAAAGCGGCCTCGTACTCGCTGCGCGGCGCGAAGCTCGGGGTGAACAGCACGCGCTGGGGCGACAGCTCGGGCAATGTCGCGAACACATGCTCGAGTTCGCCCTGCGACACGCACTCCAATCCCAGGCCTTCGCCTGCGATCGTGCGCAGCAGTGCCGGGTGCGGGTTGGCCTTGATCGCGTAATAGCACTGGTCGACCGCTGGCGTAGCCAGCAGCGCGCGCGCACGTTCGCGCACTGTCGCCAGGTCGTATACATACCGCGGAGTGCCGGCTTGCGCGCGCTGCAACAAGGCCGCGCGCGCATTCGCCCACCATGTCGTGGCGCGTTGCGGCTTGCCGTGCGCAATCTCGCGCCAGCTCGGTCCGAACACGCTGGTTTCCTGCACCGGCATCGCCCCACCGCGAATGAGCTCAGCGTGCAACTGCGGCAGCAGCCCTTCCGCATCGGCTTCGTCGATCACAAACGTCAGATTGAGGTCGTTGGACGACTGCGAGATCAGGTGCACGCGCTCCTGGCCGAACGTCGCCCAGATGTCGGACAAGCGATGCAGCAGCGAACGCATGCCGCGCCCGACCAGGGTGATCGCCGCGCACGGCGCGATGACCTTGACCCGGCACACCTCCGACAGATCGGCCGACAGCGCTTCCAGTACGTTGGTATTGACCAGGTTTTCGCTTGGATCGAGCGACACAGTGACGTTGGTTTCCGACGAGCCGATTAAATCCACCGACAGGCCGTGGCGCTTGAAGCGCTCGAAGATGTCGGCGAGGAAGCCCACCTGCTGCCACATGCCGATGCTTTCCATCGACACCAGCACGATTCCGTTGCGACGACTGATCGCCTTGACCCCGGGCACCGTGACGGCGCTCGCGTCAATACGCGTGCCCGGCAGCTCCGGCCGTTGCGTGTCGAGGATCGCCATCGGCACGTTGGCGTTGCGGCACGGCGCGATCGAGCGCGGGTGCAGCACCTTCGCGCCGGTGGTGGCGATTTCCTGCGCCTCGGCGTAGTCCAGCCGGGTCAGCAGACGCGCGTGGGGCACCTCGCGCGGGTTGGCGCTGAACATGCCGGGCACGTCGGTCCAGATCTCGACGCGCCGCGCCTTCAGCAACGCGCCGAAGTACGCCGCCGACGTGTCCGAACCGCCGCGTCCGAGGATCGCGGTGCCGCCGTCGCCGTGGCGGGCGATGAAACCCTGCGTGATCAGCATGCGCGCGGGCTGCTGCGCAAAGCGCGCGTCGAAACCTTCGCCCGGTTCGCGCCTGCAGTTGACCGACAGCCGCTGCGCCC
>JAYSZI010000075.1:0-15647 GCA_043738095.1 Lysobacter sp.
TATTCGATACTCTCCGGAACCACCCGGCGCGCTGGAAACCGCCGGCGGTATCGCCCGGGCGCTGCCATTGCTCGGCAGCGAACCGTTTCTCGTCGTCAATGGCGACATCTGGTGCGACTGGGACTTCAGGCGTGCACACACGCTCGCTGCGCGTCACGCGCATCTTGTTTTTGTCGACAACCCACCGCAGCACTCAGGCGGCGACTTCTGCCTCGACGGAGAAAGCGTAAGATACGCCAGCACAAACAGCGGACCGACACTGACCTATGCCGGCACCGGCGTCTTCTCGCCGGATTTTTTCACCTGCGTTGCGCCCGGCGCCGTCATGAAACTGCGCCCTCTGCTTGACGCCGGCATCGCCCGTGGAGTGGTCACCGGGGAACGTCACACGCGTTATTGGGTCGACGTAGGAAGCCCCGAACGTCTTGCCGAACTCAACCAGGAGTTGCACCAGAAAAAATGAAGCATGAACCTTACTCGACGCGACGCAGCGCATTGCTAAAACAGCTTGGTGACGGCGTCGCCGTCATCCCCACCGCACCGGAACGTGTGCGCAACCGCGACTCGCACCACCCCTACCGTTTCGACAGTTACTTCTGGTATCTCTCCGGCTTTCCCGAGCCCGAATCAGTGATCGTCCTAATCGGTGGCAAGGAGCCACGCTCAATACTTTTCTGCCGTGAAAAAAACGAGGAGCGCGAAGTCTGGGACGGCTTCCGCTACGGGCCGCAAACGGCGGGTGAAGCCTTCGGCTTTGATGAGGCTTACGCCTTCAGCGAATTCGCGGCGAGGCTACCCGAACTGATTGCCAACCGCAGCACTCTGTGGCACGCGCTTGGCCACGATGCAGAATGGGATGTGAAAATCGTCGGCGCGCTGAACACGGTGCGTGGGCAAAGCCGCGCCGGTAAGCGTGCCCCCGGAGAAATACGCGACTTGCACGAAAGGCTCGACCGCATGCGCCTGCTCAAGGACAGCCACGAAGCCGATAGCATGCGCCGCGCCGCCACGATTGCCTCGGCTGGCCACGCGCGTGCCATGCGCGCCTGTCGCCCCGGCATGGCCGAATACGAGCTCGAAGCAGAACTCGGCTATGAATTCCGCAAACGCGGCGCCGACGGCCACGCCTATTCGCCTATCGTCGCTGGCGGTCGCAATGCCTGCGTCCTGCACTACATCGAGAACAACAAACTGCTCGGCGAGCAGGCCATGGTGCTTATCGACGCCGGCTGCGAGGTCGACGGCTATGCCTCCGACATCACACGTACTTTTCCGGTCAATGGCCGCTTCAGCCCGGTGCAGCGCGACGTATATGAGATTGTCCTTGCCGCCCAGAACGCAGCGCTTGCCGTCATCAAACCCGGAACCCCCTTCATCGCCTACCACGATGCTGCGCTGCGCGTTCTGGTGCAAGGCATGGTCGACCTCAAGCTGCTTGCCAGCAACGTTGATGATCTCATCGAAAGCGAAGCTTACAAGCCGTTCTACATGCACCGCACCGGGCACTGGCTCGGCCTCGACGTGCATGATGCCGGCGAATACAAAACCGGTGATGATTGGGTAATGCTGGAAGCCGGCATGGCATTGACCGTTGAACCCGGCCTCTACATCCGCCCCGGTGCCGATGTACCCGAACACCTGCATGGCATCGGCATCCGCATCGAGGACGATGTGCTTGTCACGAAAGACGCGCCGAAAGTGCTGACCGACAAACTCGCGCGCAGCGCCGAGGAGATCGAGGCGTTGATGGCGGGGCGTTGATCTACGCGGCACGGGCAATGATTCTCTTCGTAAAAGTAACGGGTCTAACAATGCCGAAACGTAAATTCTGGCTCTTGCCTTTCTTGGTGAGCGCGCTTGTGATGACTTCGGCGGTTGCTACCCAGATTGGGGAGTCGCCAAAATCCGCCGCCGTCACTCCGCCGCCCAGCCCTGAAAGGTTGCAGGGCAGTGAGAGCGAGGCCCTGTTTGCGCCGGGCGCTGACCCCAGCAAGCACAACGCTGCGAAAAAACGCGCAATTAAGCTGGCTTTGGCGGGGGACGGCTATGCCGCCTTTGAACTGGGCGTGCTCTTCAGGCACGGCATGGACCATCCTGCGCGCGCTGTCGAACGCGATCTTGATACCGCGCGCAGCTGGCTGGAGCGGTGCGTGAAGGCAACCGCGTGCCCGCGCATGGCGCTGGTATCTTTGGCGGAATTGGAACTCCAGGCTGGCAATTACCGTACGGCGATGCAGTGGGCTCAGGCCTGGGCGACGCTCGACCAGCAGTTGAAAAAGACCGATAGCCAGCCCCCTCGTTCCGGGGATGCGTCCTACTCGGCCTATCTGTTGACGCGCTGTTTCGAGTACCTGCCGAAACAGGGCCGTGAAGATGCTGTAGCGCACGCCTTTACAGAATTTCTGGCGTTGCACGGCAAGCACCTCGACCGAATGTTGGCGAAGGGGCGCGATGGGCAATTGAGTGAACTAAAAAACTGGGCGGAGTTTGCTGCTGCGAAAAGCAACCATTGGGTCAACGCCAATCGCACGCCGAAGTTGCCATCGATGGGGTTGTTCTTGCTGCGCGCCGCACCGCAGGGCGGGCGAGCCGAAGCTGTGATCTTGGTAGAAGCATTGCCTTCGCCGCGAGCCGTTCTCGGACTTGAGGGCGTCGCTATGCGCTTTGAATCCAAAGCCTACCGCCCGGGTGCCGAGGGCGAGCGCCGCTATGGATTTCTACCGATTGATGTTGCCGATCCTCGTTACGCGCTCAAGGCATCAACCGACCGTTGAGTGAAAAGCCCGTGGCGGGGGAGAAAAAGAAGCGGAGCTTCTCAGCTCCGCTTTCGAGAGGTCCAGTTGCGAAGCGCGTGGAGTCACCGACTTACGCGGCGTCGGCAAACCCTTCGCGGGTCAAATTAAGCGGCGCGCCCTCGGTGCATGCGACGTCGTCTTCGATGCGGATGCCGCCGTAAGGCCGGAACGCGTCGATTCGCCCCCAGTCGACCGCATTGGCGTGCTCACCTTTTCGCAATCCGTCGAGTAGCAGGTCGATGAAGTACAGACCCGGTTCGATCGTGACCACCATGCCCGGCTCCAGCACGCGCGTGGTGCGCAAGTACGGGTGACCTTCCGGCTTGGCAATCGTGCCGCCGCTGTCGGTGGCGGCGAAACCTGCGACGTCGTGCACCTGGAGGCCGATGCCATGGCCGATGCCGTGCGGAAAGAACACGCTGCTCACGCCGGTTTCGAGGGCGGATTCCGGCGACAGCTTGCTGATGCCGAAGTCCTTGAGGATGCCGGCCAGCGCTAGATGCGCATCGAGGTGGATGCGCTTGTAATCGCTGCCGGCGCGGACCTGATCGCCAATTCTCAGCTGAGCGGCATCGACGGCGTCGATCAGGGACTGGAACTCGCCGGCCGTGTCGCTGGCATAGGTGCGGGTGATGTCGCTGGCGTAGCCGCCGTAACTGGCGCCGGCGTCGATCAGGAAGCTGCGGATATCGGCCGGTGCCTGCGTGGCGAGCTCGGTGTAGTGCAGCACCGCGCCGTTCTCGTTGAGCGCGACGATATTGCGATACGGCAGATCGTTGGCGTCCTGGCGCGCGGCGGCGCAGTAGGCGAGGTGGATGTCGAACTCGCTCTGGCCCTGGCGGAACGCGGTCTCAGCGGCGCGGTGCGCGCGCACGCCGATGCGGGTGGCGCCGCGCATCATCGCGATCTCATACGGCGTCTTGAACGCGCGGTGGTACTCGAGGTAGTTGACTACCGCCGGCGGATTGTTCGGCTGAAAACTGCGCGCGTCGTCCGTGCCGAGCGCGCTGCCCGGCTCGCCGAGGATCGCGCACCGCGCCACGTCCTTGGGCAGGTGCTGCAGCGCCTCCTCGGGCTTGCGGATGATGACGATATCGAAGTGCTCGACCCACCACCCACTCGGGGCTTCGGGTACGACATGCCAATAATCCAGCGGCTGCAGGTAGATCACTGTGGGCGCGGAGCCGGGGGTGAATACCAGCCAGCTGCCGGGGTTGCGCACCAGCGGCAACCAGGCTTTGAACTGTGGGTTGACCGCGTAGGGATAGTCGCGGTCGTCAAACACCTGGTAATGCAGACTCCCGCTGGGCACCACCAGATGGTCGAAGCCGCCTCGGGACAACGCCTGCGTGGCACGGCGTTGCAACTCGCTCACGTGCTGCGGGTATAGGATCGCCGGATCGTGGTCTTTCATGGGGCTTCTCTTGGGGGCGTCGCGGGATTTTGACGGATTCTCCGCTTCTGCGCAGGCCGTGCCCGGCACGCAGGCGCCGCCGTGGATCGCGGGCGCCTGGATTTGGAGTTTGCTGGCCTTCTTGCTTGGCGCAGGCCTTTCGTTGTGGGTGGCCAGCCAACAGCAACGCCGGCATGACGCCGAGCAGATGGCAGCATTCCGAAGCGTGGCCGAGCGCAGTTACGCCGCCCTGGGTCAACACCTCGATGCCTGTGGCTGGTTGGTGCGCTCGGTGCAGACGTTGTTCCTCGCCTCGGACGACGTAACGCCTGAAGAGTTCGGCACCGTCTACACCAACCTCCGCCCGCGCGAACGGTTTCCGAGTTTGCGAGCTTTGGTCTATGCCCATCGGGAAGTGCGCGCCGATGGCGAGCATTTCATCACCACGCATGTGGCTCCATCGCTGGGCAACGAGCGCGTGTTCGGGCTAGACGTGCGTCAGCAGCCCACCAACATGGTTGCGGTACTTGCGTCGCGCGACAGCAACCAGCCCGCACTGTCGGCGCCGTTTCGCCTGGTACAGATGACCGATGGCGGCGTAGCAGTGGACGGCGTGACGTTGCGTCTGCCGATCTACACGCCGGGACCGCCCCCGACGACCGTGCCGGAGCGTCGCACCCGCATGCGCGGCTCGCTCGCGGTGTCCTTCCAGATCAGTCGGTTGATCGAAAGCGCACTGCCGCAAGGCGTGCGTCAGACCATGCATATCCAGGTCGCCGACGTCACGGGCGAGGCCGCGCTGCCGCTGTTTGACTCCCACCCTTCAAGACACGCACACGGGGTAGCGCCCACCCAGGAATTCGACCGCCGCCTGCGGTACGGAGGCCGCGTCTGGCGAGTGCGGATCCACCCCGTCGAGCATGCCCCCCCTGGTTTGCAGCTGGGCGACTCAATGCTGTGGCCCGGCCTTCTGGCGAGTCTGCTGCTGGCGCTGCTGGTGTGGTCTGTCGCCACTACCCGTCGCCGCGCGCTGGATCTGGGTTGGCGCATGAGCCGGCAATACCGCGAAAGCGAGGAACGCTTCCGCGCACTCAACGATCGCCTTCCGGCGCTGGTGCTGCTGGCCGACGGCAAGGACGGACGCATTACTTACGTCAACCAGGCCGCGCGCCACCGTTTGGGCGAGCCGGTGTACCAACTCGACCTGCCGGAGTTGTTCGCCGACACCGAATTCCGCGAGCATCTGCTCGACCCCGATAGTCCCGGGTGCAGCAACACCGAGGTGATTCTGTACGGCATGGACGGTGAGCGCTTTTGGGCCAACGTGTCGGTGTCGCGGGTGCTGCTCGACGGTCACTCGCAATTGCTGATGGTCGCCACCGACATCTCCGAGCAACGCCAGCTCACCGAGATGTTGAGCTATCAGGCCAGCCACGATGCCCTGACCGACCTGTTCAACCGCCGCGAGTTCGAGCGCCGGGTCGAGCGCGCGCTGGTACCCGTGGCCATTGGCGAGCGGGCCGGCGCGCTGCTGTACATCGATCTGGATCAGTTCAAGCTGATCAACGACACCTCCGGGCACGTGGCCGGCGACCAGCTGCTGATCCAGTTGTCGATGGTCATGCACGAGCAACTGCGCACGGGCGACGTGCTCGCACGCCTGGGCGGCGATGAGTTCGGTGTGCTGGCGGTATCGGTCCAGGACGAGGCTGGCGCCCGGTTGGTGGCCGAGCGTCTGCGCGAGCGCATCGACGGCTATGTGTTCGCTTGGGAACAACAAACCCACACCATCAGCGCCAGCATCGGCGGCGTGATGCTGGACGACCCGACCGCGACGTTGAAAGATCTCCTCGCGCAGGCGGACACCGCGTGCTACCTGGCCAAGGAAAGCGGCCGCAACCGCGTGCACTTCTATTCGGAGAAGGACGACGACACCGCACGCCGCCGCAGCGAAATGGAGTGGGCCAACCGCCTGCGCTGGGCCATCGAGGAAGAGCGCCTGCAGCTGCATTACCAGGAGGTCATGCCGCTGTCGGGCGCTGGCGATCTGGGCGCGTCACGGGGCGGCCGCGCCGCGCCTGGCAGCGGCAATGCGCCCAGCGACGGCATTGCGTCCGGTAACGGACCCAGGCTTGAGCTGTTGCTGCGTTTCCGCGACGAGGACGGGGTGTTGGTGTCACCCGGTGCGTTTCTGCCCGCAGCCGAGCGATACGGCCTGATGCCGATGATCGATCGTTGGGTGATCGAGACCGCACTGGCGAACTTCAACCAACTTCACCCGCTGGGCGCGGCGCTGGAACTGGCCACCATCAACCTGTCAGGTGCCAGCCTTGAAGAGCCAGGTCTGGCCGAACTGATTCTGGCCTCCTTGCAGCGCCACAACGTCGCACCACACCGCGTCTGTTTCGAGATCACCGAGACGGTGGCGGTCCGCAACCTATCGCTGGTGGCGCGCTTCATCGAGCGCTTGCGCGCGGTCGGCTGCCAGTTCGCACTCGACGATTTCGGCGCGGGCATGTCGTCGTTCGGTTATCTGAAGAATCTGCCGGTGGACATCATCAAGATTGACGGGAGCTTCATCCGCGACCTGCTCAGCGACACCATGAGTCACGCGATCGTGCGCGCGGTAACCGACATCGGCCACGAGCGTGGCGCGCATGTGGTCGCCGAATGGGTCAATGGCGAGGACACCATCCAGGCGTTGATCGCGATCGGCGTCGACTACGGCCAAGGGTTCGGCTTGCACATCCCCGAGCCGGTGGCGTTCATGCGGACTCCCAACGCGGGCTAGGGCATGCGGCTGCGCGCCGTTGTCCAGCAGCCTACGTGGTCAGGCATCGCGTCGCGTTGCCTGATGTGGGCGGTAATAGAGGGAGCTCCCGGGCCGGGCTGGCTGCGCCATCCTTACACCCCGGAAGGCCCATCGTGGCTTGAATCCGGACGAGGCTCGCCCGCGGTTTGGCTATTCGTAACTGCCGCCAGGGGTCTCCAGCCATTGCCGCAAGTGCAGCATCTGGCTGTCCAGCAGGGTGATGAAGCGAAAGCCGGTCCAGGTCTGGCCGGGGGCGCTGGCGCTGTCCTGCCACAGCAGATGCACCCCAACTTCAATCGGCACTTCGGTGCTGTGGGTACCGTGCAGCATGAAGCGCAACTGGTACAGCCCGTCATTCACCAATGGCATGCTCGCAATCACCAGCATGCCGGTTTCCGACAGGTTGCCAAGCCGCCCGATCACGCCATCGGTCATGGTGTCGACCACCTGAACCGTGCCGGTCACCTTGCGCCGGGGAACACGCCGGTATTCGTCATTGCTTTTCGTGGCGCTCATTTGCCGGCCTTGTCAGATTGCCGCGCCGCAGCACCACTGCGGATGCCCAGGTGGCGCAGCGCCTTTAGCGCGGCCTGCCAGGCGCGATCCACCAGCCGGCCCTCGTCGGTGGTCACGATCCGTGCCTGGCCGCTGGCCATCATCCGTGCGAGCGCGTCGAGGGAGTGCTCGCCGATGCGGTGGCCCCGCTGGTTCACAAACAGCGCGTGGTTGGTAACCGTGCTGAACCAGGACAGGCGGCGGCGAACCATGTCGCCTTGTTGATTGCTGGTGAATTCGAACCAGGTACCAAATGGCAGGGTGCGCAGCTGGTTGTAGCAGGTCTCTTCGTCCGGCGAGCGTGGCGGCAACGGAGGTGCTTTGGCGATCGCCTCTTCCCCGAGCCGTGCGCGCGCCTTGAGCTTCATCGCCAGTTCGGTGCGCGAGGCGGCATCGTCCTCGCCCTCGGCCATGCCGGCGGTGAGCCGGCGCGCGATCACCGTGGCCTCGTCGACGTGGTAGCCGACCTGAGTGAGCGCGCTTTGAATGTGCTGGTCGAGCCCCTCGGGGACGGCCATCGTGCCGACATTGACCGCGACGATTTTCTGGGTGACGGCGAGCTGGCGCTTCCAGTCTTCGCTGTCCTCGCCATGGCGGAGCAGGGACAGTGTTAATGCATCGGCCCAGGCTTGGCTCAGCAGGGTGTGCAGGAACTTCGGCAAAGACTTGTCGCCGATCGCCTCGTCGAGAACGGTCGCCGCGCGCTGTTTGGCCAACACCAGCTTTTCCTTGCCGCGCGCCGCATCGACGTGACGACGCTCGGCCACCTCGGCCTTGCGTGCCATCGATTGCAACTGGTTCTGCAAGGCCTGATTAGCGGCCTCGAAGACCTTAGTGTCGCCTTCGTAATTCTCGACCACGTGATCTACCGCTTGGCGCAGTTGCGCGGCCAGTTGCGGGTCGGCGTCGTCGTCGGCAAGCCAGCGTGCGCCGGACTCGGCGACGGCATTGAGCAGTTGCCGCGCCGGATGATGCTGGCGCACGAAAAATTCGCGGTCCTGCAGCGCGACCCGCAGCAGCGGAACCTGCAGCCGTTCCAGCAGGCTGGTGTTGGCCGCGCCCTCGCGCAACTCGCGACCGATTTCGGTGTACAGCAGGCCGAGCAGTTCAAACGTATCGCCGTCATCGCGCGACAGCGCAATCGGCTCGCCGGCTTGTTGCCGCCCTTGGAGCAGCAAGGCCTGGCGCACCTCGGTCATGTTGTGCGGCGCCGGCGATGCACCCTGCAGCTTGCCGAGCACGCCCAGGACGTCGGGGGTGGGCAGTGCGGCATTGACGTTGGGCTGGGTGGTCTTGCCGGGACGCAACTTGCCCAGCAGGTTGCGGCGATCGGCGAGCAGGGCCTGCAACTGGTCGAACGCAGCGGTCTCGGCAGCCGGATCGCTCTTGCGGACGTCACCCATCCAGCCGGTATGCGGTGCGTTTTCGGGCTGCGCAGCGACCGGCTCGCTATCGGGCATGTGGCGCGGATCCCGCATGGGCGCGCTACCCGGTGGGCGGCGACGTTCCCGCCCCATCTGACCCGTGCCCGGCGCGAAGTTGGGATCCAACCCCATCGGCGAGGTGCGTGGGCCAGTGGCTGCGTCGTCGGACGGCTCCTTGTTCTGCGCCCGCGGCCGCGTACGCAGCGGCACAAATGACAGTCCGGGGAGCACATTAAGCCGGGCCAGCAGCTCGTTCATCATCTCGGCGAGTTGCTCATAGCCGCCCAGTACGTGCCGCTCGAAGGCGACCAGCAGCATCTGACGCGCTTCTGGACCGATCTGCAGCACCCTGCTCGCATCCTGCAGCAGCAACCCCAGTTGGTGGGGGCCGACCGGCAGGCGTTCGGCGTCAAGCGCCGGGGCGCCGGCGAGCACGCCAAAACGCTGGCCCAGCAGTTGCAGCGGCAGGCTCGCCCGTGCCTCCTGGCGCACGGCCATCGTGCGCAGCACCGTGTCTTCGGTCATTTCCTCGTGGTCGATCAAGCGCAGGTCGTGGAACATCGACGGCGCCGCGTCGGCGTTGGCGACGGCGGCAATCAACGCGGTTTCTCGCAGGCGGCTGAGCGAGCTCTCCAGCCCGATCAGGAAGCGCGGGACCAGATCGGCGCGATTCTGCCGGACCGCCCGCAGCGTCTCGAAATGGATGCCCTGCACGCTCTGGCTGCTGGCCTGATCGGCCAGGCGGAATAGTTGCTGCTCGTAATCGACCAGCATGCGTTCGAGTTGTCGCGCGAGTTCCTCGGAGATCAGTGCATACAGTTCTTCCAGCACCTCGCGCACGCGGCGCGGCAACGCCGCCGAAGCCAGCCATTTGGAGCGCTGGGGCGTTGCGGTGAATGGATCGAACGGCACGGTCATGAAGGCTCCCCGGGGCCGGATGGCGGATCTAAGCATGCCTACATTAGCTGTCAGCCTACGGAATAACCGCTAAATAGTGCGCGCGTCAAACATCGATGGTAGCCCGATGGCGGTCCCGCGGTACTACAAACGGGTCTTTTACCCCCGTAATCCTCACGTCGTCAGGAACAGCGCGACCACGTCGTTGGTGAAGCGACGGCCCAGTTCGGTGGGACGGACACGGCCATGTTCAATTTCTAGCCAGCCTTGCGCGACCGCCGATTGCAGTTGCGGCGCGATCGTCGCCGCCATCACGCCGGTGCGCGCCTCGAAGTCGGCCAGGCCGAAGCCCTCGACCAACCGCAACGCATTGAGCATGTATTCAAACGGCCGCCGGGCCGGCTCGATGCGCTCGTCGCCGCCGATGGCCGAGGGCGTGCCGGCGTGGGCCAGATACGTGGTCGGGTGCTTGTGCTTCCAGCGCCGCAGCACGGTCTGCTCGCTACCGAGCGTGAGCTTGCCGTGGGCGCCGGCGCCGATGCCAAGGTAATCGCCGTAGCGCCAGTAATTGAGGTTATGCGCGGACTGGTGCCCAGGCCGGGCGTAGGCGCTGACTTCGTATTGTGCGTAACCGGCATCGGCGAGCATCGCCTGGCAGTGTTCCTGGATGTCCAAGCTGGCGTCGTCGTCCGGAATGCCTCCCGGCGGTCGCGCGGCAAACACGGTGTTGGGCTCCAGCGTCAGCTGGTAGTGCGACACGTGGGTGGGCTGCAGCGCGACGGCAAGCTCAAGGTCGCGCTCGGCCATCGCCAGGGTCTGCTGCGGCAGCGCGTACATCAGGTCGAGGTTGAGGTTGTCGAAGCCGGCGTCCTGCGCCAGCTTCACCGCGGCTTCGGCCTCGGCGCTGTCGTGGATGCGGCCTAAGCGCTGCAGGCAGCCGTCGTCGAAACTCTGGATACCGAAACTCAACCGATTGACGCCTGCCGCGCGGTACAGCTCGAAGCGGCCGTGCTCGGCGGTCCCAGGGTTGGTCTCAAGCGTGATCTCGGCCGCGGGCGCGAAGCGCAAGCGCGAACTCGCGCCCTGCAGGAATCGATCGATGCACTCGGCTGGAAACAGGCTCGGGGTGCCGCCGCCGAAGAACACCGTGTGCACCGTGCGGCCCCAGACCAACGGCAGGTCCAGATCGAGATCGGCGAGCAAGGCGTCGATGTAGGCCTCGAACGGGAGCACGCTACGGCCTTCGTGCGAGTTGAAATCGCAGTACGGGCATTTACGCACGCACCACGGCAGGTGCACGTACAGCGACAGCGGCGGGGTGGTCAGCATGGGGTCTCGTAGCGGCCGAGGCGATGTTCGGACAGGTGGCTGCTGAGGTAGTGGCGAGGTTGCTCGCCACGGAGCAACTGCGTGTCGATGTAACCGGCGTGTTCGCCAAACAGTCCGACCCAGGCGCCGTCGGGGCCGTACAGCACCTCGAACTCGGCTTCCGCGGCCGGCCGTACCTCGTATTGCCAGAGCACGACCAACATGGCGCCCTACTGCATTCCGCTCAGCAAGCGCGCGCGCAGGGTCGCCAGGGCGCGGCCTCGGTGGCTGATGCGGTTCTTCAGTGCGGGCTCGATCTGGGCGGCCGACAATCCCAGTTCCGGGTCAAGGAACACCGGGTCGTAGCCGAACCCGCCGTCGCCGCGGGGCATATCCAAGATCTGACCGGACCACACGCCCTCGGCGACGATTGGCTGCGGATCCTCGGCGTGACGCAGAAGCACGATCACGGCATAGAAATGCGCACCGCGTTGGGCCATCGGCACGTCCTTAAGCGCCGCCAACAGCTTGTCGATGTTCGCCGCGGCGTTGCCGTGCGCGCCCGCATAGCGCGCGGAAAACAGCCCCGGCGCGCCGCCGAGCGCGTCGACGCACAGGCCCGAATCATCGCCAAGCGCGGCCAAGCCGGTTTCGCGTGCGGCGTGGCGCGCTTTCAGCAACGCGTTCTCTACGAACGTCAGGCCGGTCTCGTCGGCATCGGCAACGCCGAGCACGCCTTGCGTCACGATTTGGATGTCCGCGCTGTCGGCGAACAAGGCCTCGAACTCGGCGAGCTTGCCGGCATTGCTGCTGGCGATCACGAGTTTCAACGGTGCAACTTGCAGCGACGCCTTCATGGCGCTAGTTCCAACAGATCCCAGCGGTTGCCGTACAGATCCTCGAACACCGCGACGGTGCCGTACGCCTCCGTGCGCGGTGTCTCCATGAAGCGCACACCGCGCGCACTCATCGCGCGGTGGTCGCGGCAGAAATCGTCGGTGTGCAGAAAGAAGCCGACGCGACCGCCGGTCTGGTTGCCGACGCGTGCGAGCTGATCTTCGCCACTGGCCTGGGCCAGCAGGATGGCGCTCTCGATCGACCCCGGCGGCGCCACTCGCACCCAACGCTTGTTGTTTTCGCGCGGCGCATCCTCGAGCAACTCGAAGCCGAGCACCTGGGTGTAGTAGGCGATCGCTTCGTCGTAGTCGCGCACGACGATGGTGACGCTGCCGAGGTGTTGGGTCATGGGGACGTAAGCCGTCTCATTGGGCTCCCCGAACGTCGCGACTGTCATGCCGAAGGTCGGGGAGGGAGCTGCTGAACACGCGAATAGACATCCGTAGATTCTTCCCAGCGTTCGCACGCCAGTGAAGCACGCCGTCTGCACTGAGCCCGGATTGTCTGCAATGACGGCTCACTCGTCCGCACTGCCGCGTGAGCCTACTGCCCTAGCGCCTCGCGCTGTTTCGCCACCAGTTCGGCAATGCCAATCTCGGCCAGCGCGGTCATTGCATTGAGTTCCTCGCGCCGGAACGCGTGGCCTTCTGCGGTGCCCTGCAGTTCGATAAAGCCGCCGCCGTCGTTCATCACCACATTCATGTCGGTGTCGCAGTCGCTGTCTTCGGCATAGTCGAGGTCCAACACCGGCACGCCGCGGTAAATGCCGACCGACACCGCCGCAACTGCGCCGAAGATCGGCCCGCGCTGGCTGTTGTTGGGCTTGATGTCGCCGCGCTTGATCAGCCACTGCACTGCATCGACCATCGCCACGTACGCCCCGGTGATCGCGGCGGTGCGGGTGCCGCCGTCGGCCTGGAGCACGTCGCAATCCAGGGTGATGGTGCGTTCGCCCAGCGCCTTGCGATCGATGCAGGCACGCAGCGAGCGGCCGATCAGACGCTGAATCTCGAGCGTGCGACCGCCCTGTTTGCCACGTGCGGCTTCGCGGTCGCTGCGGGTGTGGGTCGCGCGCGGCAACATGCCGTATTCGGCGGTGACCCAGCCTTCGCCCTTGCCGCGCAGGAAGCCCGGCACGCGCGGCTCGACGGTCGCGGTGCACAACACTTGGGTCTGGCCGTAGCTGATCAGCACCGAGCCTTCGGCATAACGCGTGTAGCCGCGCTGGATGCGGACCTCACGCAGCTGCTCCGGGGCGCGGCCGCTCGGGCGCGTGACGCTGGCTGGGGAGCTGGTGCTCGGAACGACAGCTGTCATTGACGTGATTACCGTAACTTGGCCCGCGAGTTTACCATTCGCCCCTCGCCGGCCGGCCCGGCCGCGTCACGGGAACACCGCATGATCCGCAGCATGACCGCCTTCGCCAGCGACGAACGCGTCACCCAATGGGGAACGCTCGGCTGCGAGCTGCGTTCGGTCAACCACCGGTTTCTCGAAATCGGCGTGCGCCTGCACGACGACCTGCGCGCGCTGGAGCCGGTGCTGCGCGAGCGCATCGCCGCGCGTATCCAGCGCGGCAAGCTGGACCTGACGCTGCGCCTGCGTTCGCCGGAAGGCGAGGGCGGCCTGCAGGTCAATCCGACCCGGCTGCGCGAGCTCAGCGACCTGGCGATCGACCTCACCGCGCGCTTTCCGGGCCTGCATACCGATTTCACCCAGCTGCTGCAGTTCCCCGGCGTGATGCAGGCGCCGGCGACCGATGCGGCCGCGCTGCAGGCCGAAGCGATGGCCTTGCTCGACAGCGTGCTCGACGAATTCGTGGCTTCACGCGAGCGTGAAGGCAGCAAGCTCGCCGCGGTCATCAGTGAGCGCGTCGACGGCATCGCCCGCATCGCCGCCGATGTGCGCACGCTGATGCCGGCGATCCGTATCGGTCAGCGCACGAAGCTCGAAGGCCGGCTCGCGGATCTCGCCCAGCCCGCCGACCCGGGTCGTCTCGAGCAGGAACTGGTCATCTGGCTGCAGAAGCTCGATGTCGACGAGGAACTCGATCGCCTCGACGCCCACGTCAGCGAAGCCCGGCGCGTGCTCAAGCTGCGTGAGGCGGTCGGCCGTCGCCTCGACTTCCTGCTGCAGGAATTCAATCGCGAGGCGAACACGCTGGGCTCCAAATCGGTCGATGCACGCAGCTCGTCGGCGGCCGTCGAGCTCAAGGTGTTGATCGATCAGGTGCGCGAACAGATCCAGAACATCGAGTAGCTTCAAATCCCCGCTCCGGCCGGCCGCGTTCGAGCGCGCCGGGCGTAAAGCGGATCGCAGTTCGCAGAGGAATACTGATGCGCGGAACCCTCTACATCGTCGCTGCGCCGTCGGGCGCCGGCAAATCGAGCATCGTCAACGCGGTGCTTGCGCGTGATCCGAACGTCTGCCTGTCGATTTCGTTCACCTCGCGCGCGCCACGCCCGGGCGAGCGCCACGCCGAGCACTACCACTTCGTCAGCGCCGACGAATTCGAACGCATGGTCGGTGCCGGGGATTTCTTCGAGCACGCCCGCGTTCACGGCGACTGGAAGGGCACAGCGCGGCAGTCGGTCGAACCCCAGCTTGCTTCGGGCAAGGACGTGCTGCTGGAGATCGACTGGCAGGGCGCACGGCAAGTGCGGGCGCAGGTGCCCGATGCGGTCAGCGTGTTCATCCTGCCGCCATCGCGCCAGGCGCTTGAGCAACGCATGCAGTCCCGCGGGCAGGACAGCAGCGCGGTGATCGCGCAACGGCTCGCGGCGGCGCGCGAGGAGATGTCGCATTACTGCGAGTTCGACTACCTCATCGTCAACGAGCATTTCGAGGTTGCGGTCGACGAGATGGGCGCGATCTTTACCGCCAGCCGGCTGCGGCGGGAACCGCAGGTCGCGCGGCATTCGCGCCTGATCACGGCGTTATTGGCCGACGAATAGCCGACCGGATTGCGTAACTGACTGATTTGCAAGGCTGGCATGCCCGCTAGAGTTGCTTGCGGCCCGCCCGCGCCGCTACAATCCACGCCCCTTTACGCACGTATGGCGCGCCGTCAGGCCGCCGGGAGCCCCATGGCCCGCATTACCGTTGAAGATTGCCTGAAAGTGGTCGATAACCGCTTCGACCTCGTCATGTTGGCCGCCAAGCGTGCCCGCCAGCTCGCCAATGGCGTGCAGTCGCAGCTCGACAACAGCGAAGCCAATGACAAGCCCACCGTCCTGGCCCTGCGCGAGATCGCCGCGCGCCAGATCAACCCCGAATATATCGACGCCGTCGAAAAGTCCGAGCGCGAGCGCAAGGAGCGCGAGGCGCTGGAATGGGCCGCGGCCGAAGTCGTGGCAGGGGATGACGACATGAAGGGCGACGACTGAGCGAAGACGCTTTTCGTACTCCTGAAACGGCCCCGCGGGGCCGTTTTCTTTTGTGCAGTTGCGTTTCCGGTTAATTGGTTTGCGGGCACGCTCCGGCGCGGTTAGGCTCGGGACATGAGTCCCGGCAAGCCCGCCCGTGCGCTGCCCCCGACCGCTGCGCCCGACGACGGCGCGGTGCCG
>JAYSZI010000076.1:0-74675 GCA_043738095.1 Lysobacter sp.
CGTCAAGGAAGAAGACGTCACCAACAACGCTTCGTTCGTCGACGATCTCGGCGCGGATTCGCTCGACACCGTCGAGCTGGTGATGGCGCTCGAGGAAGAATTCGAGTGCGAGATCCCGGACGAAGAAGCCGAGAAGATCACCTCGGTGCAGCAAGCAATCGATTACGTCAAGACCCACGTCAAGGCGTAAGTCTTAGCTGAAGGCAGCAGTTCGCCCAGGCGACTGCTGCCAATGTCATTCCGGGGCCGCATTGCGGCCCTGCGTTTTTCGGTTGCAAGAACGCGCATTGCGGGTCCCTTTCGTTGTCGCTGGCGGACCCGTGTCACCGTTGCATGCGCGTGGCCGGCACAGGGTTCGGCCTAGCGCGCCAGTTGGAGTTTTCCATGTCCGATCGTTCCCTCCGCACCCGGCGTGTCGTCGTTACCGGCCTGGGCATCGTTTCGCCGCTGGGCAACGACCTTGCCAGCAGTTGGGACGGCATCGTTAACGGCCGCTCGGGCATCGGCCCCATCACCCATTTTGATGCGTCCGCGTTCACCACGCGCATCGCGGGCCAAGTGCGCGACTTCGATGTCACCCGCTGGGTCACCCCGAAAGACGCGCGCAAGATGGACGAGTTCATCCACTACGGCGTGGCGGCTTCGATGATGGCGATGGCCGATGCCGATCTGAAGGTCGACGACGGCAATGCCGAACGCATTGGCGCGCTGATCGGATCGGGCATCGGCGGTGTTGTTGGGATCGAACAGCAGACGATCAAGCTGCACGAAGGTGGCCCGCGCAAGATTTCGCCGTTCTACGTGCCCAGCACAATCATCAACATGTTGCCCGGGCAGGTGTCGTTGTTGACCGGGATCAAGGGCCCGAATTTTTCTGCCGTGTCAGCGTGTGCGACCGCGAACCATTCGATCGGAATGGCGATGCGCATGATCCAGTACGGCGACGCCGATGTGATGATCGCCGGCGGCGCCGAACGCGGCTCGTCGCCAACCTCGGTCGGTGGGTTCTGCTCGATGAAGGCGATGTCGACCCGAAATGACGATCCGACCCGCGCATCACGGCCGTGGGACAAGGACCGCGACGGGTTCGTGCTCGGCGATGGCGCCGGCATTCTAGTGCTCGAGGAATACGAACGTGCCAAGGCTCGCGGCGCGCGCATCTATTGCGAGCTCGCCGGCTTCGGCGCGACCTCCGACGCCTTCCACATGACCGCGCCCAGTCAGGACGGTGAAGGGCCCGCGCGCTGCATGGTGGCGGCGCTCAAGGACGCCGGCGTCAATGCCGACCAAGTCGGTTATCTCAACGCGCACGGCACCTCCACGCCGCTGGGCGACCTGGCCGAAACGTTGGCGATCAAACGCGCCCTCGGCGACCACGCCTACACGACGATGGTCAGTTCGACCAAGTCGATGACCGGCCATCTGCTCGGCGCGGCCGGCGGGGTCGAGGCGATCTTTTCAGTGATGGCGCTGCACGCGGGCATCGTTCCGCCCACAATCAATCTGGATGAGCCGGGGGAGGGTTGCGACCTCGACTACGTACCGAACGTGGCGCGTGAGGCGAAGATCGACGTTGCGGTATCGAATGGTTTCGGCTTCGGCGGCACTAATGGAACGTTAGTGTTCGCTCGGATCTGAGCGCCAGCGAGTCGGTGCGCGCATCTCGACCACACTTTTGTCAGGAGCAAAATCACCGCAATGCGGTCCGCCGCGAGCGCTGCAGTTTTGGTGGGTGCGATGGTAGGTCCAGACCAGTACTACAGGCCCGCGCCGTTTTTCTGATGCTAGCGCAACGACCGTCTCCCGGAATCCGATGCTGCTGACCCGCGCGCTGCCTTCAACGATCGATCTGCTGTCGCTGCACCGGCTCGCCCCGCAGCGCTACCCGATGCTGCTCGAATCCAGCGCTCACGGCACCGCGCAAGGGCGTTGGGACTTGCTGCTGGCCGCGAGCGGCGAATCATTGCGACTCGAAGTCGACGGTGTCTGCCGTGATCACGACGACCAGACGGTCGCTGGTGATTTTCTCACTGCATTGGACGCGCTATGGCGGTCGCAGCGCGTTGCGCGCGACGAGCCGCGTTGGCCGTTCCGCGGGGGCTGGGCGCTGCTGCTGGGTTATGAACTTGCCGCGCAGGTCGAGCCAGTGTTGCGTCTGCCGCCGGCGCTCGGCGGTTTGCCAGTGGCGCTGGCGCTGCGCTGCCCGGCGGCGGTCCTGCGTGATCGCGTCACGGGTGAATGCATGGCCGTGGCTGAGCCCGCGCACGCGACCTTGCTCGATGCGATCGCGCGCGATACCGCCGATGCTCAACGGCTTGCGCCATTGCCGCCTTGGCAAGCGCCGGTCGCGATCGACGAGGAGCTGCCGCAGCGCTACACCGATGGCGTCGCGCGCATTCTCGATTACCTGCGCGCTGGCGATGTGTTCCAGGTCAATCTGTCGCGCGGCTGGCAGGCGCGATTCGACGCGCGAGTGGAACCGGCAGCGTTGTTCCAGCGACTGCGCGACAACAACCCGGCACCGTTCGCTGGCGTGTTCGCCGGGGTGGGATGGGCCGTGGTCAGTGCCTCGCCGGAACGGCTGGTCGCGGTCCGCGGCGACGTCGTCGAAACCCGCCCGATCGCCGGCACGCGCGCGCGCGCCGCTGGCGATGACGATAGCGCGCGAACCCGCGAGCTCATCGGCCACCCTAAGGAACGCGCCGAGCACGTGATGCTGATCGACCTGGAGCGCAACGACCTCGGCCGCGTGTGCACGCCGGGCAGCGTTGAAGTCGATGAATTGATGACCGTCGAGAGCTATGCCCACGTCCATCACATCGTCAGCAACGGGCGCGGCCGGCTGCGCAGCGACGCGACGCCTGGCGAGGTTATAAGCGCGGTGTTCCCTGGCGGCACGATCACTGGCTGCCCGAAAGTGCGCTGCATGCAGATCATCGCCGAGTTGGAAACGCAGGGCCGTGGGGCCTATACCGGCGCGATGGGTTGGCTCAACCGCGATGGCGACCTCGACCTCAACATCTTGATTCGTAGCGCCGAAATAGAAGCGGGCGAGGCTGGTCGCAGCCGACTACGCTTCCGTACCGGCGCGGGCATCGTCGCCGACTCCGATCCGCAACACGAGCTCGACGAAACCCGCGCCAAGGCGCGCGGCATGTTGCGTGCACTGGGCGTGGCCGAATGACCGTGCGCGTGTTCGTCGGCGCGGCGCCGGTCGCGGCCATCCCGGCAGGTGACCGCGGCTTTGCATACGGTGATGGTCTGTTCGAAACCATGCGCGCCCATGGCGGCGATGTGCCGTGGTGGGACCGCCATTGGGCGCGGCTCGAGCGCGGTGCCGCGCGTCTGTGCCTCGCGCTGCCCGAGCAGAACCAAGTACACGCCGAGGCGAGACGGTTGCTGGACGGCGCCGACTGCGTGTTGAAACTCGTGGTCAGCCGCGGTGACGGCGGTCGCGGGTATTCCCCAGACGATGCCCAGATACCCACGTGGGTTTTGACACAGCATCCGTTGCCGGCCCACGCGCCCGGCGGCTTGAAGCTGCGCTGGTGCGATACGCGCTTGGCACTCCAACCCCTGCTAGCTGGGCTTAAGCACTGCAACCGGCTTGAACAGGTGCTCGCGCGCGGCGAATGGCGTGATCTGCCCGCGCCGGAAGTCGATGCCGATGACGGTCTAATGCGTAGCACCGAGGGCGACGTGGTCTGCGCTACCGCTGCCAACCTGTTCGTGCTGACGGGCGGGCGCTGGCTTACGCCCCGATTAGAGCGCTGCGGAGTCGAAGGGATCTCTCGCGCTTGGGTGATGGCGGCCCAGGCGACGGAGGAAGTGCGCTTGACCGTGATCGACGTCGAAACGGCCGACGCAGTTTTCCTGTGCAATGCCGTGCGCGGTATCCTGCCGGTGGCACGGCTTGGCACGCGCGTCTGGACGCAGCATCCGCAGGTGAAGGCGCTACAACAGCGCCTGGCCACCGATCATCCCGCCTTTACCGTCACCCCGGAGTTGTCGTGAGTCGAAAACGCAAACGTCGCTTCGGTAGCGTGTCCTTCTTGATCCTGATGATGATCGCCGGTGCCTCCGCGTTCTGGCTGTGGCAGCGCTACACCAGCTTTGCCGACGCGCCACTGACGGGCCTTGAAGTGGGCGAGAGTGTCATCGTCGAACGCGGCGATTCATTGCCCGTAGTGGTTCGAAAGCTGGACGCAGCCGGCGTCGGCGTCGGCGAGTTGCTGGAGTGGCGGGTGCTGGCGCAACAGCTGGGCGCGGCCGGAAAGCTGCAAGTTGGTGAATACACGCTTGCCCCCGGCACCTCGCCGCGGGCGCTGCTGGTGGCGATGCGCGATGGCAAGGTGATCCAGCGTCGCTTCACCCTCGTAGAAGGCTGGAATATCCGCGAATTGCGCGCCGCTTTGGCCAAGGCCACGCCATTACAACAAGACACGGCGCAGCTCGACGATGCCGCGCTGATGAAGGCGCTTGGGCGCCCCGGCCAGCATCCGGAAGGACGTTTCCTGCCCGAGACGTACCTCTACACCGCTGGCGACAGCGACCTGGATGTGCTCAAGCGTGCCCACGCCGCAATGACCAAGGCACTGGCGTCTGCTTGGGCGCAGCGTCAACCTGATACGGTGCTCAAAGCGCCGGACGAAATGTTGACGCTGGCGTCGATCGTGGAGAAGGAAACCGGCATCGCCGCGGAGCGGCCACAGATCGCCGGCTTGTTTGCGCAGCGCCTGAAAATCGGCATGCGGCTGCAGACCGATCCGACCGTGATCTACGGCATCGGTGCGAGCTACGACGGCAACATCCGACGCACCGATCTGCTCACCGATACGCCGTACAACACCTACACCCGCACCGGGCTGCCGCCCACGCCGATCGCGATGCCCGGTGTCGATGCGCTCCAAGCGGTGGCCAAGCCCGCGCCCAGCGAGTTCCTATACTTCGTCGCGATCGGCGATGGCACGGGCCGCCATCTGTTCGCGCGCACGCTGGCCGAACACGAAGCGAACGTGCGTACCTATCTGCAGAAGTACCGCGCCACGCAGTCCCAGGGCGCGCAGTGAGCGAAGCGGCACTGCAGGTGCGGCCGCGCCTGATCACGCTGGAAGGCGGTGAAGGCGCTGGCAAGTCCACGGTGCTGGCGGCGTTGCGCGACACGTTGCAGGCCACTGGCGCGCAGGTCGTGTGCACGCGCGAGCCAGGCGGCACTCCCCTGGCCGAACAGATCCGCGGTCTACTGCTCGACACCCATCACGAACCGCCCGCGCCGGTGACGGAGTTGCTGCTGATGTTTGCCGCACGCGCACAACACGTGCGCGACACCCTGCTTCCTGCGCTAGAGCGCGGGGACTGGGTGCTCAGCGATCGTTTCACCGATGCCAGCTATGCGTACCAGGGCGCGGGCCGCGGCGGCGACGATGCGTTCATCGCCCAGCTTGAGCGCCACGCGGTCGGGATTGCACCGGCGCTGACGCTGTTGCTCGACGTGCCGGTCGCCGTAGGCCTGCAGCGCGTGCGCGGCCGTGGCGCCGCGGACCGGATCGAAAGCGAGCGTGACGAGTTCTTTGAACGCGTGCGCGCCGGTTATCTCGCACGCGCCGCCGCCCAGCCGCAACGCTTCCGCGTGATCGATGCCACGCAAACGGCCGAGCAAGTGGCGGCGCAGGCCGTCGCCTATCTACGTGCGCACATGGACACGGTGCCATGAGCCCCGTAGCACCCTATCGCGCGGAGTTAGGGCCATGAGCCCTGCCCAATGAATACGTTTTCGCCTTGGCAGCAGCGCCTGTACGACCAGGCGGCGGCCGCGATCGACGCCGGCAGGCTCGGCCACGGTCTGTTGTTCTGCGGTCCTGCGCAACTGGGCAAGCGCGCGGTTGCGATGCGACTGGCGCAACGTTTGCTGTGTACGGACCGCGGTGCCGACGGCGAGCCTTGCGGGGCGTGTCGGGGGTGCCGGCTGTATGCCGCGGGCACGCATCCGGACTACCAGCTGATGTCGTTCATCCCGAACAAGGAAGGCACGCGGCTGCGGACCGAAATCGTGATCGAACAGGTGCGCCGATTGTCCGAACAAATGCAGTTGACGCCGCAGTACGGTGGCGCACAAATCGCGATCGTCGATCCTGCCGACGCGATCAATCATGCCGCTAGCAATGCCCTGCTCAAGACGCTGGAAGAACCGGTCGCGGGTCGCTACTTGTGGTTGATCAGCGCCCATCCCGCGCGGCTGTCGGCCACGATCCGCAGCCGTTGCCAGCGCCTCGAATTCCGTCTGCCGCCGCGCGCCGACGCCCTCGCGTGGCTGCTGGGGCTGGAGCATCCGGACGCGGCGGCGAACGAAGCGCTCGACGCCGCCCGTGGCCATCCCGGCCTGGCCCACGACTGGTTGCACAGCAGCGGCCTCCAGATCCGCCGTGAGGTCGCCAGCGACCTCGCCAAGCTGACGCGCGGCGAGGCAGGTGCGGTAGAGACCGCGCAGCGCTGGGCCGCCGACGAGCACGCGTCACTGCGCCTGCGCCATGCCGCCGACTTGGCCGTGGCTCAGGCCGCAGGCTTGACCGACCCGGTCCGCACGCGCAGGCTCGCGCTGTGGTTCGATCTGGCCAACCGCACCCGTGACCTGCTGCGGACCACGGTACGCGCCGATTTGGCGATCGTTGAATGTTTGATGGCTTGGTGCGTGAATGAAGGTCGGCAGTCCCCAGGAGGACGCAAGGAATGAGTGCAGGTGCAGCGCGGCAGGGCATCTTGTCGTTGGCGGTTAAGGACAAGGCGACGCTGTACAACGCGTACATGCCGTTCCTGAAATATGGCGGCATCTTCGTGCCGACGCCGAAGCGCTATTTCCTTGGCGATGAGGTGTTCCTGCTACTGACGTTGCCCGAGTCGAGCGAACGCCTGCCAGTTGCCGGCAAGGTGGTCTGGGTTACGCCAACCGGCGCCCAAGGCAACCGTCCGGCCGGTATCGGTGTGCAGTTCGGCGAGAGCGCTGAGGGCGAGGCGGTCAAGAGCAGGATCGAGGCCCTGCTGGCGGGCATGCTCAACGCGGAAAGGCCGACAGACACTATGTGACGCGCTCAGGCAGGCGGGCGTTCGTTTGAGTTGGATCGTGATCCATCACCGAAGGGGAGCGTCATGCGTACGCCATGTCTCACACTACTTTTCGTCTGTATTGCGGTGTCATTGCCGGTGTCGCCCGCGTTGGCGCAGGCTTCGAAGCGGGCCCAGCCCGTAATCCAAGCGGTACCCAACGTGAAGCTTTCCACGTTACAGCAAATGGACCCGAGCCGGTGGCAGCGCATGCACCAACTGCATGAAGCGCGCGCCGCCGCCGAGGTCGCCGACATCGTGGGCGCATTGCGCGACGGCATGGTCGGAAAGCAGCCCGGCCTCACCGACAACGGGGGTTTGACTGATCGCACCACCGGGCGCGCGAGCGACCGCCTCGGTGCGGCGAAACCCGGACAGGCGCCCGGCTATCAAGATCCGTTGGGTAATCACAACGCCGGAATCAATAGCCGCCTGCGCGGCACGCCACCGCGCAGTACCGTCGTCGGTCCCGGCGGCATTCCCACGAACCGGACCGGGCTGGCTGCCAGCTCCAGTACCGAGTCCATCGTCGGTCACGGGGTGCGCACGACCACCACCACGTTCCGCAGCGATCGCACCGGCGCGACCTTTCTGATCTATTCGGTAAGCTACGACAGCGCGAGCGGCCGACTAGTCGGCTGGAGCGCCACGGCCGTCGACGGATACGGCGACTCGCGCACGCAACTCAACCACGTCGATTACCGTGGACCCAATGGCGATGTGCCCGTGGTCACCACGACGGTATCCCAGCGGGCGGGTGACGCCGGCGCCCACACCGGAGGCACAGAATCGTCTGGCACCGTCACCCGGCCGCTAATGCCCACCGATCCACCGGTGCAGGATCCAGTAGTGGCCAAAAGGCCTACGAGCGGCCAGCCCATCGCCGAGGAAGGCACCCCGGTACAGTTGCCGGTGATGCCGTGGGGTATCCAGTGCAACCCAATCACCGGTTTCTGCACCGAGGGCATGAAGCTAGGCAACAATCAGGTGAATCCGGGCCCCGCAGGGGCATCGAATTCGGCCGGTTCCGGCCCGCGCGTCAACGTCGATCCGAAGACGCTGGTGATCAATCCCAATCCGGTCTATCCCCAGGGGCAGGGATCGCCGAGGCCGATCGATCGTGACGGCGCCACGCCCGGAGCGCGTCCGCCCCCGCCGCCGGAGGGCGACGACTGAGCTGGCGTAGAGGTGGGGCGCGGGCGTCGAGGGCGACCCCAACGACGCGTCAGTTTTCGGGTGGGTTATCCGGTCGGCCGTCGAGTGCCGGCCGACCCTGTTGCTGTCAGCGCAGCGCGGCGCTGTCCCAACCCGCGCGCGGCGCAAACCGCTCACCGTAACGCGCCTGCAGTTGCTTGAGGCGCTCAAGCAAAACGTCGGCACCGGTCTCGCGCACGTACTGGATCGGACCGCCGCGGAACGGGGCGAAGCCGGTGCCGAAAATCACGCCCGCGTCGAGCAGGTCGGCGTCGCCGACCACGCCGTCGTGCAGGCAGGCCACGGCCTCGTTGACCAGCGGCAGGATCAGGCGATCCTCGAGGTCGGCCGGCACCTGATACTCCTTAGGCAATTCCGGTTTGACCGCCTTGCCGTGCTCCCACTTGTACAGACCCTCGCCGTCCTTCTTGCCCCGTTTGCCCGGGTCGGCTTGGCCCGCGAGCGCTGCCGGCACCGTCAGTCCGAGGAACGGCGCGAGTTCGGCGCTCACCCCGGCGGCGACATCGAGGCCGACCGTGTCGACCAGTTCGATCGGCCCCATCGGCATGCCGAACTTGACCGCCGCTTTATCGATCGCCGCGCCCGGAATGCCCTCGGAGTACGCGGTCACCGCCTCCAGCAGATAAGGGAACAGCACGCGGTTGACCAGAAAGCCCGGCGTCCCCGCCACCGGTACCGGCAATTTGTCGATCGCCTTGCAGAACGCGGCGAGGCGATGCTCGGTCTCCTGCGCGAGCGCGTCATGGCGGACGATTTCCACCAGCGGCATCAGCGCAACCGGGTTGAAGTAATGCAGGCCGGCGAAATGCGCCGGGCGCTGGATGTGGTCGCGCAGCTCGTTCAACGGAATCGATGAGGTATTCGTGGTCAACAGTGCGCCGGCTTTCATGCGCGGCTCGACTTGCGCGTACAGGTCGCGCTTGGCTTGCGGCTGCTCGATGATCGCCTCGATGATCAAATCGGCTTGCGCGGCGCCATCGCCGCCAAGGTCGCCCTTGAGGCGTGCGGCGACCGCCGGCCGCTTGGCGTCGTCCTTGACCTTCTTCGCGAACAAGTCCTGCGCGCGGGCAAGCGCTCCGTCGATGAAGCGTTGCTCGCGATCGGCGAGCGTCACCTCGAAGCCCTTGTAGGCCGACCACGCCGCAATGTCGCCGCCCATCACGCCGGCCCCAACCACGTGCACCCGGGTGACACCCGGCAGCAGCATGCCGCCGCCATCCTTGCCCCCCTGCGCCTTGAGCCGTTCCTGCAGGAAGAACACCCGGATCAGGTTGCGCGCGGTCGGCGTCGACGCGAGTTTGACCACCGCCTTGCGTTCCGCCGCGAGCCTGCCCTGGATGCCACCGCCAGTGCGCGCCCAAGTGTTGATAAGCGCATATGGCGCCGGGTAGTGCTCCCGGCGCGCCTTGCGCGCCACCTGCTTGCCCAGCATCGGTGCGAGCACCTTGCGGGCCGGCATCGTGTTCGTGGCCCAACCAAGGAAACGTTGCTTGAACGAGCGCTGCACTCCCTTCAGCGCCAACGCCGCAGCCGTTTCCACCAGCGCGGTGGGATCGGCGACCTTATCGACCAAACCAATCGCGCGTGCGGCTGAAGCCGACAGCGCGCGGCCGGTCAGCATCATGTCGAACGCGGCTGGCGCGCCGACCAAGCGCGGCAATCGCACGCTGCCGCCCCAGCCCGGGAAGATGCCGAGCTTCACTTCCGGCAGACCGATGCGCGTCGACGCGTCGCTGCTGGCGACGCGATAGCGGCACGCCAACGCGAGCTCAGTGCCGCCGCCCATGCAGAAACCATGGATCGCAGCGACGGTCGGGATCGGTAATTCGGCCAGGCGCTGGAACACCTGCTGGCCGCGTCGGATCGCGTCGGCGACCACGCCCTTTTCGTCGAACGTCTGGAACTCCTTGATATCGGCGCCGGCGATGAAACCGCTGGCCTTGGCCGATCGGATCACCAGGCCCTTGGGCGGGTCCATCGCGATCCGTTCGAGCAGTCCGTCGAGCTCGATCAGCACCTCCTGGGCGAAGGTGTTGACGGGCGTTCCGGCGCGGTCGAACGACAGCACCAGCACCCCATCCTCGCGCAAAGCGGTCTGCCAGTGCTGGACACGAAGTCCATCGAACGCGGGCAGGCCAGGGAGGTCGGCCATTACGGCACCATCCGTTCAGGTATGGAGGAGGCCGCTATCATCCGGGCGTTGTTCGGCCGGCGTCAAATCGTACTAGTGATGGGCCATGACGCATGGCGCTTGCGGCATCGGGCCGATGCCCATAATTCTTAGGTGATGAACTTTCCCCCATCCGGGGTGTCCCATTGTTCGGCCAAAGCCGAGCTGACAGGAGTGCCGGCGCGGCATGGCCGAAAACATATCGTCGCAAGACCTGGAGTTGGACCAGGAGCTGGTCCGGCGTGTCCAGCGTGGCGACAGCACGGCGTTCGATGCGCTGGTACGCAAGTACCAGCATCGGATCATCGGGCTGATCGGACGCTACATCGCCGACTGGAGCGAATGCCAGGATGTAGCCCAGGAGACGTTCCTGCGCGCGTACCGTGCGTTGGGCAACTTCCGTGGCGATGCGCAGTTCTATACGTGGTTGCACCGGATCGCCGTGAATACAGCCAAGAACCATCTCGTTGCCCAGAACCGCCGGCCGCCCAGCGACGATATCGACGCCGGCGACGCCGAGCAGTTCGATACCGGCATCCGCTTGCGCAACAACGACACCCCCGAACATGAGCTGCTGCGGCAGGAAATCGAACAAACCGTGGTGCGGGTGGTCGAAGCGCTGCCGGAGGAGTTGCGCTCGGCGATCACTTTGCGTGAGGTCGAGGGGCTCAGCTACGACGAGATTGCCGCCCAGATGGGTTGCCCGATTGGCACGGTGCGCTCGCGCATTTTCCGGGCGCGCGAGGCGATCGATGCCGAGCTTAAACCCTTGCTGGATAACGACGACACCCGGGAGCGCAGTCACTGATGATGTCCCAACCCCACACCGATCCCGAGCGGGAAACCCTCAGCGCGCTGTTCGACGGCGAACTGCAGGGCGATGCCGCGCGTTTTGCACTCAAGCGTCTCGGCCATGACGCGCAATGGCGACACGCGCTGGGCAACTGGCAGTTGCTCGGCGATGCCTTGCGCGGGCAAGCCAGCGTTGCTGCGCCCTGCGGCTTTGCCGCACGCGTGGCGGCGGCAGTAGCGGTTGAGCCGGTGCCGGTCGCTGCAGCGGAGCCGGTGTCGACGATGGGATCGAGCGCGCCTGCCGCTTCGCGGTTCCGGCGCAAGTGGTTCGGTGGCGCGGCATTGGCTGCGTCAGTGGCGATGGTGGCGATGTTCGTAGCGCGACCGTTTTCGCAAGACCCGGCCGTGGCGCCCGGATCGACGACGCCAGCGCTCACCGAACTCGCTATTGCACCCAATGCGGCCTCCGCCGAGGGTCCCACTCACGTGAAGCCTGCAGCTGCCAGCGCGCTGCAGTTGAGCGGCGCGGCGGTAGCCGTCGCCGCGGTGCCGCGCCGTGCCGACGAGCGTCTATCGCGCGGACAAAGCCAGCGCGCTGCCTTGCGGGCGTCGAAGCGACAACAGCTGCCTACTCCGGCTGTTGCCCGTGCGAGCACGCCAACCGCGATGGCGATTAATGAGGCGGGGCAGGCGTCTGACGTCAATCCCTTCAACCCGGTCCAGACCGAGGTCGTGGTGCGACCGTGGCCGCGCGCCGTGCTGCCAGGCGCGCCTGCGGCTGGCGCGTTTACCGCCAGCTACGGCGGCACCGGCAGTTCGCCATCGTTCTATCCATTCGAACCGCGGTTACCCCACGCTGACGACGCGACGCCGGGCCAAATCAACGCGGACAACCAGCGCCCTTGATCACGGCGTGCAGCTGGCCACCGGCAGTACAGTCCCATCCCTAGCAATCCACCCTGGAGGCCGATTCCATGAACCGACCATTTCGCGCCATCGCCTTGTGCGGCCTGATCGCCGCCGCCTTGCCGGTGGCCTGTACCGCCCAGCCGCCCAATGCCGCGGCGTTGCCGGTGCCGTCCACCGCGCCGCCGGCGGTGTCGATGGTGTCCGGGCTGCCCGACTTCACCAATCTTGTGCAGCAAGTGGGACCGGCCGTGGTCAACGTCAGCGCCGAAATGGCGCCGCGACGCGCGATGCGCGGGCAGCTGCCGGATGAGGCGCAGATCCCGGAATTCTTCCGGCGCTTCTTCGGTGACGAGATGCCCATGCCGGGTGGCCCCGGTGGCCCGCCGCAGGGCCCCGGCAGGCCGCAGGGGCGCGGCACATCACTAGGCACCGGATTCCTGATTTCCGACGACGGTTATGTGCTGACCAATCACCATGTCGTCGATGGCGCCAGCAGCGTCACTGTCAAGCTGTCGGACCGTCGCGAATTCAAGGCCACGGTGGTCGGTAGCGATCAGCAATCGGACGTCGCGCTGCTCAAGATCGACGGCAAGGGTCTGCCGGCGTTGCGCACGGGAAATTCCAATCAGCTCAAGCCCGGGCAGTGGGTGGTCGCGATCGGCTCGCCGTTCGGGCTCGATCATTCGGTCACTGCCGGCATCGTCAGCGCCGTGGGCCGCAACAATCCGTATGCCGATCAGCGCTATGTGCCGTTCATCCAGACCGATGTCGCGATCAATCGCGGCAATTCCGGGGGGCCGCTGCTCAATACCAAAGGCGAAGTGGTCGGGATCAATTCGCAGATCTTCTCCAACTCGGGGGGCTACATGGGCGTGAGCTTCGCGATCCCGATCGACGTCGCCATGAACGCAGTGCAGCAGCTGCGCTCGACCGGCAAGGTCACCCGCGGGCAGTTGGGCGTGGTTGTGCAGCCGATGACGAGCGACGACGCGCGCGCGCTCGGTTTGCCCGATTCCGATGGCGCGCTGGTCGCCGATGTCGGCGCCGACAGCGCGGCGGCCAAAGCCGGCATCCAGCGTATGGACGTGATCCGCGCGATCAATGGCAAGCCGGTGATTGCGTCGAGCGACCTGCCGCCGCTGATCGGGGCGATGGTGCCGGGGTCGCGCGCCAAGGTGACGGTGTTCCGCAACGGCAAGCCGCAGGAGTTGACCGTGGTGTTGGGCGAACTTGAAGAAGCGTTCGCCGGCGGCGCCAGCACGCAGCCCGGCCCCGGCGCCGAGCCGGCACTGCCTGAGCGCGCGAATGCGCTGGGCTTGGTCGGTCGGGACATCGCCGCGGGTGACCGCCAGCGCCTTGGGTTGAAGCCGGATGAGGGCGTGCTGCTCGCCGGTGTCAACGGCGACGCCGCACGGGAAGCGGGTCTGCAACCGGGTGACGTGGTGCTCCAGGTCGGCCGTACTTCGGTCGGGACCACGGCCGCGCTCAATCGTGAACTGGCCAGCGTCAGGCCCGGCCAGCCGGTGATGCTGCTGGTACGTCGCGGCACCGGCACCCAGTTCATCACGGTGACGGCGGACGCCGCTACCGGCTGACTGGACGAACCTGCGCGCGCCCCTCGACCGCGTTCCGCAGGTCGGGGGGCACGTTGCGTATGCGATAATCCCGCGTTATTTCATCGATTTAGCGCGAGCCGACGCGTACCGCATGCAGCTGATCCGAAACTTTTCCATCATCGCCCACGTCGACCACGGCAAGTCGACGCTCGCCGACCGCATCATCCAGCTGTGCGGTGGCCTCGAAGCCCGCGAGATGGAAGCGCAGGTGCTCGACAGCAATCCGATCGAGCGCGAGCGCGGCATCACCATCAAGGCGCAGTCCGTTTCCCTGCCGTACACGGCCAAGGACGGGCTGACCTACCAGCTCAATTTCATCGATACCCCCGGCCACGTTGATTTCAGCTACGAAGTCAGCCGCTCGCTGGCCGCGTGCGAAGGCGCGCTGTTGGTAGTCGACGCCGCGCAAGGTGTGGAAGCGCAGTCGGTCGCGAACTGCTACACCGCGGTCGAGCAGGGCCTGGAAGTGGTGCCGGTGATCAACAAGATCGACCTGCCTACCGCCGACATCGCCCGCGCCAAGGCCGAGATCGAAGCCGTGATCGGCATCGATGCCGAGGACGCGGTCGCGATCAGCGCCAAAACCGGCCTCAACGTCATGGACGTGCTCGAGGCGATCGTGCAGCGTATCCCGCCGCCGAAGCCGCGCGACACCGACAAACTGCAGGCGCTGATCATCGATTCGTGGTTCGACAACTACCTGGGCGTGGTGTCGCTGGTGCGGGTGATGCAGGGCGAGATCCGACCCGGGACCAAGATTCTGGTGATGTCGACCGGTCGCACCCATCTGGTCGACAAGGTCGGCGTGTTCACCCCAAAGCGCAAGGACCTGCCCAAGCTCGGTGCGGGCGAAGTCGGCTGGATCAACGCGTCGATCAAGGACGTGCACGGCGCGCCGGTCGGCGACACGCTGACACTGGCCGCGGATCCGGCCAGCAAGCCGCTGCCAGGCTTTCAGGAAGTGCAGCCGCGGGTGTTCGCCGGCCTGTTTCCGGTCGATGCCGAGGACTACCCGGATCTGCGCGAAGCGCTCGACAAGTTGCGACTCAACGACGCAGCGCTGCGGTTCGAACCGGAAAGCTCGGAGGCGATGGGGTTCGGGTTTCGCTGCGGCTTCCTCGGCATGCTGCACATGGAGATCGTGCAGGAGCGCCTGGAGCGCGAGTACGACCTGAACCTCATCAGCACTGCGCCGACCGTCGTCTACGAAGTGCTCAGGACCGACGGCACCGTGATGCCGCTGGACAACCCGTCCAAGCTGCCTGCGACGAACCTGATCGAAGAAATCCGCGAGCCGATCATCCGCGCCAACATCCTCACCCCGCCGGACTTTGTCGGCAACGTGATCACCTTGTGCGAGGAAAAACGCGGGAGCCAGATCGGCATCATGTACATGGGCAACCAGGTGCAGATCAGCTACGAGATGCCGATGGCCGAGGTGGTGCTGGACTTCTTCGACCGCCTCAAGTCGGTATCGCGCGGTTATGCCTCGCTGGACTACCTCTTCCTGCGCTTTCAGGCGGGCCCGTTCGTGTTGCTCGACACGCTGATCAACGGCGACAAGGTCGATGCGCTCAGCATCATCACCCACCGCGCCCACGCCGATCGCCGCGGCCGCGAGATCAGCGAGAAGATGCGCGAACTGATCCCGCGGCAGATGTTCGACGTCGCGATCCAGGCCGCGGTCGGCTCCCAAATCATCGCCCGCAGCACGGTCAAGGCGATGCGCAAGAACGTGTTGGCCAAATGCTACGGCGGCGACATCAGCCGCAAGAAGAAGCTGCTCGAAAAGCAGAAAGCCGGCAAGAAGCGCATGAAGCAGGTCGGTCGCGTGGAGATCCCACAGGAAGCATTCCTCGCGGTGCTGCAGGTCGATAGCAAGTAACACCGCCAAGTCGGAAGCCACAACGCCGTTGACCCAGGGTCGACGGCAAGGGAGAGGTAACAGGTATGGTTTGGTTTGAAACCGCATTGGTGGTGCTGACGGCATTCACGGGGCTGGTCTGGCTGCTCGACAAGCTCTATTTCGCCAAGCGCCGCGCTGCTGCTGAAGGCTTGCTCGACGAGGGCAAGGAACCGGTGCTCATCGATTATTCGAAGGCGTTCTTCCCGGTGCTGCTGGTCGTGCTGGTGTTGCGCAGCTTTATCGCCGAGCCGTTCCGTATCCCGTCCAACTCGATGATGCCGACGCTGTTGACCGGCGACTTCATCCTGGTTAACAAGTTCGTCTACGGCCTGCGCCTGCCGATCAGCAACAAGAAGTTTATTGCGCTAGGCGAGCCCCGACGCGGGGACGTAGTGGTGTTCCGCCCGCCGCATCATCCCGACCAGGACTGGATCAAGCGCGTGGTCGGCTTGCCGGGCGATCAGGTCGGCTACCACGACAATCAAGTCACGGTAAACGGCGAGGTATTGGCCTACGCCCCGCTCGGGCTCTACAACGGCAAGGGCAACGGCGCCGAGATGAGTGGTGCCGATGAATTTCGTGAGGATCTGCCCGGGCGCTCGCACCGGGTGCTCGAGCGCACCGACTCGCCGTTTCTGGATCAAGGCGAGGGCGATTGGCAGGTGCCGCCGGGTCATTATTTCGTGATGGGCGACAACCGCGACAACAGCGAGGACAGCCGGTACTGGGAAACGCACTTCCTGCCTGAGCGAAACCTGCGCGGCAAGGCGTTCCTGATTTGGATGAACATCGATGGCGGCATCGATACCTCGCGCATTGGCAGTCGGATCGAGTGATGGGGCGCGCTGCGACCCCCAGCGGTGGTAGTGTTTCCGGGGCGGGGTCCCGCGACCTGTTTTAGTGACTGGGGGAAGATCGATATGAAGCGTACGCAGCGTGGCATGACCCTGATCGGGTTCGTTATGGTGTTGGCCGTGGTCGGGGTGTTCATCTACATGGGCATGAAGTTGATCCCGATGTATTCCGAGTATTACGCGGTCAAGCAGGCGCTAGCCGGTATGGCAAATGACCCCGGCATCACCCAGAACGCGCCGGAGAAGATCAAGGACCTGTTCTTCCGTCGAATGAATGTCAGCTACGCCGAGAACATCAAGCCCGCGGATGTCAAGATCGTCCGCAAGGACGAGGGGTATTTGATGACCGTGGATTACGAAGTGCGTAAGCCGCTGATTTCTAACTTAGATGTGATCGGCAAGTTCCATGCTGAGAAGGATCTGCGACGCGGCGCCGCCGTTGAGTGATCGCATTGGTCACCGCTTCACGCAACCGGGTCTGCTGGCGCAGGCGCTGACTCATCGCAGTGCCGGCGCGCCGCACAACGAGCGCTTGGAATTTCTCGGCGACGCGCTGGTCAACCTGTTCGTCGCCGAGGCGCTGTACGCACGCTGGCCCAAGGCCGATGAGGGGGCATTGACCCGCGCTCGCGCCGAGCTGGTCCGCGAATCCGCGCTGGCCCTGATCGCGCGCGAACTGGAACTGGGATCACGGCTGACCTTGGGTCCGGGCGAGATGAAATCCGGTGGCCACCGCCGCGATTCGATCCTGGCCGACGCGGTGGAAGCGCTGGTTGCGGCGATCTACCTCGATACGGATTTCAGCACCTGCCGCGCCGCGGTGCTGCCTTGGTTCGAGCCCGCGATGGCCGCGCTGCCACCGCCGCACAAGGTCAGCAAGGACGCCAAGACACGTCTGCAGGAATGGCTGCAAGGGCGGCACAAGGCCCTGCCGATCTACACCCTGTTATCGGAAACCGGCGAAGAGCACCTCAAGGTGTTTCGTGTGAGCTGCACGCTCGCGCTGCCTGAGATCGTGACCGAAGGCGAGAGCCATTCACGTCGCGCGGCCGAGCAACTGGCGGCGGAGGCGGCCATGCAACATCTGGGGAACCTGGACATCGCGACGCCCTAAACTGAGCGGTCCCCATGGGCAGCCTCGGCGCGCGCGCAGTCGTTACAATCACCTGATGAATACCCACGCCTATCGCGCCGGACACGTCGCCGTCCTCGGCCGCCCGAATGTCGGCAAATCGACGCTGGTCAACGCCCTGGTCGGCGCCAAGGTGAGTATCGTCTCCCCACGGCCGCAGACCACGCGCCACCGCCTGCTCGGCATCGCCACATTCCCCGACGCCCAGCTGCTGCTGGTCGATACCCCCGGTATCCACCGAGAGCAGGGCAAGTCCACCGCTTCGGCCATGCACCGCTGGATGAACCGCGCCGCCCATGGCGCGCTGGAAGGCGTCGACGTGGCCGTATTGGTGGTCCGTGCCGGCCAGTGGACCGATGCCGACACATTCGTCTACGAAGCCCTGCGCACGGGCGGCGTGCCGGTGGTGCTGGTGGTCAACCAGATCGACCGCGTGCGCGACAAGACGGAGTTGCTGCCGTACCTGGCGCATGTCAGCGAGGGCCGGGAGTTCGCCGACGTACACCCTGTGTCCGCGCTCAAGCGCAAGGGGCTCGAAGCACTGGTGAAAACGGTAACGCAATACCTGCCGGAGCAGCCCGCGCTGTACGGCGAGGACGAGATCACCGACAAGAGCCAGCGTTTCCTCGCCGGGGAGATGGTGCGCGAGCAGCTGATGCGCCAGCTCGGCGAGGAGCTGCCGTATGCCACCACCGTCGAGATCGAAAGTTTTTCCGTCGATGGCAGCATGTTGCGCATAGGTGCAGTGATCTGGGTCGAACGCGATGGCCAGAAAGCGATCGTGATCGGCAAGGGTGGCGAGCGCCTGCGCGAGATCGGTTCGAAGGCGCGCCTGCAGATGGAGCGTCTTTTCGGCGCCAAGGTATTTCTCGAAACCTGGGTGCGCGTGCGCGAGGGCTGGTCCGACGATGAGGCGGCGTTGCGGGCATTCGGATATCACGACTAGAAGCGGGGAGTGAGCAGCGGGAAAGGGGAATACGGAATGCAAGCGTTCAAGCCGCGGGTTGTTAATCGTTCCTTGCCATTTTCTGGAGCAACCAGCCTGTCGGCTGGTCTCGTACCGCCCATTCCCTATTCCCCCTTTCCGCTTTTAATTCCCGCTTAGCTCTTGGCATGCGCTACACAGCCGAGCCCGCGTTCGTCCTGCACACGCGAGCTTGGCGCGAGACCAGTCTGCTGGTCGAGGTGTTGAGCGCCCAGCACGGCCGCGTCGGGTTGCTCGCGCGCGGCGTGCGCGGGCCGAAGCGGCAGGTGATGCGCGCGGCCTTGCAGCCGTCGCAGTCGATTCGATTCGATGCGGTGCAGCGAGGTGAGCTCGCGCAATTGATTGCTGCCGAGGCGCTCGATGCCGCGCCGCGATTGACCGGTGCAGCGATGCTGGCCGGCTTCTATCTCAACGAATTAACCCTGCGGCTGGTGCAACGGCAGGACCCGCAACCCGACGTGTTCGTTGCCTACGCGACAGTGCGCGAACGCTTGCGTGCGGATGAACCGCTGGCCTGGACGTTGCGCCGGTTCGAACGGGATCTGCTCGATGCGCTCGGGTTCGGCTTCGACTGGAGCCGCGACGGCGATGGACAGTCGATCGATCCTGCCGCTCGTTACCGCATCGACCCCGAGCACGGCGCCCGACGGGTGCTTAGCGACCGCGGTCACGGTGATCGCAGCAGCGCCGCTACAGGGCAGGCATTGCTCGCGCTCGCGCATGACACCCCTCCGTCGACGGCAGACTTGGCCAGCTTGCGGCGGTCGATACGCAGCGTGCTCGCGCACCACCTCGGACCACGTGGGTTGAAGTCCTGGGAGATAGTCGGCGACCTAGCGCAGGTCGCGTCGCCGCGACCGCTGCTTCAGCCCGAGGATGGGGCGGACTGACCGTCCAGTGTCGGAAGCATGGCGGCATCCACAGACGGCGCCGCAGCCAGAGTGTCTTCGGCGGCCTCGTCGAAGCGGGTCAGCAGCTCCGGCGAATCAGCTTGCAGGGATAGCGCCTTTGCCATCTCCCCCAAGCGCGCGGCGCCGACGAAGCCGCAACTGGCGCGCAACTTGTGCAGGGTGGCGCGCACGCCATCCAGGTCGCCATCGCGTCCCGCGACAGCGATGCGTTCCCGCAGCCGCGGCAATTCGTCGACGAACAAGGCGCGCAACGTGGCGATATGCGCGCGGTTGCCGTTGAGTGCACGCGCGGCCGCGTCGTCGTCCCAGACCGGTTGTTTGCCCGTGGCCGCGAGCACTTGGCCGCCCCGGTGTTCGTCTCCCAACCCCAAAACTCGTCGTATCGATGCCTGCACGGCTGCGGCGGGCAACGGCTTGACCAGCACCTCGAGGAAGCCAGCGGCGATCAGCGCATCGAGCGCGTCGCGTTCGCCCGTGGCCGTGTGCGCCAGTGCTGGGGTGTGCGGGTGGCCAGCCCGCAATTGCCGCAGCAGGTCGGCACCGGTGCCATCGGGCAGGTTCGCGTCGAACAGCCACAACCCGTAGTCCTGTGCCTGCGCCAACGACAACGCCGCGGCGAGGTTGTCCGCACTGTCGACTTCCGCCGGCATCGCGCGCACCGCGGCTGTAAGGAACGCCCGGCTGACCGGATCGTCCTCGACGAGCAACACACGAGGAACCTGATCGGAATTCATCGGCGGGGCCTTCATCGGCGAGCTTGCGTCCGCTGGGTATGCTTTGCGCATGTTGCGTTCGATCCTACGCCTGCTGTTGCCGTGTTTGTCGTTGCCAGGGTTGCTGCTGACCGGCGGGCAGGCCGACGCACGCGCCGCCACCGCCCGCATCGCGCGCGTCAGTACCGCGGTAGCGACGCTGCAGACGGTGCGCGTGCAACTGGATTGGCCGGCCCAGGCCACCCACGGGACCCTGCGAATTCAGGCGGGACGCGTCGATGCGCCCGACCTCGGCTATCGCTTTCGCAATCTCGACTGGCGCTGCCCCTTGCATCGCGACGGACGCGGCGGCTGGCGTTGCGACGGGGTGGTGCGCGGTGGCGGAGGCCAGCCGTTCCGGCTCGCGCTGGACCTGGCTAGCGCGAGCACCGACGCCCGCCTGTCGCGCGGTGCCGCCACGATTGCGTTGCACCGCAACGCCGCTGCGCCCGACATCACCCGCCTGGATCTGACCCGCGTGCCGCTGGCCTGGGCGCAGGCCCTGATGACGCGCGCGTGGCCGGATGCGCGCCTCACCGGTGGCTCATTCGACAGCCGCTTGACCATCACCGCGGCGGCACGCGCGCCATTGCGCATCGCCGGGCCGCTGACGCTGCACGCGGCGGCGCTCGATACGCCCGATGGCACGATCGCGGCGGAGAATCTCGGCGCGCAACTGGACCTCGATGTCCGTCTCGGTGCGCAGGACCACGTCACGCTCGATGGCCGTCTGCACGGCGGCGAGCTGCTGTTCGGCAACGCTTACATCGCCCTCGCGCAACGGCCGGTGGCGCTGCGCATCGAAGCAACGCAGCGCGGTACCCAGGGCTGGCAACTGCCGCATATCCGTTGGAGCGACAACGGCGGGCTGTCGGCGGAGGGCAGCGTAGCGCTGGCAAAAGACGTGAGCGTGCGCGGGTTGGACGTGCGGCTGCGCAGCGACAACCTGGGCGCGTTGCGCGATGGCTACTTGTCGGGCTGGCTAGGTCGGGTCGGCCTGGACGATCTGCAGCTGCAGGGCGCGCTCGATGCGCACGTGCGCATGCGTGATGGCGTCCTGCAGGCCGTCGACGCCAGCCTGCATCAGGTGCAAGTCGCCGACCCGCAGGATCGGTTCCGCTTCGACGCGCTCGACGGCGACCTGCGCTACTCGGCCGGTGGGGAGGTCAGCAGTCAGCTGACATGGCAGGCCGGCGGGTTGTACGGCCTGGAGTTCGGCGCGGCGCGGCTGCCGTTCGCCAGCGGCAATGGCAGCTTGCGATTTGCCGAGCCGGTGACCTTGCCGATCCTCGGCGGCAGCGCGACGTTCGATCAATTCCAGATCCGCCCGCCCAGCGCCAGCGAGGGCATGGACATCCGCTTTGGCCTCACGCTGGACCGGCTCGACGTCGGCCAACTGGCCAAAGCGCTCGGCTGGCCGGCGTTCACCGGCCAGCTCAGCGGCCGCATCCCCCAGGCGCGTTACGCCGCCGATCGCCTGGATTTCGACGGCGGTCTGGCTATGGAGATATTCGGCGGCAGCGTCGCGGTGTCAGCGCTGGCGATGGAGCGGCCCTTCGGGGTCGCGCCGACGCTCTCGGCGGACATTACGTTTGACGATCTCGACCTGCAGGCGCTGACCGGGGTGTTCGGTTTTGGCGAGATCACCGGGGCGCTCGACGGGCGCATCGGCGGATTGCGACTGGTGGACTGGCGGGCGGAAGCATTCGATGCGCACCTGCGCACCGACCGCAAGCGCGGCGTCCGTCAGCGCATCAGTCAACGCGCCGTGCAGGACCTGACCAGTGTTGGCGACGCCTCGTTCGTCACCGGTCTGCAGTCGCGTCTGATCGGCCTGTTCGACGACTTCGGCTACCGACGCATCGGCATCGCCTGCAAGCTCGCGGACGAGGTTTGCACGATGGACGGGCTTGGTTCAGCCGGGCAGGGCTTTATTATCGTCCAAGGCTCAGGTCTGCCGCGGCTGCGCGTAGTCGGTTTCAACCGACGCGTCGACTGGCCGACGCTGGTCGAGCGCCTTGCCGCGATTGGCAAGGGCGATGTCAAACCGGTCATTGAGTGATCACGAGTCACAGGAGAAGCGTCATGCGCCGTTGGATGGGAATACCGGTCACCGCCGTGCTGGTGACGGCTTGCGTCACGATCAATGTGTACTTCCCTGCGGCCGAGGCCAAGGAAGCGGCCAAGGAGTTCGTCGAGAAGGTCATCGGCGACGAAATCAAGCCGCAGGCGCCCGCTCCCGGCGACAAGCCTAGGGGGCAGAGCGCTGGGCTGACACCGGCGCAGTCGTTGCGGTCGCGGATCGACTGGCTGTCGCTGGTCGGCATCGGCAGTGCGCACGCGCAGTCGCAACCCGACATCACCCTCAAGACGCCCGCAATCCAAGCGATCCAGGCACGCATGGCAGCGCGTTTCGATGCCGAGTTGCGGGCCGGTTTTGATGCGGGTGCGCTTGGTTTTGCCAGCGACGGCACCGTCGTCGTGCGCGATGCCGCCCAGCTCGCGCTCAAGGACCGCGTCGCGGTGAACCAGGCGGTGGCCGAGGACAACCGCGACCGCAAGGCGGTGTACCGGGAAGTCGCGGTCGCCAACGGTCATCCGGAGTGGGAGTCGCAGATCCGCGAAGTGTTCGCCAAGCAGTGGGTAGCGAGCGCGCGCTCGGGTTGGTGGTACCAGAGCGGCGGCGGCTGGAAGCAGAAGTGACGCGGCGGGCGAGATCATCCTGAGAGCAGCGACGACGAGCGTCAGCTGACCCTTGCCGCAAAACTGGACGACCCGCCCCGGCGGGTCGTCCGCGTTTGGGCCGTCGTCCCGGAACCATCTGCGACAATGCGCGTCCCCCCCGCAACCGCACGAACCCGTGGCCCGTACCCGCAACCGCGTCGACCAGACCCCGTTTGAAGCCGAAATCACCGGCCTGACCCACGATGGCCGCGGCGTCGCCCGGCGTGCCGACGGCAAGGCCGTGTTCGTGGCCGGCGCCTTGCCGGGCGAGCGCGTCATGGCCTCGCAGACCGGCCGCCACCGCAGTTTCGACGAGGCCAAGACGGTCGACGTGCTGCTGGCTTCGCCCGACCGGGTCGCCCCGCGGTGTGTGCATTTCGGTGTGTGCAGCGGCTGCGCGTTGCAGCATGTCAACGAAAGCGCGCAGATCCTTGCCAAGCAGGGCGTGCTGCTCGACAACCTGCAGCGCATCGGTCACGTCACCCCGGAGCGGGTGCTGCCGCCGTTGACCGATGCCGCCTGGGGCTACCGGCGCAAGGGCCGATTCTCGGTGCGCCGGGTCGAGAAGAAGGACAAGACCCTGGTCGGTTTTCGCGAGGTCGATCCGCGCTTCGTCGCGGATCTCACGCGCTGCGAAACGGTGATCCCGCAGATCGGCGAATACATCGCTGAGTTGGCGTTGCTGGTCGACGGCCTGCAGGCGCGCAGTGAGATTCCGCAGATCGAGTTCATCGCCGGCGATCCCACGGCCGGTGCCAACGGCGAAGCGCATAGCGGCATCGCTCTGACGTTTCGGCACATGGCGCCGTTGTCCGAGAGTGACAAGGCGGCGCTCGTCGCATTCGCGCAGGCGCACGATTTCGCCATTTTCCTGCAGCCCGGCGGCCTCGAGACGGTGCACCCGCTGTGGCCGGCCGATCCGCAACTGTCTTTCTCGTTGCCGCAGTGGAACCTGGAGTTCAAGTTCCGTCCGCTCGATTTCATTCAGGTCAACGCCGGCCTCAACGGCAAGATGATCGCCAGCGCGCTGGCGCTGCTCGATGCCCAGCCCGACGAGCGCGTACTCGATCTGTTCGCGGGCCTGGGCAACTTCACCTTGCCGCTGGCGCGCAGCGTGCGCGAAGTGGTGGGCGTCGAAGGCGAGGCGGGACTGGTGCAGCGGGCACGCGACAACGCCGCGCACAACGGCGTGACCAACGCCCAGTTCCATGCAGCCGACTTGGGCAAGGACCTCAGCGCTGAACCGTGGATGCGCGAAGGTTTCGACAAGCTGCTGCTCGACCCGCCGCGCTCGGGCGCCGATTTCGTGCTGACGCAGCTGCCGCTCGAACAGTTCAAGCGCATCGTCTACGTGAGCTGCCATCCGGCGTCGCTCGCGCGCGACGCCGGTTACCTGGTCAACGAACGCGGCTGGAAGTTGCGCGCCGCCGGGGTGATGGACATGTTTCCGCATACCGCGCATGTCGAATCCATCGCCATGTTCGAGCGGGACTGAGCCCTCGTGCGATGCACCCCAACGCACCGCAGCGCGCACTGAACTGCGCCCTCTGAGACCGGTTTCCATGTCCATTGAAATAGAACGCAAGTTCCTCGTCACCGGCGATGGCTGGCGCGCCGCCGCGCACCGGGTCGTGCCGATGGCGCAGGGCTATCTCAATGATCTGGCGGCGATGGACAGCAGCGTCGATGGCCGCGCCGCGATGAAGGCGTCGGTGCGCGTGCGCATCGCCGGCGACGAGGCGTTCCTTAACCTGAAATCGCGCGAACTCGGCCACACCCGGCAGGAATTCGACTACCCGGTAACGCTGGACGATGCGCGCGCATTGCTCGCGCTCAGTGTCGGTGGCCTGATCGACAAGCGGCGCCATTACGTTCAACACGAAGGCCACCTGTGGGAGGTCGACGAGTTTCTCGGCGACAACCTTGGCCTAGTCGTGGCGGAGATCGAACTCGCATCCGCCGAGCAAACCTTCGCCAAACCCGAATGGGCCGCCCGCGAAGTCACTGACAGCCTGCGCTACTACAATCTGGCTCTGGCCTCTCGGCCGTACTCGCAATGGAGCGAGGCGGAGCGGGTGGGCAGCGCCCCCTGACGGAGTTTTGCCATGCTCGTAATCGGCGTCGCCGGTACCGAACTCACCACGCAGGAGCGCGACTGGCTGCAGCACGATGCCTGCGCCGGCGTGATCCTGTTCACCCGCAATTTCGCCTCAAAGGCGCAGGTCGCCGAGCTGTCGCAGGCGATCCGCGATGCCGCGCCGCGCCCGCAACTGATCTGCGTCGATCAGGAAGGCGGCCGCGTGCAGCGCTTCCGCGAGGGCTACATCGCGCTGCCGCCGTTGCAGGGTTTCGGCCAGCACTACGCTCAGGATCCGCAGGCTGCGCTCAAGCTCGCCGAGGAGCATGCGTGGCTGATGGCGAGCGAAATCAAAGCCAGTGGTGTCGACCTCAGCTTCGCGCCGGTGGTGGACTTGGGACGCGGCAACCTCGCGATTGGCAACCGCGCGTTTTCGGAGGATCCGCACGTGGTCGCCGAGTTCACCCGTGCTTACGTGCGCGGCATGCACGCGGCCGACATGGCGGCGACGTTGAAACATTTTCCGGGCCACGGCTCGGTGCTCGAGGACACCCATTTCGACGATGCGGTGGATCCGCGTTCGCTCGAAGAGATGCGCGCGCTCGACCTCGTTCCGTTCGTGGCCGGCATCGAGGCCAACGCCGACGCGGTGATGATGGCGCACGTGGTGTATCCGGCTATCGCGCCAGAACCGGCCGGCTATTCGCGCCGCTGGATCGAGGACATCCTGCGCACTGAGATGGGGTTCCGCGGGGTGGTGTTCAGCGACGACATCGGCATGGCCGCGGCGTTCTCCGCCGGCGGCATCAAGTCGCGCATCGACGCGCATCTGGATGCGGGCTGCGACGTGGTGCTGGTATGCCATCCGGAGTTGGCCGAGGAGTCGCTGGCGGCGGTCGAAGGCCGCAAGCTCAACACGATGGCGCTGGCCGGCCTGATCGGTCGCGGGGCGATGGGCTGGGATGGCCTGCTCGCCGACGCACGCTACGGCGCCAGTCGCGGTCGCGTGGAAGGGCTCGCCTGATGTCGATGCCTAGTTTTAGCGAGCATGATCTCGCCACGGCGCTCGCCACGGCCGACCTGATCCACGACCGCAAGGCGCTGGAGCAGGCGATCGCGCGGATGGCGGTGAAGATCCGCAACGACTATGCGGGCGGCGTGACCGCCACGCGCGACAGTGCAAGTGCGCGGCCGGTCTTCCTCACGGTGATGCACGGCGGTTTGCCGTTTGCAGCGCAACTGGCAATGGAGATCGGTGCGCGCGGGCTCGACCTCGAATTCGATTACCTGCATGCAACGCGCTATCGCGGCGCGACCTCCGGTGGCGAACTGGTGTGGAAACATCGCCCGGTGACGCCGTTGCGCGGACGCCGCGTGCTGCTGGCCGACGACATCCTCGACGAGGGCCACACCATGGCCGCGATCGGGCAGTGGTGCCGCGCGCAGGGCGCGATCGACGTGCGCATCGCCGCGCTTGCGGTGAAATTGCACGATCGTTGTGTGCCGGGGTTGAGCGCAGACTATGTCGGGGTTGAGGTGCCGGACCGTTACGTGTTCGGGTACGGCATGGACTATTACGAGCAGGGTCGCAACCTGCCGGCGATCTACGCGTTGCGCGAGTAGGAACACCACGCCCACCACGGCGCCTAACAGCGAACTCACGGCGTTCGGGATGACAAATGATTTGCGTCCCAAGTGCCAACGGCCTGCGTTCGCCATCACGCAAGACCAAAAAGGAAATCGGATGATCGCGGCAATCGGTACCATCGAACTGGCCATTATCGGTGGCACCGGGCTGTATCAGCTGGCCGACCTCCGGGACGTCGAGACGCATCAGCCGGTCACGCCCTACGGAGCGCCCTCGGGGCCGGTGCGGATCGGCACGCTCGATGGACATCGCGTCGCGTTCCTCGCCCGCCACGGCGAAGGTCACTCGGTGCCGCCGCACCAGATCAACTACCGCGCCAACCTGATGGCGCTGAAAGCGCTCGGTGCGCAGCGCGTGCTCGCGCTCAACACCGTCGGTGGCATCACCGAGCGCTTCGGCCCGCGCGTGCTGGCGTGCCCCGACCAACTCATCGATTACACGTGGGGCCGCATCTCCACAATTTGCGAAGTCGAACCCGATGGCCGGCTGGGCGGCGAAGTGCTACACGTCGACTTCGGCGAGCCGTACACGCGCGCCTTGCGCGACGCGATGCTTACTGCGGCGGTCCGCGCCGGCGTCGCATTGGTCGGGCACGGATGCTACGGCGCCACCCAGGGCCCGCGGCTGGAAACCCGCGCCGAGATCGCGCGGATGCAGCGCGACGGGTGCGATCTGGTCGGCATGACCGGCATGCCTGAGGCGGGGCTTGCGCGCGAAATGGAGCTCGACTACGCCTGTCTCGCGATCGTCGCCAATTGGGCCGCGGGCGCCGGCCCCGACCCCGATGAAGTGATTACTCTGGCCGACGTGCTTGCCAATGTCGGCGCCGCGTCGGCCCAGTTGCCGTCGTTGCTGCGGGCGTTGCTCGCGGGCGATTGAGCGCCGGTAATTTGTCACGGCGCCATTCAGTTTGCATACTCGCGCTGCGAATCGGCATTTTCCATCCCGCCGGCGCGCTCAATCGCACCCAGCATGAGGTCATCAAGGATATGCAGTACGGAACAGTGAAATGGTTCAACGACGCCAAGGGCTTCGGTTTCATCTCGCCCGAGGACGGAACTGCTGATGTGTTCGCGCATTTTTCGGCGATCAGTGCCAAAGGCTTTCGTAGCCTGCAGGAAGGCCAGCGCGTCAGTTACGAGCTCACTCAGGGACCGAAGGGCGCGCAAGCGTCCAACATCGCCCCGGCTGAGTGATCGCCCGATAGGCCGATCTTGAAAAGCCCCGCTTCGGCGGGGTTTTTTTTCGCTGGTCGAGGCGGCAACCGTCGCCGGTAGATCAGGCGCGGTCCAGAACCGGTGGCCTCGCCGTCGGCCCGCCGGTGCAATAGTTGCCACCGTTCGAGCGCGCCAAGTCATCGAAGCAGCGATTCTCGTTCTGGCGATAATCGACTCCGCGCCATGTCGATGAGCATCTCTGCCGACATGGGGGCGAGCCTGCTCGTCGTCTTCAACGGCCTGCGTTTATGCAGACGGGGTCGAGGGCATTCGGGAGATGAGGGCGAGCTCGGTTGACGTATTCAGGCCGTCCTTGGCGCCTGTCTGTCGAAGGGGAGTAGGATCACCCCGATGACCCACCACGCCCGCCAGCGCTTGCGGATCACCCTGTTGGTGCTCTTCTGCCTGCTGTTCCAGCAGGTGGCGTTGGCTGCCTATGCCTGTCCACTCGACCAGATGCCGCCAGATCCTGTGGTCATGGCAGACAATTGCGCCGAGATGGGGATGGAGCAGGCCACGGTGTCGCCGGCGCTGTGCGAAAAACACTGCGCACCGGATCTGTCCGTTCCCGCCGACCATGCTGTTTTGAACGTGCCGGCGTTGGCGCTGCCGCCGGCAGCGTTTGACTTGGTCCTCATCGAGCCCCTGTCGCATGTGGCGCTGGCGGCAGACGAGCCCGTGGATCGCTCTGACCCACCCCCACGACTGCGCTACTGCAGTTTGTTGATCTAGACCTCCGAACGACCTCGCGAAACCCGCGCCGGCGCGTAGCGCCCCGTGTTTCTGATGGATTCGTTTGGAGATCTTCATGTGGTGCCTTCCCCGTAATGCCGTCGCCGCGCACCTGCGTGCCCGCGTGGCGAGCGCGTGTCTGCTTCTGCTGGCCGTGCCCGCCACTGGCACCGCCGCGGCTCCTATGGCCTTGGACGAGGCCATACGCCTGGCACTCGTCCGCGCCCCGATGCTCGACGCCCGCCGTGCGCAAGTCGTGGCGGCTGATCAGGAATCCCGTCGTGCGGGCGCCTTGCCCGATCCGGAGCTCTCCGTGGGTATCGAGAACGGGCCGGTCACCGGGCAGGACGCGTTTGATTTGCGCGCCGACGAGATGACGATGAAACGCATCGGCTTGCGCCAGGCGATCCCGGCTCGGGCCAAGCGCGATGCCGCACGCACCCTGGCGGCGCGAACGGTTGACGAGGCCTCCGCGCAGGTCCAGGCCGAGCAACTCAACATCCGGCGGGCTGTCGCCGAAGCCTGGATTGGTGTGTGGGCTGCCCAACGCGAACTCGAGTCGTTGAAGGCGCTTCGCGGGCAAGCGGCCTTGGCCGCCAAGCTCGCCAAGGCGCGCGTGGCGGGTGGTGCGGAATCCATTACCGATGCCCTGGCAACCGAAGCGGCGGTGATCGAGGTGGACAACCAGATCGAAGCCGCTCGCGCGGAGCAAGCGGCGGCGCGCGCCAGCTTGGCCCGGTGGATTGGCGACGATCAGATTGGCGATCTTAGCGGTGGGCCGGACCTCACGGCCTTGCCCGTGTCGGAGCTGCGCCTGCTCACGGAGATCAATCGATTAGGACCGCTGCTGCCCATCAACGCGCAGCTTGAAACGAAGGCGGCCGAAGTCGATGCGGCCCGCGCGGAGAAGCTCCCGGACTGGAGCGTAGGCGCGTCTTACGGCCAGCGCGACCGCGGGCGCAGCGACATGGTGACGTTGGAGTTTAGCGTTGGGCTGCCGCTGTTTGGGCGCAACCGGCAGGATCGCGGGGTGGCCGCGCGTGAGGCGCAGTACCAGGCCACGCTCGCCACGCGCGAAGATCTTCGACGGCAAGAAGCGGCCCGCATCCGCGCCGGCATTGCACGGTGGGACGGCCTGAAGCGACAGGTCGCGCTGCACGAAACCGCGCTGTTGCCACTATCAGGCGATCGCAGCGCTACCGCGCTGGCTAGCTATCGGGCAGGTGGCGAACTTCAGCCGTGGCTCAACGCACGTCGCGATGAGCTCGATGCCCATCTGTCCCACGCCCAACATCTGAGTGAACTCGGGCGCGCTTGGGCGGCATTGGCGTACCTGCTGCCGACGGAGGCACAGCCATGACCCGCGCTCAACACATGGGAATCGTCGTCGCGTCGGTAGCACTTTTATTTGCCGGTCTCGGGCTCGGCTATTGGTGGGGGCGCTCGGGTGCGGAGCCTTCAACGCCGGGTATGGCCGAGGCAAAGGCCAGCGAAGGCAAGGTTCTGTACTGGTACGACCCGATGGTGCCCGACCAGCACTTCGACAAACCGGGCAAGTCACCCTTCATGGACATGGAGTTGGTGGCGAAGTACGCCGATGAAACGAGCGAAGGCGGCATAGCGATTGCGCCGGGCGTGCGCCAGAACCTCGGCATGCGCACGGTGGTGGTGAAGCGCGGCAGCCTGGCCGGATCGGTTCGCGTACCGGGCACCATCGGTTGGGATCTGCGACAGGAGCGCGTCGTGAGCGCGCGCGTCGATTCCATTGTCGAACGGTTATATGTCAAAGCACCCTATGAGCCGGTGCGTGCCGGCCAGCCATTGGTCAGCGTCTTGGCACCGACATGGAGCGCCGCGATCGCCGAAGCGCGCGCCTTGGACCAAGCGCGTTCGGGACCGGCGCGTGCGCTGCGGTCGGCGTCGCGAGAGCGATTGCGTACGCTGGGTCTGCCCGCCGGCGCCGCCGCAAGTCGAAATGGCAGCATCACGTTGACCTCTCCCGTCAGTGGCGTGGTCAGCGAAATCGGCGTGCGAGAAGGCGAGTCCGCGCCGATGGGCACGATGCTGTTCCGCGTCAACGGCACCGATACGGTGTGGCTGGAGGCGGCTGTGCCGCAGGCAGGGGTTGCCGGTATCGCTCCGGGAACTCCGGTCGAGGCCAGCGTTAGCGCGATGCCTGGCCGCACATTCCAGGGGCGCGTCGAAGTCCTCCTGCCACAGATCGATGTCGGCAGTCGCACGCAACGCGCGCGCATCGTGCTCGACAACCGTGACGGCGTGTTGGCACCGGGGATGTTCGCCGAGATCGTGCTCAAGCCGGTGGATGGCGCCGAGCACCCGCTGGTGCCGTCGGATGCGGTAGTCGGTAGTGGAAGCCAGGCGCGTGTGATCGTGCTGGACGCGGGCGACCAATTCCGGCCGGTGTTGGTGCAACCCGGTCGCAGCGCCGGTGGCTTCACCGAAATCCTGTCGGGACTGAAAGGCGGCGAACGTGTGGTGGCGTCGGGTCAGTTCCTGATCGACTCGGAGGCCAATCTGTCAGGCGCACTCGAACGTCTGGGCGCGAACGCCGCGGCCAATGACAGCAAGGCCGTTTCACCGCAAGAAACGTCCACGCAAGGTGCTGAAGCTGGAGACGACGCGACGCCTGCCGAGCCGATGCCGGAGCGGCGACCATGATCGCCGCGATCATTCAACGCTCGATTGCCAATCGCATCTTCGTCCTGGTTGCGGCCATCGCCTTGGCCGCAGTCGGGGTGTGGTCGGTCGCGCGCACGCCGCTGGATGCATTGCCGGATCTCTCCGACACCCAAGTAATCATCCGCACCCAGTGGCCGGGACAGACGCCGCGCATCGTCGAGGACCAGGTCACCTATCCACTGACCACCACCATGTTGTCGGTGCCGGGCGTCAAGGCCGTGCGCGGCTTTTCGTTTTTCGGCGATTCGTTCGTCTACGTGCTGTTCGACGACGACACCGATCTGTACTGGGCGCGTTCGCGCGTGCTCGAGTACCTAAGCCAGGTGCGTGACCGGCTGCCTGCGCAAGTCAACCCATCGCTGGGTCCCGACGCCACCGGCCTGGGCTGGATTTATGAGTACGCGCTGGTCGATCGCACCGGCCAACACGACCTGGGGGAACTGCGTTCGCTGCAGGATTGGTTCCTGCGCTATGAGCTCAAGACGGTGCCGGACGTGGCCGAAGTCGCAAGCATCGGCGGCATGGTGCAGGCCTGGCAAATCGTGCCCGATCCGCAGGCATTGGCCGCGCGCCGCATAACGATCAACCAGCTTATCGAGGCGGTTCGCGACGCGAACGGCGCCACCGGCGGTTCGGTGATCGAGCAAGGCGAAGCCGAGGTGATGGTGCGCAGTGAGGGCTACCTGCGCAGTCGCGAGGACTTCGAGCGCGTGCCGATTACGTCTGGGATCGACGGCGTACCGGTAATGCTGCAGGACGTCGCGCTCGTGCAACGAGGGCCGGCTCTGCGACGTGGCATTGCTGAGCTCGATGGCGAAGGCGAGGTTGCCGGTGGCGTGATCATCTTGCGCTCAGGCAAGAATGCCCTCGCCGCAATTGAGGCGGTCAAGGCCAAGCTCGAAACCCTGCGCGCGAGCTTGCCTGCCGGCGTCGAAATCGTGCCGGTGTACGACCGCTCCGAGTTGATCCTTGAGGCCGTGCACAACCTTACCCGCAAGCTGGGCGAGGAATTCCTGGTGGTCGCGCTGGTATGCGCACTATTCCTGTGGCATCTGCGTTCGGCGCTGGTTGCGGTGATCACGCTGCCGCTCGGGGTGCTCGCGGCGTTCATCGTCATGCGCTATCAGGGGATCAGCGCGAACCTGCTGTCGCTTGGCGGCATCGCGATTGCCATCGGCGCGATGGTCGATGCGGCCGTGGTCATGATCGAGAACGCGCACAAGCATCTGGAGCGGTTTCGAGAAGATGCCGGCCGCGATCCTGTCGGTGAGGAGCGTTGGAAGCTGATGGGCGAGGCCTCGAGCGAAGTGGGTCCGGCGCTGTTCGTCAGCCTGCTGGTGATCACCTTGTCGTTCGTGCCGGTGTTTGCGTTACAGGCGCAGGAAGGCCGGCTGTTCTCGCCGCTCGCATACACCAAGACCTATGCGATGGCGGCCGCGGCAGGCCTGTCGATCACGCTGATCCCGGTGCTGATGGGTTATCTCATTCGTGGCCGCATCCGGCCGGAAGCCCACAACCCGATCAACCGCGCCATGATCGCCGCCTATCGGCCGATCCTCGATGCGGTGTTGCGCTTTCCGCGCATGACGTTGTTGCTGGCGGGTGCGGTATTGCTGCTGACATTGCTTCCACTGCTGCGCTTGGGCAGCGAGTTCATGCCGCCCCTCGACGAAGGCACGCTCCTTTACATGCCCACCGCGCTGCCCGGGCTGTCGGCCGGAAAAGCGGCACAACTGCTGCAGCAGACCGACCGAATGATCAAGACCGTGCCCGAGGTGGCTCACGTGTTTGGTAAAGCCGGCCGAGCCGAAACGGCCACCGATCCTGCGCCACTGGAGATGTTCGAGACCACGGTGACATTCAAACCACGCAGCCAGTGGCGGCCCGGCATGACGCCTGAGAAGTTGCGTCAGGAACTCGACCGCGCGGTCAGGGTTCCCGGCCTCACGAACCTGTGGGTGCCGCCGATCCGCAACCGCATCGACATGCTGGCGACGGGCATCAAGAGTCCGATCGGCATCAAGGTGTCGGGGCCCGATACCGCGGTGCTGGCCAAGCTCGGCGATCGCATCGAGCAGGTAGCGAAGACCGTCCCCGGGGTAAGTTCGGCCTTGGCCGAACGCGTAACCGGTGGGCGCTATCTGGACGTTACCGTGCGACCCGACGCGGCCGCGCGCTACGGGTTGAGCCAAGCCGAAGTCCAGCGTCTTGTTGCCACCGTGGTGGGCGGCGAACCCATCGCCGAAACCATCCAGGGTCGCGAGCGCTATCCGGTGGTGGTGCGCTACCCGCGGCCACTGCGTGACTCGCCGATGGCCTTGGCCCAGCTGCCACTGGTTGCGCCGGGCGGCGTGCAACTGACGCTCGGCCAAATCGCAGACCTCGCCTTTACGGAAGGCCCGCCGATGCTGCGAAGCGACGACGCACGCCTGACCAGCTATGTGTACGTCGATGTCGAAGGGCGCGATCTCGGATCCGTCGTTGCCGACCTGCAACGCGCCGTCGCGGAACAGGTGCAGATGCCATCGGGCTATGCGGTTGGATGGTCTGGGCAGTACGAATACCTTAAGCGGGCGAGCGAACGGTTGCGCGTGGTGGTACCGGCGACCTTGGTCATCATCTTCGGCCTCATCTACCTGGTGTTCCGACGCGCCTCAGAGGCGGCCATCATCATGCTTAGCCTGCCGTTTGCACTGGTGGGCGGCCTATGGCTGATCTGGTTGCTCGGCCACGCGGTGTCGGTCGCCACGCTGATCGGTTTCATCGCCCTGGCCGGCGTCGCCGCGGAGTTCGGCATCATCATGCTGTTGTACTTGCGCCACGCGTGGGAAGAACAACTGATGGCGAATCCCCAATCCGGGGAGGCCGAACTCGACGCCGCCATTCGTGAGGGTGCGGTACAACGCGTGAGGCCAAAAGCGATGACCGTGGCAGTGATCCTGGCGGGACTGTTTCCGATCCTGATCGGCGGCGGCGCTGGCGCCGAAGTCATGCAACGCATCGCCGCACCGATGGTTGGCGGGATGCTCAGTGCTCCGCTGCTGTCTATGCTGGTCGTACCCGCGGCGTATCACTTGCTGCGTCGTCGCGAACTTGCCAGAAACCGTTCCATCAACCTAAAGGGATCGAAATGAAGTTTGCTTGTTTATTGTTCGCACTCACGTTGTTGGCCGGCTGCTCCTCGCCCTCGAACGAGGCGAAGACGTCGACGCCGGCCGGAGCAACGGCTGCTACAGGAGCCCTCGAGGCCCGGGGCGTTGTTCAAGCGGTCGACGTCGCGGCCCAGACGGTAAAGATCACGCACGAGCCGGTCCCGGCACTGAAATGGCCGGCGATGACCATGACGTTTAAAGCGCCGACGGCGGACATTGCAGGTTTGAAGCAGGGCGATCGCGTCGTTTTCAAGTTCACCTCCAGCGGGATGGACGGCACGATCACGTCGATCACGCGTCAGTAGCACGAGGGTTTATGAAAGGAGCGCGCTGCCCGGCGTGCGACCGCACCCGCAACTACGACAGCAACAGCGACAGCAACGAAACGCAAAGCAACCGCAGTAATGCTGCCGTGGTTGGACCGGCGCGCCGCTGACTCAGTCGGGGAGAGCAGCGGCAACCAGGGTGGCGCTAGACCACGTAGATGGATCCGCCCATTCCGGCGTTACTGGCAGGCGCGAGCACCACCCCCTGCGAGGCAGTCGTACACCTACTGAGCAGCGGCGCGGCGCGGGGGTTTCAATTACGTGGTCATCGGCGCCTCGTAACCTGAGCACGCGGAGCGTTGTCGATTCGGCCGTCGGCGCCCGCAGGTCATCAACGCGGCTGCGCGCAACTCAGTCAATGAACTGCAACCTGGCCAGTTCCGCATAGAGCCCGCCTTGCGCGATCAACTGCTCGTGGCTGCCCTCGGCAACGATGCGGCCGTGGTCCATCACCACGATGCGGTCGGCCTTGAGCACGGTGGCGAGGCGATGGGCGATGACCAGCGTAGTGCGGCCTTGCATCAACGTGTCGAGGGCCTGCTGCACGGCGCGTTCGCTTTGCGCGTCGAGCGCGCTGGTGGCTTCGTCGAGCAACAGGATTGGGGCGTCCTTGAGCAGCGCGCGCGCGATCGCGATGCGTTGCTGCTGACCGCCGGACAGACGCGTGCCGCGCTCGCCCATTTCGGTATCCAGCCCTTGCGGCAGCGCGGCGACGAAGTCTGCTGCGTGCGCGGCGCGGACCGCGGCCTCGACCTCGGTATCGGTGGCCTCCAACCGGCCGTAGCGGATGTTGTCGCGCGCGCTGCTGGCGAAGATCGTCGGGTGCTGCGGCACCAGCGCGATCGCTTCGCGCAGCAGCGCGGGGTCCAGATGGCGGATCGGCACGCCATCGACGGCGATCGTGCCGGTCTGCGGGTCGTGGAAGCGCAGCAGAAGCGCCAACACGGTGCTCTTGCCGGCGCCTGATGGCCCAACCAGCGCCACGGTTTCGCCGGGCTGCACGCGTAGGTTGAACGCATCGAGCGCGGGCAGGTCTTCGCGCATCGGGTAGTGGAACGTGACGTCGTCGAAGACGATCTCGCCGAGCACGGGCTGTGCCAGCACCTGCGGCGAAGCGGGGATGGTAATCGCCGATGCTTCGTTAAGCAGTTCGCTGATGCGGCCCATGCCGCCGGCCGCGCGTTGCAGTTCGTTCCAGACCTCCGCCAGCGCGCCGACCGAACCGCCGGCGAACAACGCGTACAGCACGAACTGCGCCAGCGTGCCGCCGCTCATGCGGCCGGCGACCACGTCGTGTGCGCCGGACCACAACACCAGCGTGATCGCGCCGAAGATCAACACGATCGCGACCGCGGTGACCATGGCTTGCGCGCTGATGCGCTTGCGCGCCGTGGCCACTGCGACCGCCAGCGCGGAACTGAAGCGACCGCGCTCGTACGGCTCGCGCGCATGCGCCTGCACCGTGCGTACCGCGCCCAGGGTCTCGCTGGCCAAGGCATTGGCATCGGCGACGCGGTCCTGGGTATCGCGCGAGATTTTCTGCAGCCGGCGCCCGCCGAGCACGATCGGCAGCACCGCGAGCGGGATACCGATCAATGTGTAGGCGGCCAGCCGCGGACTGGTCACGAACAACATGGCGATCCCGCCGCTGAAAGTTACCAGGCTGCGCAGCGCTACCGACATGCTGGTGCCGACCACGGTGCGCAACAGTTCGGCGTCGGCGGTCAGGCGCGACACCAGTTCGCCGCTGCGATTGCGGTCATGGAAGCCGGCATCGAGCGCGATCAGGTGGGAATACAGCTGCCCGCGCAAGTCGGCGACCACGCGTTCACCGAGCAGCGAGACGAAGAAGAAGCGAGCCGCCGTGGCTAGCGCCAGAGCGACGGCAACGATGAAAACCAGCAGGAAGACACGGTCGATCGCGCCGCCGCCTTGCTCGAAGCCCTGATCAATCATCACGCGGAACGCGAGGGGAAGCGTTAGTGCCGCTGCACTGGATGCGGCCAGCGCGATCAGCCAGGCCACGCACAAGCCGCGGTGCTTGCGCACGAATGGCCACAGCGTGCGTAGGCTGCCGATCTTCCGGGGTGCGCTGAGCGCCGGGACTGGGGCGGCGTCAGCCAAGGGATCGGTCATGGTCGGCGGGATCTGAGAGTTGTATGCGGTCACGGGTGGCGTCGCGCAGCAGCGATTTCAAGGCATCGACGCGATCGCGTGGCAACCGGACCCGCAATCGCGCGCCGGCGGTAACGAACTGTTCGTCGAGTTTTTTCGCCGCGTGCATGGCCAAAGCCGCGTGCACGGCGCCGGTGTCTGCGAAGGCGTAGGTCAGTTGCAAGTCGCATGTGGCGATCAGCGGACGGCGCTCGGCACGGCGCAGGCACTCAGCGGCGCAGCCACCGTATGCGCGTACCAAGCCACCCACGCCGAGGTTGATGCCGCCGTACCAGCGCGTGACCACGACCACGATACGGTCGAAGCCTTGGCCGTCAATCGCCGCCAGGATTGGCCGGCCAGCGGTGCCCGCGGGTTCGCCGTCGTCGCTGGAGCGGTACAACGCGTCGAGCCGGTACGCCCAGCAGTTGTGTGTGGCAGCCCGATCCGTAATTTCCGCGAGGAACGCCAGCGCCGCGTCGGGCGTGTCCACGGGCGCGGCCCGGGCGAGGAATCGGCTGTGTTTTGCCTCGAGCGTGTGGGTGGCACGAGCGGCGAGGGTGTCCAGGCTAGGCCCGCGCGCCCGTCGCGCAATGGCTTGGGCCCAACCGTTGCTGCATAGCATCGAGACGTGCGCGAGCGCGCAGCGCGGGGTGATTCATCGACCCAGCTGTGCCAGGTCGTCCGGCACGCGGACGCGCGGGTGGCTGCGGCGGAACAGCGCGAGGCTTTCACGGGCGCCATCGAGGTCGCGACCGTCGCGGCGGTCGCGGATGCGCTGCAGCCACGCAGGAGGGTCGAGACGGGCGTCGTAGCGCACCGGCAGCTCCGCCATCGTGAGGCGCGAGCCGGTGACTTCGATGCGGTCGAGGGTGCCGTAGTCCTGTTCGGCAGCGGCAGTCTTAGGCTGCGTTGGCGCGGACTTCTGTGCCGGCGGCGCAGGGGAAGCAACGCTGCCCGAAGGCCTCGGGGCGGACGACTGGGTTGCCTGCGGTGGTGCGGAGGCGGGCATCGCGGCCGTGTCCGCGGCATCGGCGCGGGCGGCGGGGAACGGCTCAGGCGACCTGCCGCTCGCGCGCTCGCGCCGCTCGACGGTGGGCGCCGGCGCGGGGGCGCGGTTCGCGGCGGCCCGCGATGCCGCCTGCCGGGCCGTGGCCTGCCCGGCGTAGTCGGCATAGGGCGGGATTGCGTCGTCGCCGAAATCCGATGGTGCCGAACCCGGTGTCGGCGGGGGGCTAGGCGCCTTTGCCATTGCAGGCAGCGGGGCGTTGCGCGGGCGCCCCGCCTTGGCGACTGTGGGCGCGGGTGGCGGTGGCGGACTGTTGATGGCGGACTCGGCAACGGGATTCGCGGCCGCGAGCACATCCTCGGGCAGCGCAGCTTCGCTGCTAACTGCCGCTGCCGCTGCACTGGGCTGTTCGCCCAGCGACGGTCGGGTGTGCAACATGGGCTGCAACTGCCACGCCAGCCCAACCACGATCACCAGGCTTGCAGCCGCGCCGACCAGGGTCGGCCAGCGCAGCGGCGGCGATCGCCGCCGCTGCGGCCGCGGCCGAGGCGCCACAGCCGCATGCGCGGCGGCGAGGATCTTGGCATCCAGCGCGGGCGACGGGCCGTCGTGCGGGCCGATGCGCGACAGGCGCTCGGCCCAGACGCGCTCGTCCGGCGTCAGCGGCTCGGGGTGGGTCGGGGGGACGTTGTGGGAGTTCATTCGCTCAATCTCGCGCGCAGCTTGTCCATCGCGTAACGCAGCCGCGACTTGACGGTTTCACGGCCTGCACCGGTGATGGCGCCGATCTCGTCCAGGCTCAATTCCTGTTCCAGTCTCAGCAGCACCACCTCACGTTGCTCGTCGGGCAATTCCGCGATCGCGCGCTGCAGGCGGCGGCGCTGTTCGAAGTCCGACAGTTCGCGCTCGGGCGTGCTCGGGTCGGGCACCCGCGCCGCGCGCTCGTCGCCGTCCTCGGGCGCCGGCGGGCGGTGCTTGAGCCCGCGCCAGTAATCATTGAGGCGATTGTGGGCGATGCGGAACAGCCAGGTGCTGAACGCGGCGTCGGGCTTCCAGCCGGCGCGCGCGGCGATCACGCGCTGCCAGACGTCCTGAAAGAACTCGTCGGCCAGCGCCTGATCGCGCGTCTGCCGCAGCAGAAAGCGATACAGCGGGCCGCGGTGGCGGCCGTACAGCAACTCGAACGCGGCCGCGTCGCCGCCCGTCCAGGCCAGCATCAGCACATCGTCGCTTGCGTCCGCGCTCGAATTCATCGGCAGCAGGGTACGGGCTGGCGTTGTCGGCGTGAAGCCGGCGCAGCTGGGGCCCCACGGCAGTGACGGGCAGGCAAGGGCAAGGTTCACGCCAGTTCAAACGCGTCAGCGCCCCGGGCGGGGTTATGCGCCGGTGTGGGCGGACGTGGGGCAGCCGGCGCGTTATCCTGCTGGTTCCACGGGGGGTGGAGCGACAAGGTGGGATAGGTGCAGAAAACCGGCTCGCAAGGCAAGCCCCCAGCCGACGACGCGCATATCGCGACGGAGTCGCTCGCGCTCGCGCTGCAGGACGCCCTACCCAGCGGTTCCCAGGTGGTCGTGCGTTGGCGTGATCCTCAAGGCGCGTTGGACGGCTCGATTTCCGCAGGCGCAGAGCCCGGCTTGTCACAGCTGGCCGAGCAGCTGTTGGCCGAATGCGCGCCCTCCGGGTTCACCGCGCCCGACGCCGACCCACATCGCGTCACGCTGGTGTGGGACGCCGCCGACGGTACCCGCGCCACGATCGCCGCCAATTTGCCCGAACCGCTTTCGCCGGCATCGCACGCCGCCTGGCTCGCGCTTGCGCAGCGGACGGTCACCTCCAACATCGCCGCCGTCCGGGCGCATGCGCGCGCCGAATCCTTGGAAAAGTCCGAGCGGTTGCAGCAGGCGTTGTACGAGATCGCCGACCTGGCTGGCTCGGACCTGGAGATGCCCGATATGTTGCGGCGCCTACACGGCGTCGTGGCCGGCCTCATGGTCGCGGAAAATTTCTACATCGTGCTGTACGACGATGCGCGAGAGACCTTGCGTTTCCTGTACTTCGCCGATAGTCAGGACAACTACGTCGCCGACCCCGAGCACGAAATCCCCGCTGCCGAGATCCCCAACAGTCTGACCCTGGCGCTGCTGCGTCACGGCGACCCGGTGCGCGGTGCCTCGGACTTCGTGCGCATAAAAATGGGCGTGCCGAAAGACCTTGGCCACGGCCCAGACAGCGCGGACTGGCTGGGCGTACCCATGCGCCGCGACGACCGGGTCTGCGGCGCGATCGTGGTGCAGAGCTACGATCGTCCCGATAGTTACGGCGAAGAAGAGCGCGCGCTGTTGCTGTTTGTCGCCCAGCACATCCTGACGGCGCTGGACCGCTACCAAGCGCGCGAGGAGCTCGAGCGCCGCGTCGAGGAACGTACCCACGCGCTGCAGCTCAGCAACCGTGACCTGCAGGCGGAAATCGTCGAGCGCCAGCGCGCCGAGCGGTTGCAGCGCGCGCTGTTCCGGATCGCCGAACTGTCGATCACGACCGAATCGCTGGAGCGCTTCTACGCCCAGGTCCACGATGTCGTCGGCGAACTGCTGTACGCGCGCAACTTCTACATCGCGTTGCTGTCGGACGACGGGGAGCGGCTGGAATTTCCCTACTCCATCGACGAGCGAGACGGCCCGCGCGTGACCCGCAAGCTGGCCAGGGGCTCAACGGAACGCGTGATCGCCTCAGGGATGCCCTTGCTGGCCGAGCGCAAACAGATGGACGCGATGGAAGCGGCCGGTCTCATCCGCACCCTCGGCACGCCGTCGCATTGCTGGCTGGGCGTGCCGCTGTTCCGCGAAGACGTCGTGGTCGGTGTGATTGCCGTGCAGAGTTACTCGCCGGCGGTGGTGTTCACCGCGCGCGACCAGGAGTTGCTGACGTTTGTCGCGCACCACATCGGCATCGGCCTGGCGCGCAAGCAGGCGCAGGAGCGGCTTGTCTGCGCCCATACCGAACTGGAGCAACGCGTCGCATCGCGCACGCGTGAGCTGGCCGAGACCAATGCCCAGCTAATGGCGCAGATCGGCGAGCGCCTGCGCGCCGAACAGCAACTGATCTATCAGGCTCGTCACGATGCGCTAACCGGCCTGCCTAACCGCACCGAACTGCTCGACCGGCTGCAAGCGGCACTGCATACCGCGCAGCGCGACCCCACCCAGCTGTTTGCATTGCTGTTCCTCGACTTGGACCGTTTCAAGCTGGTCAATGACAGCGCCGGGCATGCCGCGGGCGACGACCTGCTGATCGAAGCCGGCCGCCGCATCGTCGGCACGGTGCGCGCTACGGACACCGTCGCACGGTTGGGCGGCGATGAGTTCGCGGTCCTGATCGAGGGCATCGACAGCCTGCGCGAGGCCGAAGGTATCGCCGCGCACATCCTGCATTCGCTGGAACAACCGTGCTGGGTGGCGGGCCACGAAGTATTCCCGTCAGCGAGCGTCGGCATCGCGCTGTGGCATTCGCGCTACGAAAGTGGCGCCGAGTTGCTACGCGACGCCGATGCCGCGATGTACCGCGCCAAGGCCGGAGGGCGCGACCGCTATGTGGTATTCGACGAGGCGATGCGCGAGGACGCGATGCGTATTCTCGACCTTGAAGGCGACCTGCGCCGTGCGATCAATGTCGATGGCTTCACTGCGTTCTTCCAGCCGATCGTGCGGCTGAGCGACAACCACATCATCGGCCACGAAGCCTTGCTGCGCTGGCGCCATGAGCGACGTGGTTTGCTGTCGCCGGGGGAATTCATCGGCCTGGGCGCGGACAACGGCCTGATCGAGGAAGTCGATTGGCAGGTCTACCGCCAAGTGGCCGAACAGCTCGCGCGCGGCGGCGAGGGCTACATTTCGGTGAACGTGTCGCCGCGGCATTTCCGCGCCGCGGATTTTGCCGATCGGCTGCTGCGCCTGATTGAAACGGCTGGGGCCGATCCGGGCCGGCTGCGCATCGAGATCACCGAAGTCGCGTTGCTCGACGATGTGCCGCGCGCGCTGCGCATGCTGCAGAGCCTGCGCAGCCATGGCGTGCTCGCGCAGCTGGACGACTTCGGCACCGGTTTTTCGGCGTTGTCCTACCTGCACCGCTTCCCGATCGAGTGTCTGAAAATTGACCAGAGCTTTGTCGCCGGCCTAGTCGGCGAGTCGCGCATGGAAAGCGTCGCGGTGGTGCGCGCGATTCAGGCGCTCGCCGGCACGCTCGGCATCCATACCATCGGCGAGGGCATCGAGACCCAAGCCCAGCGCGATGTGCTGACCGACTTGGGCTGCGTGTACGGACAGGGCTACCTGCTCGGACGCCCGGCACCGGAGCCGGTGCCGGGCGCAATGCCGGTCGCTACTGGCTGATCGCGGGCTCGTTCAGCCCCAGCTGGCCGGACTGCCCCGCGATCAGCTGGCGTGCCGTTTCGATCAGACCGAGCAATTCGGCGCGTTCCCCGCGACGGTCCTGGCCGCGACTAGCGCGCGCGGTATCGGCGATCGCCTGCCAACCCCAACCGTCGGTCCGGGTGCCACCGCGCAACGCATCGGCAAACCCCGCCACCGCTGCGGCCAGGCGCAGCGATTCGCTAGGCTGCGCGCTCAGCTGCGAACGCAGGATCGGCGTCTCGATCAGGCGGCTGCTGTCGCTGCCCGGGGACTTGTAACGCAGGCGCAAGTGGGCGAGTTCGCCGGGATTGCCCTTGGCGGTGGGCTTGGCGTCGTAGCGCAATGCGGGTAGGCGTTCGCTGCCAGCGCCAACCGGGGTGATCTCGTACAACGCAGTGACCTGATGGCCGGCGCCAATGTCGCCGGCATCAATCCGGTCGTTGGCGAAATCCTCGCGTCGCAGCACGCGGTTCTCGTAGCCGATCAGTCGGTACTCCGCCACCAGCGCCGGGTTGAATTCGACCTGCACTTTCACATCGCGGGCGATCGTCAGCAGGGTCGATCCCATCTGCTCGACCAGCACCTTGCGCGCCTCGGCCACACTGTCGATGTAGGCATGGTTGCCGTCGCCGACATCGGCCAGCTTCTCCGCGAGCGCATCGTTGTAGTTGCCCTGGCCGTAGCCGAGCGTGGTCAGGGCGATGCCGGTCTTGCGCTGGTCGGCAACCAGCGTTTCCAGCGCGCCGGGGTCGACCGTGCCGACGTTGAAATCGCCGTCGGTGGCGAGAATCACCCGGTTGACGCCGCCTTTGACGAACGCCTGCTTCGCCATCGCGTACGCGAGCGCGATGCCGTCGCCGCCGTTGGTGCTGCCGCCGGGTTCGAGCCGGTCCAGCGCGGCGAGAATCTCGTCCTGGCGATTGCCAGCGGTCGGCGCCAACACCAGCCCGGCCGAGCCGGCATAGACCACGATCGACACCCGGTCCTGCGCACGCAACCTGGGCAGCAGTTGCCGCAGCGACTCCTTCACCAGCGGCAGCTTGTCGGGTGAATCCATCGAGCCCGAGGTGTCGATCAAAAACACCAGATTGGCCGGCGGCAGCGTGGCTTTGGGCACGTCGTAGCCCTTGATGCCGATCATCAGCAACTGGCGTTTGCCGTTCCACGGCGCGGGCGCGAGCTGCGTGCTCACCTTGAAGGGGGTCTCGCGCGAGCTCGGGCCGGGATGGCCGTAGTCGAAGTAGTTTAGGAATTCCTCGGCCCGCACCGCGTCGGCTGGCGGGCGGATGCCAGCGCGCAGCATGCGCCGCACGTTGCTGTAGCTGCCGGTGTCGACATCGATCGAGAACGTCGACACTGGCTGCTCGGAGGCGCGCTGGGGCGGGTTGTCGTCGTGGTGCGCGTACTTTTCGGTGTTGGCGATCGGCTGCGGCAAGACCAGGTTCGCCGATGTCATGCGAGTGCCGGTGACCTCCAACCGGTCGAGCGACATCTGCGCCTCGGGGGCGGGCGGGGCTATGGCCATGATGGGTGCGGCATCGGCGGGCACGGCGACGCCGGGCGGGGGCTGTGGCGCGTTGACTTGTATTTTGCTGGCGCTTTCGGCCACAACCGATGCGGGTTCCTCACTCGAGGTCTGGCAGGCGGTAACCGCAAGGCAGGACAGCAGTGCGGCGGATAGAGCGGTGCGCGAGGTAGTGCGAAGGCTGGCTAGCTGGGTCGTGCGTTTCATGGGTGGTCCCCGTGGTTAGGTCAGGGGGAGAAACGTGCCGCAGTCGGGTCCGGGGTTAGCGAAACAAAAAAAGTTTTCGGCAGCGGTCGCCCTTGGGCAACGATCCGCGTCGAGCGTTAGGGAGCCGCGGATAAGTTGATTCCGTTCGTGTGAGCTCGTCCATCCATGAATGGAATCAACGGCCTGCGCACTTCGACGACCAGCTTTGACTTGTTCAGACCCTCCTTGGGCAGAGCGGCCCGGCTGCCGAACTGCCGGCCCGGACGCACGCCTGCGTCGAGCTAGCAACCAGGGACAGCGACGCAGGCCGAGTGCTCGACGCTCGATCAACCCTTGATCACCAGCAACCGTTGCTCAGTCATGTCCTCGATCGCGTAGCGCACGCCTTCGCGGCCGAGGCCGGACTGCTTCACGCCGCCGTAGGGCATGTTGTCGACGCGGAAGCTCGGCACGTCGCCGACGATCACGCTGCCGACTTCCAGCCGGTCCCAGGCGCGCATAGCGTGATCGAGGCGGCCGGTGAACACACCCGTCTGCAGGCCGAAATCGCTGCGATTGACCATCGCCAGCACCGTGTCGAAATCGTCGAACGGCTCCAGCATCGCGACCGGTCCGAACGCTTCTTTGCGGTAGAGGTCGCTCGCATGCGGCACGTTTTCCAGCAGCGTGGCCGGAAACAGATTGCCGTCGCGGGCACCCCCGACCAAGCGCGTGGCGCCGTCCTTGCGCGCCGCGGCGATCCAGCTTTCGATGCGCTTGGCGGCGTCGGCGTCGATCAGCGGGCCGATGAAGTTACGCTCATCGCGCGGGTCGCCCATGCGCAGCTTTGCCACAGCGGTTTTTAGTTTCTTGCGTAGCTTCTGGTAGATGTCGACGTGGGCGTGGATCGCCTGCACGCTGACGCAGCTCTGGCCGCTCTGGTAATAGGCGCCGAACACCAGCCGTTCGACCACGTGATCGAGGTCCGTGCCCGGGTCCGCGTCGACAATGCAGGCCGCATTGCCCCCCAGTTCCAACGTGACGCGCTTGCGCCCGGCGCGCGCTTTGAGCTCCCAGCCGACGAGTCCGCCGGTAAAGCTCAACAGCGCGATGCGTTCGTCTTCGACCAGCGGCGCAGCATCGGCGTTGGAGCATGGCAGCACCGAAAATGCGCCTTTGGGCAGATCGGTCTCGGCCAACACCTCAGCGATGATCAATGCCCCGATCGGCGTCTTCGCCGCGGGCTTCAGTACGAACGAACAACCCGCTGCGATCGCCGGCGCGACCTTGTGCGCGACCAGGTTGAGCGGGAAGTTGAACGGGGTGATGAAGCTGCACGCGCCGACCGGCACGCGCTTAATCATCCCGCGATAGCCACGCGTGCGCGGCGATATCTGCAATTGGATCACCTCGCCGCCAATGCGCGTGGCTTCGCCGGCGGCGATGCGGAACGTGTCGATCAGGCGGGCAACTTCGCCGCGCGCGTCTTTGATCGGCTTGCCGGCTTCGATGCACAGGGCGAGGGCGAGTTCTTCGGCGCGCTGGCCGAAGCGGGCCGCGCAATGCTCGAGCACATCGCGGCGCGCGTCCGGCGGAAACGCCGCCATCGCCCCGCGGGACTTGTGCGCGGCGGCGATCGCCTTGCGTACGGCGGCGGCATCGGCGAGCGCGACACGCGTGGCGCGCTTGCCGCTGTACTTGTCCAGCACCTCCAGGTCGGTGTTGGCCGCGACCGGGCGGTTGGCGAGGTAGTAGGGATAGCTTTTCTGCAGCATCGCGGGTCTCCATGTCGGGCCAGCCTGACGCCGCTCGGGTTAATGCCGGGTCACGCCATCAGCTGACGCTAGGGAGGATCTGAACAAGTCAAAGGCCGGTCGCCGGAGTGTCGCAGCCCGTTGATTCCCTTCATGGTTCGACAAGCTCACCACGAACGGAATCAACCTGTTCGGCCCTTCCCTGGGTGATCAAGGCGAGAAGCGCGGCATCGCCGGCAGCCTGTACTGATTCCGCCGAACGGTGGCTACATCCGGCCTGCGATGAAGCTGCATTGGCCGCTGCGCCCATCATTCGCTATGACCGGGTACGACTTCCAGCCGCAGAACCCCGTCGACCAGCCGTGCCCCGACCCGATCGCCCGGGGTCGCATCGAGCACGCTGCGCACGATCCGGCCGTCGTCGTGTTGCAGGATCGCGTAGCCACGCGCCACCGTCGCCAGCGGACTGACCGCTTCCAGCGATCGCGCCATGCCGCGCAGGCGTAAGGCGTCGTTGCCGAGCCGGCGCGCGATCGCCGCTTGCGGGCGGTGGGCGAGCGCGGCCAGACGTTCGCGCAGGCGCGCCATGCGGCGTTGCGGATGGGCGGCGCGCAGCACCGCGTCGGCATGGCGCAGGCGCGCGCGTTCGCGATCGAGCCGGCGTTGCCACGCGGCGGCGAGCCGGCGCAATGCCTCGGCCTGGCGCCGGCACAACATGTCCAGGCGCGCGCGCGGCCGCAACGCCGTCAGGCGCAGCGCGAGCCGGTCGGCGCGCTGCATGGCCTGCTGCAATCGCTGCGCCTGCAGCTTGTGCAATCGCGCATCGAGCGCACGCAGGCGCCGGAGCAGGTCGTCGCCGCTGGGCACCAGCAACTCGGCGGCGACCGACGGTGTCGGCGCGCGCAAGTCGGCGGCGAGATCGGCGAGGCTGAAGTCGGTTTCGTGGCCGACCGCGGACACCACCGGCACCGTCGATGCCGCGATCGCGCGCACTAGGCGCTCGTCGTTGAACGGCCACAGGTCTTCGAGCGAACCGCCGCCGCGGGTCAGCAGGATCACGTCGTAGCGGTTGGAAGCCTGCGCGCGCTGCAGCATTCGGGTGATCTGCGCCGCGGCACCGTCGCCTTGCACCGGCACCGGCAACACGTCGGCCTCGACCAGCGGAAAGCGCCGGGCGAGCACGCTAAGCACATCGCGCACCGCCGCGCCGCTGGCCGAGGTGATCACGCCGATGCGGCGCACGAACGTCGGCAGCGGCCGCTTGCGCGCCTCCTCAAACAAGCCCTCGGCCGTAAGTTTCGCCTTCAGCTCCTCGAACGCACGCCGTAGCGCGCCTTCGCCGGCTTCCTCCATATGGTCGAGCACCAGCTGGTACTCGCCGCGCGCCTCGTACAGCGTCAGCCGGCCGCGGGCGAGCACGCGCAGGCCCTCGCGCGGGATGAACTTCAGCCACGAACTCTTCGGCTTGAACATCGCGCAACGCACCTGCGCGCGCGCGTCCTTGAGGGTGAAGTACAGGTGCCCGGACGACGGCTTGGACAGATTGCCGAGTTCGCCCTCGACCCAGATCAGCGGGAACGCGCCTTCCAGCAGATCGCGCGCCAGCGCGTTCAGCTGGCTTGGGGTGAGCACCTGGTTGGCGTCGTCGCGGTTCATGCGCAGGCAGGGGAGGCGGCCGATCACCGTAACGCAGCGGCGGTCTCCGGTCACGCCAGCGTTACAATATGGGCCATGAATTCCGACGTCCTCCTGCCCTGCGCCACGCCCGGTTTTGGGCCCTGTCTGCGCCGTCTGACCCGGTCCGTCCGCATCGGCGGCGTCGAGGTCGGTGGCGGCGCGCCAGTGGTCGTGCAATCGATGACCAACACCGACACCGCCGATATCGCCGGCACCGTCAAACAGGTCGCCGACCTGTGGCGCGCGGGCTCGGAACTGGTGCGCGTCACCGTGAATACCGCCGAGGCCGCCGCCGCGGTGCCGCGCATCGTCGACAAGCTGCGCATGATGGGCATCGAGGTGCCGATCATTGGCGACTTCCATTACAACGGCCATCAGCTGCTGACCGCAGAGCCTGCCTGTGCCGAGGCACTGGCGAAGTACCGCATCAATCCTGGCAACGTCGGTTTCGGTAAGAAGCGCGACAGCCAGTTCGTGACCCTGATCGAGCTCGCGATCAAGCATGACAAACCGGTGCGCATCGGCGCGAATTGGGGCTCGCTAGATCAAGCACTTGCGACGCGCTTGATGGACGAAAACCACGCGCGCGCCGAGCCCTGGGATGCCGGCCGCGTGCTGCGCGAGGCGTTGATCCGCTCGGCGCTGGATTCGGCCGCGCGCGCGGTGGAGATTGGCCTGCCGGCGGACCGCATCGTGCTCAGCGCCAAGGTCAGCGGCGTGCAGGAACTGATCGCGGTGTATCGCGACCTCGCTACGCGCGGCGACTACGCGCTGCATCTCGGCCTCACCGAGGCTGGCATTGGCAGCAAGGGCATCGTCGCCTCAAGCGCCGCGCTCGCGGTGCTGTTGCAGGAAGGCATCGGCGACACCATCCGCATCTCGCTGACGCCGGACCCGGGTCAGTCGCGCACCAACGAGGTGATCGTCGCGCAGGAGCTGCTGCAGACCCTGGGTCTGCGTGCATTTACACCGATGGTGACCGCGTGCCCTGGCTGCGGCCGCACCACCAGCGAGTTCTTCCAGGAGCTGGCGAAGCGCGTGCAGGAACACGTGCGGGCGAAGATGCCGGAGTGGAAAATCACCCACCCGGGTGCCGAAAACCTCACGCTCGCGGTGATGGGTTGCGTGGTCAACGGCCCCGGCGAATCGCGCCACGCCAACATCGGGATCTCGTTGCCAGGCACCGGCGAAGCGCCGTCGGCGCCGGTGTTCGAGGACGGACAGAAGACCGTCACCCTGCGCGGCGACAACATTGCCCATGACTTCGTTGCCTTGATCGACAGCTACGTCGAACGACACTATGCCGCCCGCGCACCCGGAGGGTGAGCCCAAACTAGCGGCAGCGGGCGATTCGCTGCAGCAGGAGGCGCGCTTCGGTGCAGCGTTCCTGCGCCGCCACGGCTGGCGGTTGCTGGTCGTGTTTGTGGGCTTGTTGCTGCCGCTGTGGGGCTTTGCAGAGCTGGCGGACGAAATCCACGAGCAAGAGGCCATCCCGTTCGACGAGCCTATTTTGCGTTTTGCCCACGCCCTGGCGCGCGACGGCTTCGATAACTTCTTCGTCTTCATGTCGCAGGTCGGCTATGCATACGGCGTAGTGCCGTTCGACATTGCGCTGGTGATCGTTCTGTCGCTGATGCGCCGGTTGCGCGAAGCAACGTTCGCGGCGGTGGCGTTCGGCGGCTCGGCACTGCTGAACATGGCAGCCAAACGCACCTTCGCGCGCGAACGGCCGTCGCTGTGGGAATCCATCGCGCCGGAAACCACCTTCAGCTTCCCCAGCGGCCACGCGATGGGCTCGGCGACGCTCGCCTGCGCGTTGATCCTGCTGACCTGGCATACGCGCTGGCGCTGGCCGGTGGTGGCGGTCGCGTCGGCCTTTACGATCGCCGTCGGCCTGTCGCGCGTCTATCTGGGCGTGCATTACCCGTCCGACATTCTGGCCGGATGGGCGGCAGCGTTGGTGTGGGTGCTCGCATGCTATTTGCTGGTGTTTCGCAGTGGCGTGCGGCCTTGGCGACGAGCGGTGCCCGTCACAGCGTAGTTTGGCCCCTGGGTAATCGGCGCTGAGCACGGCGAAAGTGCGCGACCACTGACCCCTGGGTAAGCCAACGACGTTGGCTGCGGTGCATCGAGCGAAATGGGCCGGGCCTATGGTTGGCCAGAAGTGAGCGGCGCAATCCGAGGATGTCTATTCGCCCGGCTTGGCCGCGGCAGTTGGTGCGGCGGAGGCCGCGCGACGTGCGAGTACGGCCTCGCGATGGGCGATGTAGGCGTTCGCGGCGAAAATGATCACTGCGCCGAGTACGGTCCAGCGGTCGAGTTTTTCGCCGAACAGCAGGAAGCCGAATACCGCGACCAGCGGCAGCTGCATGAAGCTGATCGACGTCAGCGCTGAGACGTCGCCGAGCTTAAGCGCGCGCGTCCACAGCATGTGGCCGCCGGTGCCGAGCGCGCCCGCGGCGGCGACCCACAGCCACGTGATGCCCTGCGGCCATTCCCATACGAACAACGCCGGCCCCAGCGACATCGGCACCCACAACATCGTCGTCCACAGCACGATGCGGTCGGCCGGCTCGGTCGCTGACAGTTGCTTGATCTGGATCGAGACGATGCCGCTGAGCACCGCCGCCGACAGCGCCACCAGCGAGCCCGCAGTGAAGCTGGCGGCGCCCGGCCGCACGATCACCAGCACGCCGATAAAGCCGAGCACCACTGCGGCCCAGCGGCGCGCGCGCACGTGTTCGTGCAGAAACCACACCGCGGCGATGGTCACGAACAGCGGCGTCGAATACGACAGCGACACCGCCTGTGCCAGCGGCAGGTGGCCGATCGCCCAGAAGCCGCAGAACATCGACACCACGCCGATGAGGCAGCGGATGAAGTAGCGCGGCAGCTGCGTGGTCTTGAGCAGGCCCGGGCCGTGCCGCAGCAGCAGCGGCAACGCCGCAACCAAGCCGAAGAAATTGCGGAAGAACGCGATCTCGAACGTGTGCAGGGTTTCTGCCGCAAGCTTGATCGACACCGCCATCAGGCCGAAGAACACGGTGCTGCCGAGCATCAGCAGTGCGGCGCGGGTGTGGGCCGTGGCGGGCATCACGTGACCGGTCTGTGGCTGGATGGGCGTGGCGCGGTTCTGTTCGGTGCCGTTGTTCCGTGCGCAGCCCGAGTCGTCCCCAACGCAATCGCGGTCAAGCCCAGCGCAGGCTCTGCGACCTCAAGCGCGATCTCAGTCGTGCATACCGCAATCGAATCATCCACACCGCCACCTCTGGCCCGGGCACAGTGAGGGATGTCCTTCGTCCTGGAAATCGTCCAAGCGAGCAGACTGCTCACTGCGTTGGGATCCCATGTCGTCGATGAGGCGTTCGGGCCGCGCCACGTGCGCTGTGCAGCGTCGCGACGAGGGACGGGGCGATGTCGAGCGATGCTCGTCGGACCATGGACGGCGAACGTCCAATGCGGGGCGGCGCCCCCATTGAGCTGCGGTGAACACGACCAAGCCCGGTGCCCGTTCACCAGGCAGCACCGATCACTCGGGGCTCGGGCTCGAGTTTGACGCCGAAACGCTCCCGCACCGAATCGGCGATGCGCCGGGCGAGGTCGAGTAGTTGTTGCCCGCTCGCTTGACCGTGATTGACCAGCACCAGCGCATGCGTGGCCGCAACGCCGGCGTCGCCGTCGCGGTAGCCCTTCCAGCCGCATTGATCGATCAGCCACGCGGCCGACAGCTTGCGCGTGGCGTCGTCGCTGGTGCGAAACACGGGCAGGGCGGCATGCAGGGCCTGCGCCGCGTCGGCCTGCGCCACCGGCACGATCGGGTTCTTGAAGAAGCTGCCGGCGTTGCCGAGCACGGCCGGGTCGGGCAGCTTGCGCCGGCGGATCGCAATCACCGCGTCGGACACTTGCCGGGGTGTCGGCGCGTCGATGCCCATCGCACGCAACTCGTCGCCCAGACCGGCGTAGTCGAGCGTGAGTGCCGCAGTTCGTGGCAACGCGAATTCCACCGCAGTGACGATAAAACGCTCAGGTGCCTGCTTGAACAGGCTGTCGCGGTAGGCGAACGCGCAGGCCTGCGGTCCCAACCGGTGCAGCGTGCCGGTCGCGGGCTCGTATGCCTCGACCGTGTGGATGGAATCGCGAACTTCGATGCCGTAGGCGCCGATGTTCTGGATGGGCGCGGCGCCGACCGTGCCCGGGATCAGCGAGAGGTTTTCGAGGCCGGCCAGCCCGCGCGCCAGCGTCCACAGCACAAAGTCGTGCCACGGCACTCCGGCATCGGCGCGGACAATCGTGCGGCCGTCGTGATCGTCCAGCTGTTCAATACGTTGCCCGGTCAGTGTGAGTACCACGCCCTCCACGTCACCGGCGAACAACAGGTTGCTGCCGCCACCCAGCACCAGCGCCACGCCGTCGCGCAACTCAGGCCGCTGCAGGGCTCCGGGCAACGCCGCGCTGTCGCCGACCTCGACCAGCCACGGCGCGCGCGCCGGCACCTTGAACGTGTTTCTTGCCGTCAGCGACGCATCGCGGACGATGCGGACCGGGTCATTCATGCGACGGCGGAGGCACAAGGCCGCGCGCGGGAGCTTCCCTGCGCCGGCGGATCGCGTCGACGCACTCGCGGATCAGGTGCGGCCCGCGGTAGATCAGCCCGCTGTAGCACTGCACCAGACTCGCGCCCGCGGCCATCTTGGTGACCGCGTCGGCGCCGCAAAGGATGCCGCCGACGCCCACAAGCGGGATGGATTCGGGCATCCGCGTGCGCATCATGCGCAGCACCAGCGTCGATTGCCCCATGAGCGGTTGGCCCGAGAGGCCGCCTAGCTGGTCGGCGTGGCGCGCGCCTTTGACGGTGGTCCGGGCGACCGTGGTGTTGGTCGCAATCACGCCGTCGACCTGCAGTTCGGACAACACGCGCGCGGCTGCCTCGATGTCGTGGTCGTTGAGGTCCGGGGCGATCTTGACCAGCATCGGCACGCGCTTGCCATGGCGCGCGCCGAGCTTTTCCTGCGACTCGCGCAAGGTGCCGATCAGGCGACGCAGCGACTGTTCTTCCTGCAACTCACGCAGGCCGGCGGTGTTGGGCGAGGAAATATTGACCGTGATGTAGTCGGCGAGCGGGTACACGCGCTCGAGGCAGTACAGGTAATCATCCTGAGCCGACTCATTGGGTGTTTCCTTGTTCTTGCCAATGTTGATGCCGAGCAGGCCGTGCTTGCGCCGCGCCTTGCCGACATTGCGTACCAGCGCGTCGACGCCGTCGTTGTTGAACCCCAGACGATTGATGATCGCTTGATGCTCGGGCAAGCGGAACATGCGCGGCTTCGGGTTGCCGGCCTGCGGTTTGGGGGTGACGGTGCCGACTTCGACAAAACCAAAACCCAGACCCAGCAGCGCATCGATATGCGCGCCGTTCTTGTCGAGGCCTGCGGCCAAGCCGACCGGATTCGGAAAGGTCAGTCCGAGCACCCTCGTCGGCAGCGGTTCGGGCTGGCGGGACAACAGCGGATTGAGCCCGCCGCGATACGCGGCCTCGAGCGCCTGCAACGTGAGCGCGTGCGCCCGTTCGGCATCGAGGTTGAACAGCCAGGGGCGCGCGAGTTTGTACATCGGTAGAAGTAGGAGCCTCTAAAAGATCGCCGCTGGTCGGTCTGGCCAGGCCAGACCGGCGTTAGCGCGCAGATCGTTACGCAAGGACGGTGCGAAGGCCTGGCTGTGATCCGGAGAGCGTAGCGGGTTAGCCGTGTGACGTCGCAGTTGCCGGCTCGGATCCGGGGACCCCAGGGTTGGCTGGGGGTTACCAAGGTGCGAAATGTCGATGCGATGACTTGCTCGATTCTTAAAACTCGAACTTGATGCCCTGGGCGAGCGGCATCGAATCGGAGTAGTTGATCGTGTTGGTCTGGCGGCGCATGTACGCGCGCCACGAATCCGAACCCGACTCGCGACCGCCGCCGGTTTCCTTCTCGCCGCCGAACGCGCCGCCAATCTCGGCCCCCGAGGTGCCGATGTTGACGTTGGCGATGCCGCAATCCGAACCGGCGGCCGACAGGAACGCCTCGGCCGCCTTGAGGTCGGCGGTAAAGATCGACGACGACAGGCCCTGCGGCACCGCGTTCTGTAGCGCGATGCCCTCCTCGAGCGAGGCGATTTTCATCACGTACAGAATCGGCGCGAATGTCTCGGTCTGTACGACCTCGGCATCGTTGCTCAGCCCGGTGATGATCGTCGGCAGGACGAAATTGCCCCTGCCCTCGATCGCCGCGCCGCCGGTCTCGACCGTGCCGCCGCTGGCCTTGGCCTTCTCGACCGCATCCAGGTAACCCTGCACGGCGTCGCCGCTGTTGAGCGGGCCCATCAGGTTGGCCGGGTCGGTCGGGTCGCCAATCTTTTTCTCGACCTGCTTGTACGCGGCAATGAGCTTGGCGAGCACGTCGTCGTAGATCTTCTCGTGCACGAACAGTCGGCGGGTGGTGGTGCAGCGCTGGCCCGCGGTGCCGACGGCACCGAACACGATCGCCGGAATGGCCAGCTTCAGCTCGGCGCTGTCGTCGACGATGATCGCGTTGTTGCCGCCCAGCTCCAGCAGCGATCGGCCGAGGCGGCGCGCGACGCGCTCGCCGACCATGCGCCCGACCTTGGTCGAGCCGGTGAAGCTGATCAGGCCGATGCGCTTGTCGTCGACGAAGCTCGAAGCCAGCTCGGTGCCGGCGTCGTTGAACAGGAAGAAGATGTCGGGGAAGCCGCCGGCCTTGAGCGCCTCGTTGCAGATCTTCATCGACGCGATCGCCGACAACGGCGTTTTCGGCGACGGCTTCCAGATGGTGATATCGCCGCAGATGGCCGCGATGAAGCTGTTCCACGCCCACACCGCGACCGGGAAGTTGAACGCGGAAATGACGCCGACGATACCGAGCGGATGCCACTGCTCGTACATGCGGTGACCGGGGCGCTCGGAATGCATGGTCAGGCCGTACAACTGGCGCGACAGGCCGACGGCGAATTCGCCGATGTCGATCATTTCCTGCACTTCGCCATCGCCTTCCGGCTTGGACTTGCCCATTTCCAGCGCGACCAGCGAGCCGAGCGCGTCCTTGTGCTGGCGCAACGCGTCGGCGCACAGCCGGATCGCTTCGCCGCGGCGCGGCGCCGGCGTGGTGCGCCAGACCTTGAACGCGGCTTGGGCGCGTTCGACGATGTCGTCGTAGTCCGCCTGCGACGAGGCCTGCACGCGCGCGAGCAACTCGCCGTTGCTCGGGTTGATCGACTCCAGCACGCCGGCGTCGGCGGTCTTGGACCACTGACCGCTGCCGAGATACGTGCCCGATTCGGTGGGGTTCAGGCCGAGCGCGGTGAGAACGGGATGGGACATGAAAAACTCCTTGGGCAACAGCAAGACTAGAAAGTAGTGAATTGTCCGCACATCTCAGTGCGGGTTGTTCGCGATCTCGCGACAAATAGCCCGCGCAGGAAAGTGCGAGCACTACGCGAAGGCACGCGCGACGAATATTGGTTAATGAATCCTGGTGACCCCGGCGCGATTCGAACGCACGACCTGTCCCTTAGGAGGGGACCGCTCTATCCAGCTGAGCTACGGGGCCAATCCGGCGAATTTTCGCACGAACCGCTGCGCGGCCGCGCGACCCCAACGAAAAACGGCACCTCGCGGCGCCGTTTTTGGAGTTCATGGTGGAGCGGAGGGGGATCGAACCCCTGACCTCCACGATGCGAACGTGGCGCTCTCCCAGCTGAGCTACCGCCCCATGAAACGCGCTCGAGTCTAGCGGCGTGGGCCCGGCAGCGCTAGTCCTGCGGGCTCAGGAACGGCGCAAGTACCGGCTCCAGTGCGGCGCGGCGCCAGCCGGACAGGGCGTCGGGCCACGTGCCGCGATCGAGCAGCGTTTCCAGCCATCGCCGCGAGGCGAGCACGCCGTCGGGCAGGCCGAGGTCGCTGCTGCGCTGGGCGACTGCATCCTGCAGCTGGCGCAGGCGGTTCTTGTCGCGCGTCTCGCCGACGCTGGCGTCGGGAGCTTCGTGCTCATCGGCCAACGGTGTCGCCAACACCTCCCAGATCGTATCGCCAAGCTTGCGCGGCGCCTTGGGGTGGGCGTCGAGCTGTGCCTGCAAAGCCGCGCTATCGACCGGCACATTGCGGGCGAGCGCGACGGCAAGTTCGTTGTCGAGGATCCAGGTGCGCGGCCGGTCGTTATCGCGAGCGTAAACATCACGCCAGCGCAGCAAGCGCAACAGCCGTCCCTGGGCATTCCGATCGAGGAACTGGGCGCTGCGGATCGACAGGTGCGGCCAGCGCTCTGGCGCTTCGTTCTCGGCGTTGAACACGGTGCGCACGGCGTCTTCAGTCAACCACTCGCGCCGGCCAAGCTGGCCGAGCAGGCCGTCGAGGGCGTCGTGCATCGCGAACAGGTGGCGCACGTCGTCGGCCGCGTATTCCAGCTGCGCCGGCGACAGCGGACGGCGCAACCAGTCCGAACGCGTCTCGCCTTTGGTCAGCGTCACACCGGTCAACTGCTCGACCAGCTTCTGATAACCCAATCCGCCGCCGATGCCGGCCAGCGCCGCGGCCTGCTGGGTGTCGAACAATGGCTTGGGCACCACGCCGCACGCATGCTTGAACGCGACCAGATCTTCGCTGGCGCTGTGCATGACCTTGAGGATCGCCGGGTCGGCCAGCATCGGCGCCAGCGCGTCGGCCATGCCAGGGGCGAGCGGGTCGACTAACAGGATCGCGCCACCGCCCGGATCGGTACCTTCGGTGCCAGAACCGCTATGGCCGACGCCGGCGGCGCTTCCGCCGATGGCGATCTGTACCAGCGCGAGTTGCGGCCAGTAGGTTCGTTCGCGAATGAACTCGGTATCCAGCCCGATGCGGCTGGGTCGTGTGGCCAGATGCGCGTGCAGCGCTGCGGGGTCTTTGATCCAAAGGGACACGGGCGGCGAGTTCTAATGGCGGCGGGCGACGATAGCCTAATTCGAGGCGGAGGAAAGCGGGGCGCCGGCGGGGATCAGCCCGATCAGGAAAGCGGTCACTGATACCTGCTTGTCCCGCCGCAGCAGCGTCCATTGCCAGTGCCGAGGTGTTCGCGGTTAACCTTGCCTGCGTCGGATTTCCCACGCTGCCACGAGGTAAGGAGGAAAGTTGCGCGCGATCGTATTGGTCGGACTGGCCCTCGTGAGCTTGGCGACAGCGTGTTCGCGTGAGCCGCGCATCGCCTCACCGGCCGACGCCTCCGCGGGCGCGCGCTCGCCGGCGGTAACGGTCAGCGCCGACCAGGCGGTGTCGCCGGTGCCGCCCTGGGTGGCACCCATCGTCGCGGTGAGCGATGGCAACGCCCAGGCGAGAAAGAACCAGGCCGCTGCAGCCTTGAAAGGCGGCAAGCTGTTTGCCGACGCCAATGCGGCGATCCCGATCTACCTGGCGCTGCGCGCGCACGCGCCCGACGACGCCTCGATCAGCGAAGCGTTCGCCAGCGCGTTGCGCGCCTTGCTCGCGCAAGGCGAAGCGGCTTTGGATGGGATCGACGACGACCCATTGCTGCTGCGTCGCGCGCATGAAGTTGGCGCGGTCGCGCGTGCGATCGCCCCGGACGATCAGACCGTAGTGGCCTACCTCGATCGCCTCGAGCGCATCGACCAGGCCCAGCAAGCCAACCGTTTAGGCGAAGACGAATTGCTTGCCGGCCGCCTCGGCGAAACTGGTAGTGGCGGGGCGATCGCGCTGTTTCGTCAGGCTCTGCAGCTGCGTCCCGGCGACGTGCGCGCCAGTCAGGGGTTGGCTGCGGCAGAGAGCGCGTTGATCCGTCGCGCCGAAACCGCTGCGTTCGCCGACGACTACGCTGGCGCGCAGCGCTGGTTGCAGCTCGCGCAGGCGGTGCGCGCGGGTACCGAACCGGTCGACCACGCGCATGCGCGCCTGGCGCTGCAACGCGCGGTGCGGATCGGCGCGCTGCGCGACCGTGGCATCGCTGCACTCAGCCGCGCCAACGGCATCAACGAAGCGCGGACCCAGCTGGCTGTGCTGTTGCGCATTGCTGCCAGTGGCGACCCCGCGGCCGCCGAACTGCGCGAGCGCATCGACTTGGCCGTGCATTACGGTTTGTTCCGCCCGGGCCAGGTGTTTACCGACGCACTCGACAGCGGCGGCCGCGGGCCGCAACTGGTGGTGATGCCGCACGGCGCTTTCCGCATGGGCGCGCCGCCGGAGGAAGCCGATGCGACGGATGTCGAGCGGCCACAACGCAATGTGCGATTCGGCCGCGGGCTGGCGATGTCGCGCACCGAAGTGACCGTGGGCGAGTTCAGGCGTTTCATCGTTGCGACCCGGCATCGCGCGCGCGCCGCGCGCCGCGGCTACTCGACCGCGTATGACGAACGCAGCGGCAATTTGGTGCGCCGCGGCCGGGTCGACTGGCGTTTCGACTACGCCGGCCAACCCGCCAGCGACGACCTGCCGGTGGTGCACGTCAGCGCCAAGGACGCGGGGGCATACGCGCAATGGTTGTCGCAACGCAGCGGACAGCGCTACCGGTTGCCGAGCGAAGCCGAGTTTGAATACGCGTTGCGTGCCGGAAGCCAGACGCGCTACCCATGGGGAGAAGGCGATCCGCCGGCCCGGTCGGGCAACACCACCGGTGGCCTCGATGTCTCGCCCAGCGGACGGCGCTGGCAAAACGCGTTTTCTGGCTACGGTGACGGCGCCTGGGGACCGGCCCCGGTGGGCAGCTACCAGCCCAATCGATACGGTCTTCACGACCTTGCGGGCAATGTCTCCGAATGGGTCGCGGACTGCTGGCACGACAGTTACCGGCGTGCCCCTGGCGACGGTGCGGCTTGGGTCAACCCCGGGTGCCGGGTCCGGGTGTTGCGTGGGGGCTCGTGGGCCAGTTCGCCGGCACAGACACGGTCGGCGTGGCGATTGGGCAATGGCGCCGACAACACCAGCGCACGCACGGGCTTCCGTGTGGTGCGAGAGATCTGAATCAGCAACGAGGAGCGGCACATGAGGATCGATCCAATGGGCAGCGCGGCACAGGGCGGGCAGCCGCGGCGGGGTTTCGGCGGCATCCGCTGGTGGGTGTTGTTGCTGTTTGCGGGCTACGCAGCGTGGTCGTGGTTCGGCAGCGCCAAGGTCGATCCCTACACCGGGGAGAAGGCCCACTACGGCGCCACCATTGAAGAGGAGAACCAGCTCGGCGCGCAGGCGTACCAGCAGGTGCAGAGCGACGCCGCCGCGCAGGGTGCGCTGTTGCCGGCGGACGCCCAAGTCAGCAAGCAGATCCGTGAGATCGCCAGCCGCCTCGTGGCCAAGGTTCCCCAGGTGACAGCCGATCTGGCAGCGGCGAACAAGCAGCAGGCGCCGACCGACTACCAAGGGTTTCAGTGGGACGTCAGCGTGATTCAGTCCGACGACGCCAATGCCTTCGTACTGCCCGGCGGCAAGATGGCGGTGTACACCGGCCTGTTGCCGATCGCCGAGAACCAGAACGCGATGGCGGTGGTGATGGGCCATGAGATTGCCCACGCGCTGCTGCGTCACGGCTCGCAACGCATCGCGCAGCAGAAGCTGGTGCAGATGGGGCAGATGGCGGCGGGCGTCGCGCTTGGCGGCATGGACCCGGGGCAGCAGCAGGCATTGATGGCTGCCTTGGGCGCGGGCGCGCAATACGGACTGATCCTGCCGTACGGGCGCAACCACGAAACCCAGGCCGACCAGGTCGGTCTGATGCTGGCGGCAGCCGCGTGCTTCAACCCGCGCGAGGCGATTCCGCTGTGGGAGCGCATGTCGAGCTTGGGCGAGGGCGCGCGACCACCGGAGTTTGCTTCAACCCACCCGGATCCGGCCAACCGCATCCAAACCCTGCAGGCGTTGATGCCGCAGGCCGAGCAGTTCTATCAGAAGTATTGCCAGGGCCAGCCGCCGCTGAAATAGCTGCAGGATGTTCAGCCCGATGACCAAGACGGAAGTTCTCGACAGCGTGCGTCTGGACCTGTGGCTATGGGCTGCGCGTTTTTATAAGACGCGCAGCCTGGCGCGCCACGCCATCGAAACCGGCAAGGTCGACGTCGCTGGCCAGCGCGCGAAGGCGGCACGCGCACTGCGGCTCGGGGATGCGGTGCGGGTGACGCGCGGTGACGAGGTGTTCGACGTCGAAGTGCTGGCGCTTGGCGCTACGCGCGGTCCGGCCAGCGTTGCCCAGACCCTGTATCAGGAAAGCGAGGCGTCGCGCGTGCAGCGCGAACAGCTGCGCGCGTTGCGCATGGCCGAACGCACCGGCTACCGCGCGCCGGAACACAAACCCGACAAGCGCGCCCGGCGCCTGATCCGCGCGTTGGGCGATATCGACGCGCTGTAGCGATGCTGCGTGGCATCGCCGCATCGCCGCATCGCCGCATCGCCGCGATTTCGCGTGCGCGCCGCGGCGGCGTACATGGTTTTGAGCGCGCCGAGGACCGCGCCGACCGCCATGATCGTGCCGATCACGGTACCCAGGGTCGCGATCAATTTGCAGAAAAGTGGTGCCGTCCCTTGGCAGGGCGGCCAAACGTGTGGCCAACGCCGCAATGAACGTGCATATCGAGACTGCACATCGAAGGCGCGCGCATCGAAGGCGCACCGCCGGCGTACGACGATGCACCGCTGCTCGGCGGTTTGTCAGCCCAACGCTTTCAATCGGTAAAGCGCCTCGAGCGCCTGTTTTGGCGTTAGGTCATCGGGATCGATTGAAGCCAATGCATCCAGCGCGGCCGATGACGGCGCGAACAATCCAATCTGCTGCGGTTGGTCCAGCGCGATGGTGGCGAACGACGGCGTCGGCCCATCGCGGCTTTGCTGTTCCAGTTCCGCCAGGCGACCGCGCGCCTGCTGGATCACGGACTTCGGCAAGCCAGCAAGCGCTGCGACCTGCAGGCCGAAGCTGCGGTCAGCCGGGCCATCCTTGACAGCGTGCATGAACACCAGTTGGTCTCCGTGCTCGACCGCATCCAGGTGCACATTCGCGATGCCGTTGCCCGGGCTTTGATTGGCGTTGCCGGCCAGCGAAGTCAGTTCGAAATAGTGGGTGGCGAACAACGTGTAGGCGCGATTGCTGTGGGCGAGGTGACGCGCGCATGCTTCGGCCAGCGCCAGGCCATCGTTGGTCGAGGTGCCGCGGCCGATTTCGTCCATCAGCACCAGCGACTGCGAGGTCGCGTGGTGGAGGATGTAGCTGGTCTCGCTCATCTCGACCATGAAGGTCGACTGACCACGCACGAGGTCGTCGCCGGCGCCGATTCGGGTCAGGATGCGGTCGATCGGTCCGATTACTGCGCGCGCGGCCGGCACGAAACTGCCGATGTGCGCGAGCAGCACGATCAACGCGTTCTGCCGCATGTAGGTCGACTTGCCGCCCATGTTCGGGCCGGTGATCACCAGCATCCGGCGGTTGTCGTGCAGCACCAGATCGTTGGGCTCGAACGGCTCGTCGCGCACCGCTTCGACCACCGGATGGCGACCGCGCTCGATCTGCAGCCCTGGTACATCGCGCAACTCCGGCGGCGACCAGTCCAAGGCATGGGCGCGCTCGGCGAACGCCGCGAGCACGTCGAGTTCGGCCAGCGCGGCGGCGCAGTGCTTGAGCGGCTCAAGTTGTTCGTTGAGCACGTCCAGCAGTTGCTCGTACAGCAGTCGCTCACGGCTGAGCGAACGCTCTCGCGCGGACAGCACCTTGTCCTCAAACTGCTTGAGTTCCTCGGTGATGTAGCGCTCGGCGTTGCTCAGCGTCTGCCGTCGCGTGTAGTGCGTTGGCGCCCTGGCCGCATGCTGCTTGCTGACTTCGAGGTAGTAGCCGTGCACGCGGTTGTAGCCGACCTTGAGGGTGGCGATGCCGCTGGCCGCGCGCTCGCGGATTTCCAGATCGATCAAGAACTGGTCGGCGTGGGTCGACAACGTGCGCAACTCGTCGAGCTCCACGTCGTAGCCTTCGGCGAACACGCCGCCGTCGCGGGCGAGTACCGGCGGCTGCGTAACGATTGCCGACTTGAGCAGGTGCGCGTGTTCGTCATGCTCGCCAAGTTCGCCGCTGAGCTCCGCCAGGCGCGGCGAGTCCAGCGGCGCGAGAAGCACGCGCGCATCGGGCAGCAAGCACAGGCCGTCGCGCAAGGTCGACAGGTCGCGCGGCCGCGCGCTGCGCAGGGCGATACGGGTGAGGATGCGTTCGAGATCGCCGAGCGCGCGGAAACGTTCGCGCAGTCCGGTGCCTACGCCGGACTCGAGCAGCGTCGCCACCGCGTGGTGGCGACGCCGCAACACGGCGCGATCACGCAACGGTCGATGCAGCCAGCGCCGCAACAGGCGCCCGCCCATTGGCGTGATCGTGCTGTCGAGCACGCCGAGCAGGGTGGTTCGGTGGTCGCCGTCGACCCGGCTGTCGAGCTCCAGGTGCCGACGCGTGGCGGCGTTCATCGCAATCGCGTCGTCGTCCGATTCGATGCTGATCGCGGTGAGGTGCGGCAGGCGTTGCTTCTGGGTTTCCTCGACGTAGCCCAGCAGCGCCGCGGCCGCCGCGACCGCAAGCGGACGATCGTCCAAGCCGAAGCCGGACAGGTCGTGCAAGCCGAAGAACTTGAGCAGATGGCGACGGCCGCTGTCGGCGTCGAACAACCACGGCGCTCGCCGGCGCAGACCGTTGCGCGTGAGCACGAATGCGGGCCAGCCGTCTTCGTCGGCGCACAGGGTCTCGGCAGGGTCCAGCCGCGCCAGTTCCGCTTCGAGTGCATCCTCAGTCGCGACTTCGTTGACGAGGAATCTGCCACCGGCCAGGTCCGCCCACGCGATGCCGAAGCCTTGCTTGGAGCGCGACACCGCGAGCAGCAGTGTGTCGCGGCGTGCGCTGAGTAGCGCCTCGTCGGTGACGGTGCCCGGAGTCACGATACGCACTACGCGACGTTCGACCAGCCCCTTGGCCAATGCTGGGTCGCCGATCTGCTCGCAGATCGCCACGGATTCGCCCAGCGCCACCAGGCGCGCCAAATACCCCTCGGCGGCGTGGTGGGGCACGCCGGCCATCGGGATCGGTTGCCCGGCAGAATTCCCGCGCTGAGTCAGGGTGATATCGAGCAGCCGCGCTGCCTTGCGCGCATCGTCGTAGAACAACTCGTAGAAGTCGCCCATACGGAAGAACAGCAATACGTCCGGTTGCTCGGCTTTGGCGGCAAAGAACTGGCGCATCAGCGGCGTATGGCCGTCCGCGTGGCGGGCGCTGGGGGGCGGGCTGGAATCGGGCACGGGGCGGGGTGGTCGGCTAAGCGGAGGGAGCGCCGGGTAGGCGGGTCCTGGCATGGGAAGTATGCCAGTTGGTTTGTGCGCCCCGATCCGATACGGGGGAGTACGCATTGCCCCCGACGCGTGTTAACGTCCGCGTAACGATTAGAGCGGGGGCTCGGGATCGGTCCGGCGATCGTGTTTGGCTTGGAAGTTCAAGTAATTCCAGCATTGATTTTTGACTACATTTTTTGGGAGGGGTGACGATGATTTCGTACAAACTTGATCGCAACGTTTTGGTGTTGGCGATAGCGACGGGGCTGGCCGGTTTGGCCATGCCGGTGTATGCGCAGCAGGCGCCAGCTACCCCGGCAGCGGAAGAAGAAGTAGAGACCACGCTGGCGACGATGGTGGTCACCGCGCAGAAGCGCGAAGAAGCGATGCAGGACGTGCCGATCTCGGTGACCTCGCTGCCCGAAGAATTGCTGCGCGACACCGGCGTGCGCGACGTCAAGGACCTGCAGGTGCTCGTGCCCGGCCTGACCGTGACCAGCACCCAGAGCGAGGCGCAGACCACCGCGCGTATCCGTGGCATCGGTACGGTCGGCGATAACGCTGGCCTGGAATCCTCGGTCGGTGTCGTCATCGACGGCGTCTACCGTCCGCGCAACGGCGTTGGCTTTGGCGACCTCGGCGAGATCGAACGCATCGAAGTGCTCAAAGGCCCGCAGGGCACGCTGTTCGGCAAGAACACCTCGGCCGGCGTGATCAACGTGATTACGCGGCGCCCGCACTACAACACCGAGGTCGAGGGCGAACTCACCGTTGGCAACTACAACGCGCTCGGCGTGGCCGGTTCGCTCAACACCGCCATCGGTGAAAACGCGGCATTCCGGGTGTACGCGGCCAAGCGCAAGCGCGACGGCTTCAACGAGGTTCGGACTGGTGCCGGCCCGCGCACCGAAAAAGAAGACGGCGACCAGAACTACCACACCCTGCGCGGCCAGTTGTTGCTGGAGCCGACCGACAACCTCGACATCAATTTCTCAGCCGACTACACCAGCCGCGAAGAAAACTGCTGTGTCGGCGTGACCACGGTGCGCGGCGCGACCGGCAACATCATCGATGCGCTTTCGCCGGATTCCGGCGTGGCCAATCCGGCCAACCCGTTCGCGCGTGTCGCTTACAGCAACCGCAGCACCGAGCAGGACATCAAGGACAAGGGCGTTTCGGCCGAAGTCAACTGGATCACCTCGTGGTTCAACGGCGCGACCCTGACCTCGATCACCGCGGCCCGCGAATGGCAGTCCATCAACGGTCTGGATTTCGACTATTCCAGCGCGGACCTGCTGTTCCGCCCCGCGAACAAGGACGAAGCGTTCACCGGGTTTGAGACTTTCAGCCAGGAATTCCGCCTGACGGGTGCGACCGACAAGCTCGATTGGCTGGTCGGCCTGTTCTATTCAAACGAGGACCTGGAGCGTAACGAGTCGTACCGCATCGGCGGCGCTTACGAGCCCTATCTGTCGATCGCGCTGCTGTCGCAGATCAATCCGGCATTCGGCGCGTCGCCCACCGCGGCGCGGTTCCTGTCGGAGGCCAGTGGCCGCCCGTTCGGCACCGTGTTTGCAGGCCTCGGCGCGAGCGACAGGTACCAGCAGAACGCTAAGACCGCAGCCCTGTTCACCAACAACACCTGGCACGCAACCGACGCGCTCGACGTGACCCTGGGCCTGCGCTACACCCGCGAAGAAAAGCAATTGGATTCGCGCTACAGCAACCCCAACGGTAGCCCCGGCTGCTCGGCGATGCTGGGCGCGGGGGGGCAAGCGCGCGTCGCCGCGGCGCTGTTGGCTCGCGGCGTGCCGGCGGCGGCCTTGCCGACGGTGATCCCGCAGGTGATCGGGTTCAGCTGTTTGCCCTGGACCAACCCGTTGCATAACGGCCGCGCGACCCGTCAGGAACGCGAAGAGAAGGAATGGTCGGGCACGGTCAAGGCGGCCTACCGTTGGAACGAACACGTGATGACCTACGCGTCTGCCGCGCGCGGGTACAAGGCTGGCGGCTTCAACCTCGACCGCGTGCAGTCGGCCAATGGGCTGTCGAGCGCGGGGGCGGGCATCCTGCCGGTCAACGACACTTCGTTCCCCGGTGAGTTTGTCGACAGCTTCGAGTTGGGCGCCAAGACCACCTGGGCCGGCGGCAATCTGCTGCTCAATGCGACGCTGTTCCACCAAACCTACGACAACTTCCAGCTCAACAGCTTCCTGGGCACGAGCTTCGTGGTGCGCTCGATTCCCGAAGTGGTCTCGCAGGGTATCGACACTGAGATCCTGTGGCAGCCAACCAAGGGCCTGATGCTGCAGGGTGGCCTGACCTACGCTGACACCCGCTATGGCGACACGATTCCGGGTGGCGATTTCGTCGCCCCGACCGGCAATCTGTTCAAGTTGCCGGGCAACCAGGTCAGCTTCGCGCCGTACTGGTCGGGTTCCGCCGCGGCCACGTACGAATGGGACTTCTCCGATGACCTGTTCGCGCGCTTCAACATCGGTGCGAAGTACATGTCCGACTACAACACCGGTTCGGACCTCGACGTCGAGAAGCATCAGGATGGGTTTGCGATCGTCAATGCACGCGTCGTGGTCGGCGCCAGCAGCAAGCGTTGGAGCGTTGAGTTGTGGGGCCAGAACCTGTTCGACAAGGAGTACGTCCAGGTCGGGTTCGACGCACCGCTGCAGAACGTTTCGCCCGCAACCGGCAACCCGTTCAACTCCTTCAATGCGTTCCTGGGTGCGCCACGCACTTACGGCGTGACCTTGCGGGTGGCGTACTGAGTAATTGTTCGTTAGTTAATAGACACTGATCGACCCTTAAGCCCGCCATCCCGATGGCGGGCTTTTTTTGGTCTATCACTCCTGGACCTGACCGCATTGGTCGTTATCACAGCGCAGATTTGCTGGGGCTGACAGCAGAATCGTAGTCGTCGGCCTAAGGAGAACGTCGGCGCAGAGAGTGCGCTGGGCTACTCCCCACTCGCCTTCGGCAAGCCGCGGCCTTTCGTTGGGCCTGCCGCGCGGGATGCTGGCTGCTGGCCGTTATGATGCCGGCATGACCCAAGACGTCTCAGATGCCGCGCTCCACACCCTTGCCGAACAACTGGGGCAGGCGGCCAGCAGCCATCACCACACCCTGGTCACCGCCGAGAGTTGCACCGGTGGCTGGATCGCCAAGACCCTGACCGATATCGCCGGTTCCTCGGCCTGGTTCGAGTGTGGGTTGGCCGCGTACAGCTACGAGGCCAAGCAGGCCTTGCTTGGGGTGCGGCCCGAAACCCTTGAGCACCACGGCGCGGTCAGCCGCGAGACCGTGATCGAAATGGTCTCGGGCGCGCTCGTGCATTCCGGCGCCACCCTCGCGGTGGCCGTGACGGGCATCGCCGGGCCCGGCGGCGGCACCGACGACAAGCCGGTCGGCACGGTCTGGATCGCCTGGAAACGCCGCGGCGGCTATCCGCAGGCGCAGGCATTTCAATTCGCTGGCGACCGCGAAGCCGTGCGTCGGCAGACAGTGGCGGCAGCCCTGCGCGGGATGACCGCATTGGCGGTCTGAGACCTTGCGGTCCTTGGGGAACGAATTCGGCGCGCCACGGCTCCGGTCTGGCGGGCCCGGCTAAGTAAATCGCCGTGCGGGGTTGTCACGGGAAGTCGTTAGTAGTATTACTACTAACATGAGCCTGACCGATACCCAGCAAGCCATCCTGTCGATGATCACCGACCGGATCGAGTCCGACGGCATCCCGCCATCGCAGTCCGAAATCGCCTCCGCGTTCGGGTTCAGCGGCGTTCGGGCCGCCCAGTACCACCTCGAGGCGCTCGAACAGGCCGGGGTGATCAAGCGCATTCCGGGCCAAGCCCGCGGCATCCGCCTATGTCATTCCCGCCCGGTGCCGAGCGACGATGCCCTGCATTTGCCGATCCTCGGCCGCGTCGCCGCAGGCACACCGATCGGAGCCGATCCACAGAATGACGATTACGTGCTGCTCGACCGCAACCTGTTCTTCCCGTCGCCGGACTATCTGCTCAAGGTCAAGGGTGACTCGATGCGCGACGAAGGCATCTTCGATGGCGACCTGATCGGCGTGCACCGCACCCCGGAGGCGCGGTCGGGTCAGATCGTGGTGGCCCGCATCGACGACGAGATCACGGTCAAGTTGTTGAAGATCAGTAAGGACCGCATCCGCCTGTTACCACGCAATCCCGATTACGCGCCGATCGACGTGCTGCCCGACCAGGATTTCGCCATTGAAGGCCTGTATTGCGGTCTGGTGCGGCCGACACGATGACCATGGCGAGCGTCAATCACAGTCTCTTGCTGGGGCGTCATGCCGGCACTGCGTTTCCCGGTCGGTCTTCCGGCGTTGCCGAGGGGTGTTCTCCGACTCCCCAGCGCGCTGTCGCCCGATATTGTCCTGCGTGCCAATCGCCTAATTTTTCATGACGAGCGCGGCCGTCGCAGCCCTTGCGACCCGCGCTCGCTAGATTGCCCCCAATCCCGCACTGACCCCCCAAGGAATCCCACGATGGACGAGAACAAGAAGCGCGCCCTGGCCGCGGCCCTGAGCCAGATCGAGAAGCAGTTCGGCAAGGGTTCGGTGATGCGCATGGGGGATAACCCCGTGGAGGCGCACGAGGTGATCGGCACTGGCTCACTGTTGCTCGACATCGCGCTCGGCATTGGCGGGCTGCCCAAGGGCCGCGTGATCGAAATCTACGGGCCGGAGTCCTCGGGCAAGACCACCCTGACCCTGCAGACCATTGCCGAGTGCCAGAAAGCCGGCGGCACCGCGGCGTTCATCGACGCCGAGCACGCACTCGACCCGGCCTACGCACAGAAGCTCGGCGTCAACATCGACGACCTGCTGGTGTCGCAGCCCGACACCGGCGAGCAAGCCCTGGAAATCGCCGACATGCTGGTGCGCTCCAACTCGGTCGACATGGTCGTGATCGACTCCGTGGCCGCGCTGACCCCGCGCGCCGAGATCGAAGGCGAGATGGGCGACGTGTTGCCGGGCCTGCAGGCGCGCCTGATGAGCCAGGCTTTGCGCAAGCTCACCGGCAACATCAAGCGCAGCAACTGCATGGTCATCTTCATCAACCAGTTGCGCATGAAGATCGGCCAGATGATGCCCGGCCAAAGCCCGGAGGTGACCACCGGTGGCAATGCGCTGAAGTTCTATGCCTCGGTGCGCCTGGACATCCGCCGCATCGGCGCGATCAAGAAGGGCGACGAGATCATCGGCAACCAGACCAAGATCAAGGTCGTCAAGAACAAGATGGCACCGCCGTTCAAGCAGGTGCTGACGGAGATCCTGTACGGCGAAGGCATCTCGCGCGAAGGCGAGCTGATTGACATGGGCGTGGAAGCCAAGCTGCTCGACAAAGCCGGGGCCTGGTACAGCTACGGCGACGAGCGCATCGGCCAGGGCAAGGAAAACGCCCGTCAGTACCTCAAGGACAACCCGGCCGTGGCGCAGCGGTTGGAGGCGGCCGTGCGCGAGAAGTTGTTGCCGGTGGTGGCCATGGCCCGCGACAAGTCCGACGAGGACATCGAGGTCTGAGGGGCGGCGGTATCTTGATGACGGGTTGGTCCGACCATGCGTGATCACGCTGGTATGCAGGTCGATAACGGCCAGCGCGCGCCGGCAGACAGCGGCGTGGGCGACCCGGCTGGGCGCCGCAAGCCGCGCGAACTGAGCCCGATCCAACGCGCGCTGGGTCTGCTCACCCGGCGTGAGCACTCACGCCAGGAACTCACCCGCAAGCTCCTGGCCAAGGGCGTCACCAGCGAAGAGGTCGACGTGGTCGTCACCAAGCTGGCGGGCGCCGGCTGGCAGGACGATGTGCGTTTTGCCGAAAGCCGGGTTCGCGTGCGGGTCGGCGATGGCTACGGGCCGCTGCACATCCGCGCCGAACTGGCCAGTCATGGGCTCAATCGAGACGCGATCGCGGGCGCGCTAGCGACGTTCGAGGGGGACTGGGGCGAGAATGCCCGCAACCTCGTGCGCCGGCGCTACGGTGAGCGGGTTGCCGACGACCTGGCATTGCAACGCAAGGCCGCGGCCTTGCTGATGCGTCGGGGCTTTGATAGCGCGAGCATCCGCGCCGCCACCCGCCTGGATCCCGAGGATTGACCGCCGACGAGGCGTTCACGTTCAAGCGCTCGCCGCCACGCATCTTCCGTGCCCTGCTAGGCTAACTAGCTAACCGACGATAGGTTGCCTGCTCCAATGCGGGCCGCCATCTTGGACGCTTCCCGCAGGCGCCATCCGGCCCCCGCACCTCGAACTCAGCGCCTTCATGAAAACCACTACCGAAATCCGCGGCGATTTCCTCGAATTCTTCCGCGCCAAGGGCCACACCATCGTGCCGTCGGCGCCGCTGGTCCCCGCCAACGACCCGACGCTGCTGTTTACCAATTCGGGCATGGTCCAGTTCAAGAACGTGTTCCTCGGCAGCGAGAAGCCGGGCTACGTGCGCGCCGCCGACGTGCAGCGCTGCCTGCGCGCGGGCGGCAAGCACAACGACCTCGACCAGGTCGGCTACACCGCGCGTCATCACACCTTCTTTGAAATGCTCGGCAACTGGTCGTTTGGCGACTACTTCAAGGAAGACGCGATCGCCTGGGCGTGGGAACTGCTCACCGAAGTCTGGGGCCTGCCGAAAGAGCGCCTGCTGGTCACCGTCTATCACACCGACGAAGAGGCCTATCGCCTCTGGAATGAGAAGATCGGCATTCCTGCTGAGCGCATCGTCCGCATCGGCGACAACAAGGGCGCACCGTTCGCCTCCGACAACTTCTGGCAGATGGCCGACACCGGCCCTTGCGGTCCGTGCACCGAGATCTTCTACGACCACGGCGACCAGCATTTCGGCGGCCCGCCGGGGTCTCCGGACGAAGATGGCGACCGCTACATCGAGATCTGGAACCTGGTCTTCATGCAGTTCGACCGACAGCCTGATGGCAGCCTCGCGCCGCTGCCGGCGCCATGCGTGGACACCGGCATGGGTCTCGAGCGCCTCGCTGCTGTGCTGCAGCACGTGCACGGCAATTACGAGATCGATATTTTCCGTCACTTGATCGCGGCGGCTGCCGAGCTAACGGCCACTAGCGACCTCGACAACAAGTCGCTACGGGTGATCGCCGATCACATTCGCGCATGCTCGTTCCTGATCGTCGATGGTGTGTTGCCGAGCAACGAAGGCCGGGGCTATGTGCTGCGCCGGATCATCCGTCGCGCCCTGCGCCACGGCTGGATGTTGGGGCAGAAGCAGCCGTTCTTCCATCGGATGGTCGATCCTCTGGTCGAAGTGATGAGCGATGCCTACCCGGAAGTCGCCGCCAAGCGCGAGTTCGTCGAGCGCGCGCTGCGGGCCGAGGAAGAGCGCTTCGCCGAAACGCTGGATTCGGGCATGCGCATTTTCGACGACGTGGCCGCGCGGTCGGCCGGCGTCATTCCCGGCGCTGACGCATTCCGGTTGTATGACACCTATGGATTCCCGGTCGACCTCACCGCCGACATCGCGCGCGAGCGCGGCCTGACCGTAGACATGGGGGGCTTTGATGCGGCGATGACCCAGCAGCGCGACACCGCACGCGCGGCCGGGAAGTTCGGCGGCACAGCGATGTTGCCGGCCGAGCTCGCCGCACAGCTCGCTCCGACGCAATTCCTTGGCTACGACAAGCTCACCGACGGTGGGCTCGAAGTCGTTGCTCTGCTCAGGAACGGGCGCCCGGTAGCCCAGATCGATGCCGGCGACGAAGCGGTGGTGGTTCTCGACCGCACGCCGTTCTACGCTGAAAGCGGCGGCCAGGTCGGCGATGCCGGCGAACTTGACGAAGCCGGCACCCGCTTCGTCGTACGCGACACGCAGAAGCTGGCGGGCCAGTTCCATGGCCACATCGGCACGCTCGCCGAGGGCACGCTCAAGCGTGGCGATCGGGTGCTCGGCGCAGTGGATGCACCACGCCGGGCCGCGACGGTACTCAATCATTCGGCCACGCACCTGCTGCACGCAGCCCTGCGGGGCCTGCTGGGGGAACACGTCACGCAGAAGGGATCGCTGGTCGCACCGGCTCGGCTGCGTTTCGACTTCGCCCATTTCCAGCCGTTGAGTGCGACCGAATTGGCGGAAATCGAACGCCGGGTCAACGCGGAGGTACGCGCGAACCACGCGGTCGAGATCCATCAGATGGGCATGCAGGAGGCGCTCGACTTCGGTGCGCTGGCGCTGTTTGGCGAGAAGTACGGCGATGCAGTGCGTGTTTTGCGTATGGGCGTCGGCTCAACTGAGCTGTGCGGCGGTACCCACGTGTCGCGCACTGGCGACATAGGCCTGTTCAAGATTGTTACCGAAGGCGGCGTGTCTGCCGGAGTGCGCCGGATCGAGGCCGTAACCGGGCAGGGCGCTCTGGATTACGTGAGCACCGAGGAACGCCGTCTGGAGGAAGCTGCGGAACTGCTCGGGGGCAATGCGGCGGACGTCGCCGACAAGTTGCGCGCCTTGCTCGACCGGCAGCGTAAGCTCGAGCGCGAACTCCAGACGCTGAAGGCGAAGGCTGCGTCGGGTGCGACCTCGGACCTGGCGTCGACTGCCGTCGACTTAGGCGGGGTCAAAGTCATCGCGACGCGGCTGGAGGGCTTCGATGCCAAGGCCCTGCGCGACGCGCTAGACCGGCTTAGACAGCAACTTGGCGATGCCGTGATCCTGCTGGCCGGCACCCAGGACGGCAAGGCCGCACTGGTGGCAGGGGTCAGCGGCGCCGCGGCGGGGCGGGTGAAGGCGGGTGAACTCCTGTCGCACGTCGCCGGTCAGATCAATGGCAAGGGTGGTGGTCGTCCGGACATGGCCCAAGGCGGCGGCGATGATGGCCCGGCTCTGGTTGAGGCTTTGGCCGGAGTAGAAGTGTGGCTACGTCACAAACTGATGAATGCGTGACTCACCGCGCTTGCTAGCGTGAATAGCAGGTAGCTAAGATAGCGAACGTTTTTGTCGATACTTTGCAGCGCTTCGTGGAACGAACGGCGCTCTAGCCAGCAGGATCCGCTGGCACGAGGAGGTTTTATGTTGATCCTGACGCGTCGCGTCGGCGAAACCCTGATGATTGGCGATTCGGTGACAGTCACCGTTCTCGGCGTCAAAGGCAATCAGGTTCGGATCGGTATCACCGCGCCGAAAGATGTTGCGGTCCATCGCGAAGAGATCTACCAGCGTATCCAGCGTGGCGAAGGGATTCCCTCTGCCGATCCCGGGAAAAGTCAGGACGCTTGAGCGAAATCGTTTGCCGCGCGTGGGGTGAGCCGCTATGCTCTCCGGCCGCAGCAGCTTGTGAGTCGCGGAGAGTTGCCCGAGTGGCTGAAGGGGCTCCCCTGCTAAGGGAGTATGGGGCTTAAAACTCCATCGAGGGTTCGAATCCCTCACTCTCCGCCAGTTGTATCCAGTCGCTGCGAAGCGACTTGTCGAATTCGCTGCCCTCGCTGTAAATGGCAAAAGGCTTCGAAACGCGCCAAAAAAATTGACGAATTTGTAACATCTCGTCATAATTTGTTGATTACGCGCCCGTAGCTCAGCTGGATAGAGCACCAGGCTACGAACTTGGGGGTCGGAGGTTCGAATCCTTCCGGGCGCACCATAAAAGCACAGGGTCAATGAGTACCGCTCATTGGCCCTTTTGCTTTTTGGCCAATGCCCGCCAGACGTATCCGTGCAGTGTGGCGGTGGCACCCGCGATCACCGCCGAGCGGCTCAACTAGGGCTGGATTTCCTGGGAGTAACTGGAGCCCATAGAGCCTTCGAGGCGCCGTGACTCCTCATATTTCGTCCGTCTGTGGCATCAAAAGCGGAGCGCGCACTAGGACAATCCCGCGTGCGGGCCAACGCCGGCCCAGAAGTGGGATCACGCGGTCCTTGGCCACGTCTGGCGGACATCCGGCGGCTGCATTGGTAACGCTACTAGCGAACGAAATCCAAAGGGCTCAACACCCCGTTTGCCCCCCGCCCCAAAACATGGGTGTAAATCTGGGTCGTAGTGACGTCCTTGTGTCCCATCAATTCCTGCACGGTTCGAATGTCGTGCCCCGCCTCCAGGAGATGCGTTGCAAACGAATGCCGCAGCGTGTGACACGTGGCCGGTTTCACAATGCCCGCGCGAATTCGCGCATTTTTGATAGCTCGCTGCAAGACGGCCTCATCGACGTGATGTCGGCGCATTTGCCCGGTTCGTGGGTCGGGGGACAGGCGGTTGGATGGAAACAAGTACTGCCAACCAACTTCTGTGGGTGCGGAAAGGTATTTTTTTGCGAGTGCGTTAGGCAGCCAAACCCGACCGAACCCTGCCGCCAAGTCTTGGCAGTGGAGAATACAGACGCGCTCGATGCGAGCTTTCAAGGGCTCGCTAAGTTTCCTGGGTAAGGGCACGCGGCGATCCTTCGCCCCCTTGCCCTGACGTACGCAGATCTCGCTCCGGTCGAAATCGATATCTTTGAGCCGCAGACGTAAACATTCCAAAAGCCGCATGCCAGTGCCGTACAGCAACGCGGCCATAAGCCAATGCGGCCCCTCGAGTGCCGCGAGCAGTCGTGTGAGCTCCTCATGCGACAGCACCACGGGCAGCCGCTTGGGTCGCTTGGCACGCACAACGGAATCCATCCAGGGTAGATCCACTTTCAGCACCTTTCGATACAGAAACAGCAATGCCGACAGCGCTTGATTCTGGGTGCTGGATGCCACGTCATCGCGCATCGCCAGTTGCGACAGGAAGGCAGCGACTTCGTCAGCTCCCATGTCCCGCGGGTGGCGCTTACCATTGGCCAAAACGAAGCGCCGACACCAAGATACGTAAGCGCGTTCGGTACGCAAGCTGTAGTGCCTGACTCGACATTGCATCCGAACCTGATCCAGGAGACGAACAGACTGGGTGCTGACGTCAGCTTTTACCGCTTTGCCTTTAGGGTGGTAATCCATTACCGCCTCACATCCCGGGTGTAGCCCATAGCCTCTTTCTTTCGTGCGTCCGACGCTAGCGGCTAACTCCTTGTTATCTCGTAAGGTTTGTCTGTTGACCGCCCTCGAGTAAACCAGCAGCATCTGCGCTACACCTCGAGATTGGGGTCGACTAAGAGTTAGCCGCCAATGGCAAATACTGCTCCGCTTGGAGTTATCAATCTTTCAAAGCAGTTCCTTGCTGCTGCACGGCATACGCAGGAGCCCGCGAGCAATGCCGCTCAAGAACTCGGCCAGAAGCTGTCGCTGGTCGCCTACTATCTCGCTGGCCACTCCATCGAGCTTTCATTTAAGGCCTTTCTCCTTGGTCGTGGCCTGACAGTAGAGACGCTCCGAAGCCGCAAGTACGGGCACAATCTCTCGGTCTTGCTCGCCGAGAGCCGCCGGCGAAAGCTCGGCAATTGCGTCAAATTGTCTCGCCAGGATCTCGCGGTCGTACAGACGCTTGACGGTTGCTACGCTGCAAAGGAGTTCGAGTACATGTTCTACGGTTCGCGCACCCTTCCGTCGTACTCACTTGTCATCGCACTTGCCACTAGGCTTCATGGCGGTGTCGCGCCCTATTGCAACGCGTTGGCGGCTAACAATTCATTCAAGCCGAAACCGCTTCGCGGTTCGGCTTAATTCAGGCGTTAGGCCGCATATGACGCAGTCTCGATCATGGTTAGATCGTCCGCTAGGCCCTCGTAGCGGCGGCGCCATTTTGTTGGGCTCCGGCGCTCTGTTCTT
>JAYSZI010000077.1:0-15392 GCA_043738095.1 Lysobacter sp.
CAAAGTCCGCGAGAACGAGCCTTTCGAGTTTGCCCTGCGTCGCTTCAAGCGCACCTGTGAGAAGGCCGGCGTGCTCGCCGAGACCCGCAAGCGCGAGTATTACGAGAAGCCGACCCAAGAGCGCAAGCGCAAGGCCGCCGCCGCGGTGAAGCGTCAGTCCCGCCGCGCCGGTCGCGACGTGACCAAGCGCCAGCGCATGTACTGATCGCAGGTTTTTCGCGACGTCGGCCCCCGGGCCGCACAGCGAAAAAAACCGCCATCAAGCCGGCCGCGCCAATGCGCCGCCGGCTTTTTGTGTTTCTGAATCCGACGTTTTGGCTTTGCGTGCGTATCCGCGCCCGTAGTGCCCCGTATCGCCACGTCGCAGTGCCCGCTTCCCGTCCCAGGAGTCAGCCATGAGCCTCAAGCAGCGTTTGATCGAAGACATGAAGGCCGCGATGAAGAGCGGCGACAAGCACAGCCTGGGCGTGATCCGGCTGGTCAACGCCGGCATCAAGCAGCGCGAAGTCGACGAGCGCATCGAGCTTGACGACGTCGCCGTGATTGCGGTGCTCGACAAGATGGTCAAGCAACGCCACGACTCCGTGACCCAGTACTCGGCCGCCGCGCGCGAGGACCTGGCCGCGGTCGAGCGCGAGGAGATAGTGGTGCTGCTGCGTTACCTGCCGGCCAAGCTCGACGAGGCCGCGATCCAGGCCGCAATCGATGCGGCTGTCGCCGAGACCGGCGCCGCCGGTGCCGCCGACATCGGCAAGCTCATGGGCGCGCTCAAGCCCAAGCTCGCCGGCCAGGCCGACATGGGCCTGGTGTCGACACTGGTGAAGCGCAAGCTCGCCGGCTGAGTCGGCCGTGTTTGCCGGCTGGTTCTCGCCGAAGTTACCGATCGAGGACCGGGTCTGGTTCGATGCCGACGCGTGCACGCGCGGCCTGCAGCGCGATGTCGCGGTCGCCTTGCAGGCAGGCCACGCCGTGCTGCTGTTGTTGCGCGGCGCGACCGAACTGGCCGACGCGGCGCGCGCGCTGGCCGCGCACTCGCCCAAGGTCTGCGACGACCGTTACGCCGCCACCGACTTGCAGTCGCATGTGATGGCTGCTGCGGCACTGGGCATCACGGAGGTCGAGGCGCTGCGTCCGATCCCGACCCGTGCGGCACGCACCACCCCGCTGCACGTTCACGTGCGCGGCCGCGGCGAACGTCGCAGCGACGACGATCGCCTGTTGAACATGCTCAAGGGCTGGATACCGGCCACGATGGTGTTCCACCACGCGCTCGACGATCGCCTGTTGCGCGACCACGCCATCCGTCTGAAGCCGTTGCTCGCGCGCCTCGGCGTGGGTAGCGACGAGGCCGTCAGCAGCGCGCTGGTTGGCCGCACGATCCAGCGCTTGCAACGGCCGTGATCGCCGCGGTACGGGCTGACCCTTGCGTCACCCACGCGTCCGTCGCCCAGGTGTTTCGCCCCCGCACAGCACGCCGATCGCCGTGGCATCCTGACGCCCTGATGGCCCGCATTCCCGACGCCTTTATCGACGACCGCGCAGCGACAACACTCGCTTGCGAAGCGTCACAACGCGCCGCCGCGCGCCGGCTGACCTGGCTTGCCGGCACTTCGACCGCGCAGCCAAGGCCATTCCAAGTCCAAGCGGTTCCCGCGGGATCCTGAGTCCAATGGCCCGCATCCCCGACGCTTTTATCGATGACCGCGCAGCGCCACCACTCGCTTGCGACGCGTCACAGCGCGCCGCCGCGCGCCGGCGGACCTCGGTTGCGAAAACCCTGCTCGCGCATCTAACGCAATTCAAAGTCCACGCGGTTTCCAGGGAATACTGAGTCCATGGCCCGCATCCCCGACGCCTTTATCGATGACCTGCTCGCGCGATCCGACATCGTCGAGCTGATCGGCGTGCGCGTGCCGTTGAAGCGCCAAGGCAAGGAATACTCCGCGCGCTGCCCGTTCCACGACGAGCGGTCGCCGAGCTTCACGGTCTCGCCGACCAAGCAGTTCTACCACTGCTTCGGCTGCGGTGCGCACGGCACCGCGCTGAGTTTTCTGATGAACTACGAGCGGCTGGAATTCCTCGATGCGGTAGAGGAACTAGCCAAGACCGTCGGCATGGAAGTGCCGCGCGACACTCAGCAGCGCAACGCGTCTCCGGACAGTCTGGATCTGTACGCCGCGCTCGATGCGGCGTCGCAATTCTTCGTCGCGCAACTGGCCGGTAGCGCCAAGGCGCAGCAGTATCTGGACGGCCGCGACGTCAGCGACGACATCCGCGCGCGTTTCGCAATCGGTTACGCGCCCGGTGGTTTCAACGCACTGCGCGATGCGCTCGGCGGCGACACGGCCCGGATGAAACTGCTCGAACGCGGCGGGATGCTGTCGAAGAACGACAGCGGCCGCGTCTACGACAAATTCCGCGACCGGGTGATGTTCCCGATCCTCGATCGCCGCGGCCGCACGATCGGGTTCGGCGGCCGCGTGCTGGACAAGGACGACAGCCCGAAGTACTTGAACTCGCCCGAGACCGAACTGTTCCACAAGGGCCGCGAGCTGTACGGCCTGTGGCAGGTGCGGCAGGCGCACAAGGTGATCCCGCGGCTGATCGTGGTCGAGGGCTACATGGACGTGGTCGCGCTGTTCCAGCACGGCGTCGATACTGCGGTGGCGACGCTTGGCACCGCGACCACGGCCGACCACGCCGAACTGCTGTTCCGCAACGCGCCGGACGTCTATTTCTGTTTCGACGGCGACCGCGCCGGACGCGGCGCCGCGCTCAAGGCGATGGAGTCGGTGCTGCCGCGGATGAAGGACGGGCGCCAAGCGTTCTTCCTGTTTCTGCCCGACGGCGAGGACCCAGATTCGATCGTGCGCAAGGAAGGCGCGCTCGGTTTCGATGCGCGCCTGCAGGCGGCGACGCCGCTGTCGCAGTTCCTGTTCGATTCGCTCGGCAGCGACGTCAACTTCGGCACGCTCGAAGGCAAAGGCCGGCTGGCCGAACGCGCGAAACCGCTGCTCGCGCAGATCCCCGACGGTGCGTTTGGCGATTTGATGCAGCAACGGCTGACCGAGCTCACCGGCGTCGGCGCGCGCGCGAGCTCACCTGCCACCCATGTGCCGGCGCAGCGTGCCCGCAGCGCGTCGGCGACGCCGAAACGCAGCCTGGTGCGCAGCGCGATTTCGTTGTTGCTGCAGCAGCCAGCGCTCGCGCTGGAGCTACGACCGCCGTTTCGATTCGCGGCGCTGCGCCAGCCCGGGATCGTGCTGCTGATCGATCTACTGCAATTGGTTTACCAGCGCCCCGACATCAGCACGGGCTCGCTGATTGAGCATTTCCAGGGCCGCGACGAATATGCCGCGCTGCAGAAGCTGGCAACGCAATCGCTGCCCGGCGACGACACCACGCTGCGCACCGAGTTCAGCGACGTGGTTATTCAGCTCGATCAGATGACGTTGCGGCAACGCCTCGACGAACTACAGGCCAAGCAGCGAGAGGGCGGCCTCGACGACGCCGACAAAGGCGAATTGCGCGCGCTGTTGCAGTCGCGATTCACCTAGGTCGGCAATCGAAAGCCGTCCGGGCTACCGCTACCCGCTACTGGGTTGCAGAGCCAGCCCATGGCCAGTAAGCCGTTGGCCTAGCGACCGTCGGGCCCAATCATGATCAGTGCTGTTCGGCTGCGCGTCTTTCACCAGCGTCGCGGACCGAAGCAACGTTGATTCCAGCGCTTGCTGGAATGACGAACTCAGCGTCCCTCGTAAGGCTCCCATCACGACGCGACCCCGCCAGGGCCCGCCCACGCGGAGCCAGCCGTCCCGCGATAAGCTCGACGTCCCATCGCCCAATCCTTGACCTGGGAGCCACCATGCCCGTCCTGAGCCGCGCCGAATGGCGCCTACGCCAAGCCTTGTCCGTCAGCGCACTCGCGCTGGCCTGCGCCATTCCCGCCTTCGCCCAGGGACCCGCGTCCAGCTCGCCACCGCCCGTCCGAGAAGGCGTCGTCCGCGAGGAGCTGGGCAACCGCGTCAGCGAGAATGTGCCGGCGATCCCGCCGGCGCTGATCGCGCAGCTCAACCGCTACCAGAACACCCGCGGCGCGAGCTTCGCCGGTTGGACCCGCGACGGTTGCGTGCTGATCGGTACGCGCTTCGCCGAGACCACCCAAGCGCACCGCGTGTGCGCACCGATGGGCATGCGCGAGCAGCTCACGTTCTACCCCGAGCCGATCAACAGCCTCGGCACCGCACCGCCGCAATCGAGCCTCGATGGCTTCGTGTTCGGCAAGGACGTCGGCGGCAACGAGTTCTGGCAGTTGCACTGGTTCGACATGAAAACGCGCGCAACCACCCTCCTCACCGACGGCAAGGCGCGCAACCAGTCGCCGCTGTTCGCGCGCGACGGCAAGCAGTTCGCGTGGAGCAGCACCGCGCGCAACGGTAAAGACACCGACGTGTGGGTGATGGATTTCGCCACGCGCCAGCCGCGCGTGGTCGTCACCGAAGGCGGCCAGTGGACCGCGATGGACTTCTCGCCGGACGGCAAGCGCTTGTTGGTGATGAAGTACGTGTCGATTGCCGAGTCGTATCCGGGCGAAGTCGATCTGGCGACCGGCAAGCTCACCCTGTTTCCCGTCGATGGCGGCAAGGCTGCGTTCAACGGCTTCCGCTACGCGCCCGATGGCCGGTCGGTGTATTTCGTATCGAACGAACCGCTGGACGGCAAGGCCAGCGAATTCGGCACGCTGCGCTATCACGATCCCGCCAAGGGAGCATTCGCGGCGCTGACCGCGACTACGCCATGGGACGTGGACAGCTTTGAGATCGCCGAAGACGGCAAGCACCTGGCCTACATCAGCAACGAGGACGGCATCGACAAGCTTCACGTGCTGCGCCTGCCCGGCCATCAACCGCTCGCGCTGCCGGCGCTGCCGGTGGGCGCGATTGGCGGGTTCGGTTTCTCGCCCGACGGCAAGCGCTTGGCTTTGACGCTCAACACCGCGACCTCGCCCAGCGACGTGCACGTGCTTGACTTGGCCAACGGCAAGCTTGCGCGTTGGACCCGAAGCGAAGTCGGCGGCCTGGACGCGGCGAAATTCGTCGCGCCGACCCTGATCCGCTACCCGACGTTTGACCAGATTCAAGGTAAGCCCCGCACGATCCCGGCGTTCTATTACAAGCCCGCCAATGCGCCCGCTGGCAAGAAACTGCCGGTCGTGATCAATATCCATGGTGGCCCCGAAGGCCAGTCGTTGCCCACGTTCAATCCCACCGCGCAGTACCTGGCCAACGAACTGGGCGTAGCGATGCTGGTGCCGAACGTGCGCGGCTCGTCCGGCTACGGCAAGACCTACCTCAGTCTCGACAACGCGGAGAAGCGCGAGGACTCGGTCAAGGATATCGGCGCGCTGCTCGATTGGATCGCGAAGCAGCCCGAACTCGATGCCGGGCGCGTTGGCGTGTACGGCGGCAGCTACGGCGGCTACATGGTGCTGGCCGCGTTGATGCATTACCCGGAGCGCATCAAGGCCGGCGTCGACATCGTCGGCATCTCGCATTTCGGCACGTTCCTCAACAACACGGAGAGTTATCGTCGCGATCTGCGCCGCGCCGAGTACGGCGACGAACGCGATCCGGCAATGAAGGCGGTGTTCGACCGGATCTCCCCGCTCAACGGTGCGAAAAAGATCACTTCGCCGCTGTTCGTCGCCCAAGGCCGCAACGACCCACGCGTGCCGTACACCGAGGCCGAGCAGATCGTCAAAGCCGTGCGCAGCAACGGTCAGCCGGTGTGGTTTTTGATGTTCAACGACGAAGGCCATGGCTTCGCCAAGAAAGCCAACGCCGACTACTTTGGCGCGGCGACGATGATGTTCTGGCAGCAGCATTTGCTCGGCGGCGAGTAGGCCAGCACCGGTTGCTGGTAGCGAAAAGGCCTGCAGCAGTGCGGGCCTTTTTCATGTGGGCGCTAAACGGTCTAAACCTGCTTCCCAGGTCTGCAGCGACAGTATTACGCTCGACTGAAACACTGTGGCGCTTGCGATCGGGCTCGAATGCCGTTCTCGCGACGTTCCTACCCGACAACTTGCTGGGGAGCGCCTTAAACCATTGAGCCCCCAAGCGCATCCAGGTACGCACTACCGGAGATTATCGATGCCCCGTTTTTCGCTGACATTCGCCCTGCTCGCAGCACTGTCTGCCGCGGCCACCGCGCAGGCGCGCGCGCCGCAAGCCGCAGCCTACTCCCCCGAATACGCCCGCTTGTTCGCCACCCCTGCCGACGCCGTGGGCTACCGCGACCGCCTCGAGCAGGCGCGCGCTGCATTGTTGGCCAAGCGCTGGATCGATGCCGAGAAACTATTTCAGCAGCTCGTCGCGGACTATCCGCTCGACCGCGAAACCTGGGTCGGCCTGGGCAGCGCGCAGCGGGAGCTCGGCAAGTCCGAAGCGTCGATTGCCGCGTATCGGCGCTCGATTGCGCTCATTGGCCCGGTGCCGGGCAGCGCGCGCTACTGGATTGCGGTGCAGCAGGCCAAGCTCGGCCAGACCGACGCCGCGATCGACACATTGCAGACGATGATCGTCGACGAGCACGAACTGGATCGGCCGGGCCTGCTCACCGACCCCGCTTTCGAATCTTTGCGTGCGGACCCGCGTTGGAAGACGCTGACCGTCGCCCCAGTCACTGGCAATGACCGCGTGGTCGGCTGGAACAGCGATCTGGATTGGCTACTCGCCGAGACCCGCCGTCTTACGCCCGCATTTCGTGACGCCGAGCTACCCGCCAGCACGCGCGCTGCCATCGCCGCGCTGCGTGCGGATCTCCCGAAGCTGTCGGACGCGCAGGTCTACGCGCGCCTCGCCCAGGTGATCGGCACCCTGCACATGGGCCATACGATGCTGTGGGGCGCCGGCCCGGACGGCCCTGCCCCGGGCGCGCGCCTGAAATTCACTTGGCTGCCGGTGCTGTTGTACGCCTTCCCCGATGGTCTCTACGTGGTCCGTTCGGACGAGGCGCACCAAGCGCTGCTCGGCCGTCGCCTGGTCGCGATCGACGGTGTCGATTCCAAGACCGTGTTCGACCGCGTTGCGTCCGCCACCAGCTTCGCGTCGCCGGCGGAAGCGCTGTGGACCGTGCCCATTCGTGTTTCCGACAGCCTGCTGCTGCATGGGCTCGGCATCGCGAAAACGGCCGATCGCGCCGTACTCACACTCGTCAATGCGAAAGGCCATCGCGAGGACGTCAGCCTTGCCGCCGGCGACTGGAACCCGCGCGCGAAGTTGCCCGCGCCACCCAAGGGCGAAGCGCCGCTGTTTCTGCGCCAACCGCAGGAATCGCACTGGGCCGAATACTGGCCGCAGCTGGCGACGACCTACGTGCAGTTCAACCAGGTCGCGCCGGATCCGGACGAAGACCTGCGCGCGTTTGCCCTGCGTCTACGCAAGCTGCTCGCCGACACCGGATCGCGCAACGTGATCGTCGACCTGCGCCACAACAATGGCGGCAACACGCTCACCTACGTCGATCTGCTGCGGACGCTCACTGCGTTCTCCACGCACGACGGCCACCGCGTGTATGCGCTGATCGGCCGCAACGTCTATTCGGCCGCGGCCAACTTTTCCACCGATCTGGAGCGCCTGGTGAAGCCGGTGTTCGTGGGCGAACCCACGGCCATGACCGGCAACCAGGACGGCGACGAGGCAAAGATCGTGTTGCCGTGGAGCGGCGTCAGCGCGGCCGTGTCCGGCGTCCGCTGGCAGATGAGCCATCCGTGGGACCGGCGCACGTCGATCGCGCCGCATGTACCGGTGACCATGACCGCCGCCGACTATTTTGCGGGACGCGATCCCGCGCTTGAAACGGTCAAGGCGATGATCACGCGCGACGCCGCTGCAAAGCCGGTGCGATAGCGCGACAAGACCACGCGACCGCGGCGGCTTGCGCCCAATCGAGCGAGTGATCGGCCGAGTTCATTTGTGGGGCCCAATTGCGGACCAGTAGCCGCGTGATGCGGTTTTTCAAGGCATGGCCTGAATACAGCCGGTCACCGCACCGGCTGCAACACAAACGCCGGTCCCGGCTGCAGCCATGGCAACAGCCAATGGTCGAGCAGCAGGAACGCGAACAGCGCCATCAGGTACACAATCGAGTAGTTGAATACCTTCATCGCGTACAACTCGTCGGGCGGGTTCATCAGTTTCCAGGCATAGCCGATGAACACGATGCCGAGCACAAGTGCACCGCCAAGGTAGAACAGCCCGCTCATGCCGGTCGCCCATGGCAACACGGTCACGGCCAGCAGCAGCACCGTGTACAGCAGGATCTGCCAACGCGTGTAAGCGACACCATGGGTAACCGGCAACATCGGCACCAGCGCGCGCGCGTAATCCTCACGACGGAAAATCGCCAGCGCCCAGAAATGCGGCGGGGTCCACACGAAAATGATCAGCACCAGCAGCAGCGCGTGCGCCCAGTCCCACTCGCCCTGCATGTTGGTGACCGCGGCCCAGCCGAGCAGCGGCGGCGCGGCACCGGCGATGCCGCCGATGACGATGTTCTGCGGTGTCGCGCGCTTGAGGAACACGGTGTAGATCACCGCGTAGCCGATCAATGACGCGAACGTCAGCGCCGCGGTCAGCGGGTTGACCCACAGCACCAGCACCAGCATCGACAGCGCGGCCAGCGTCAGGGCAAACACCAGCGCCTGGGTAGGGCTGATCTGCCCGGCGACGATCGGTCGCCACGAGGTGCGCGCCATCTTGGCGTCGATGCGGGCGTCGAGCAGTTGGTTGATCGCGGCCGCGCTGGACGCGGCCAGCCAGATGCCGAGGAAGCCGAGCACCGACTCGCGCAGCGGCGGCAGCCCCGGCACGGCGAGGAACATGCCGACGATCGCGGTGAACACGATCAGTGCGACCACGCGCGGCTTGGTCAGGTCGAAGTACTGGCGGAACGTGGCGGACATGGGAATGCGGGCTCGTTATGTTGCGGCGAATGGCGGTATTACGGTTCCGATCCCTGCTCAGCTACGCAACGTCCAGCGGCTCGGACAACTCTGGTGGCCGCAGTCGCGCCAGCAGCGTCACCAGCACGAACAGCAGCAGCGCCGCGCCGGCGTTGTGCAGCACCGCCGTCCACAGCGGTAGCGACAACTTGACGTTGGCGATGCCGAGCGCGACCTGCGCCAGTGTCAGCGCAGCGAGCAGCGTCGCCCAGCCGCGCATGCCGGGCGTGCGCAGCAGCCTGATCGCCAAGCCGAGCAGATACACGAACACCAGCGCCGCCATCATCCGGTGCGCGAGTTGCACCGCGACCAGTGCCGGGCCGTTGAGCACGCCGCCTTCGTAGTCGATGCCCAGGCCACGCCAAAGCACGAACGCGTCGCGGAAATCGCTGGGCGGCCACCACTGCCGGTTGCAGGTTGGGAAATCGCTGCCGCACGCGAGCGCCGCGTAGTTCGCGCTGGTCCAGCCGCCGAGCGCAATCTGCACGCCGAGCAACACGATCGCCACGATCAGCAATCGGCGCAATCCGCTCGCGTCGGCCAAGCGGATCGGCTGCCCGGTCGCGCGCCACGCCATCCATAGCAGCAGCGCGAACGTGAGCATGCCGCCAAGCAGGTGCGCCATCACCACCACCGGCTTGAGCAGCCAGGTCACGGTCCACATGCCGAGCAACGCCTGGAACACGATCACGGCCAAGGTGATCGCGCCGACGCGGGCCAGATCGAGATTGCTCCAGCGCAATGCCGCGAGCAGCAGCATGCCCTCACCGATCGCCGCGAGCACCGACGCGGCCAGATGCTCGCCGCGCATGTACAGCGGGATCGCCAACGCGATCAGTGCCGCCGCGGAGGCTATTTGCACGAGGCCGAACCGACGCTTGCGCGCAGTCAACAGCGCCAGCGCGAGCACCAGCACGCCCAGCGCGCCGGCGAGCATGCGGTGCAGTTGCTCGCGCCAGGCCTTGTGGGGCTCGACCGGACGGATCGCGGTGGCGACGTGGTCGGCGGCATCACTCGCGGCCGTCGGCCATGCGGCGCGGCCGTAGCAGGTCGGCCAGTCCGGGCAGCTCAGGCCGGCGTTGGACAAGCGCACGAACGCGCCGAACACGATCACGCCCAGCGCCAGCGCCACCGCTAGCCACGCGAGGCGATGCAGGTGCTTGTATGGCGCCGCTTTGGGGGAGCTAGTCATGCGGGCTGTGTGCTCAGTTCAACGCGATCATTTCAGCTTCAACAGCCTCGCCAGGTCGGCGCGCAGCCCGGCCGGATCGAAGCCGGGAGGGTAACGCAGAATCACGAAGCCATTGGGATCGATCACGTACACCGGCACGCCATGGCGGCCGCTATGCGTGACTTCGTCGACGCGCGGCAAGGCGGCGCGCAGCTGCAGGTCTGGGTGCAGCAGCTGCAGCGTGGCCGGCTGCGGTGCACCCGCCGGCAGCGCGCACGGTGTCGCGGCGCACAGCCACAATACGTCGACGCGATCGGCCTGCCGACCCATCAGTTGCCACACCGTGTCGAGGTTGCGCGCGAGCGTCACACAGTCGGCGCCGCAATCGGCCGGCGGCGCCACCGCGATGCGCCAGGTGCGCGCAGTCGGCGTCCACGCATACGCGGTGTTGTCGAGACGACGCGGCACCACGCCGCGCAAGTCGCCGGGCGGGTCGAGCATCTCGCCAAAATTTTTGGTGCCGGCCGGGCGCCAACCGGAGAAGCGCAGCGCACCGGCGACCAACAGGCTGCCGAAGAACATCACGACGATCGCGAGCAGCACGAGTCGATTGCGGTTGCGGGTCGATGTATCGGAGCGCATCGGCGTGTCGGCATTCATCGGCGGGGCCTGCGGAAAGTGAGGATTGCGGCGGTGACAAGCACGGTCAGCGCCAGCGCGAACCACTGCAAGGCATAGCCTCGGTGCTTGGCCGGCGGCAGGGTGTTGGCGAGTAGTTGCAGATCGCGCCCATAGCCCAGCGGCAACGCCGGGTCCAGGCGTAGCACGCGCGGCGCGAGCGGCACCGACAGCCCCACGGCCGGCGCGATCGCGGCTGGATCGACGCGCGTCAGCAGCCAGCCATCGCCGTCGCTCGCGATGCCGGCGCCCAGAGCGAGGCCGGTCGACGGCGGCGGTGCGAGCAGTCCGCGCACCGCAATGCGACCGGGAGGGCTAGCGATCGGCGGCAATGCGCGGTTGCCCGGCAGCGGCAGCCAACCGAGGTCGACCAGCAGAGGTGCGCCGCGATCAGGCACGAAGACTCGGTACGCGCGCACGCCATTGCGGCCGGCGCGCTGCTGGTTGTCGAGCAACAGCGGTCCGCGCGCATCGAACGTGCCTTCGCCCTCCGCCCAGTCGTAGTCGCTATGCCGCGACGGGTCGGCCGCAACAGCCAACGGTACCGCCGTGCGTGCACTCAAAACCTGCGCGGCGGCATCGAGCATCGCCTGCTTCTCGACCGCGCGTCGCATCTGCCAGAACCCGAGGCTGGTGAACGCGGCGATCGCGAGCGCCGCCAACACCCAGCCGAACAGAAGCGTGCGCGCGCGGCTCATGTGGTGGCTCCGGCAGACTGCGATAATCCCCGCGTGCCCACCGCGGTGGGCTGGTCGCAGCGGATACCGAACCCGCACCACTCAGCGCCCACGCGCCGGAGCCCCGCCATGAAAACCCTGTTGATCGTCGCCTTCCTGATACTCATCGTCTGGAACCTCGGCGCCGGCCTGTATTACATGCTGGTGGACAAGGGCCAGAGCCCGCGCACGGTGCAGGCGCTGACCCGTCGCATCGCGCTGTCGGTGGCGCTGATCGCGATCGTCGCCCTGTCGATCTACATGGGCTGGATCACCCCGCACGGCGTCGGCCGCGCGCCATAACGAAGCGCTAGGGGCAGCTTGCCCGGCTTAAGGAGTGCCGAGGCTCACTCGGCACGCATCACGTACTCGCTACGGCTGATTCCTTCGCAACGGTATGAGCAGCCGAGCACGGCGCGGCACCACACATAGGGACGGCGCTGCGCCCGCCCGTTACAGCACGTAGACGAACAGGAACAGGCCCAGCCACACCACGTCGACGAAGTGCCAGTACCAGGCGACCGCCTCGAACGCGAAGTGCTGGTCCTTGCTGAAATGACCCTTGGCGCAGCGGAACCAGATGATCGCCAGCATCAGCGTGCCCAGCGTCACGTGCAGGCCGTGGAAGCCGGTGAGCATGAAGAACGTCGAGCCGTAGATGCCCGAGCCCAGCGTCAGGTTCAATTCCTGGTAGGCGTGCATGTACTCCTCGGCCTGGAAGTACAGGAACAGCACGCCCAGCAACACGGTCAGGCCGAGGAACACCAGCAGCTGCTTGCGATGGCCGGCGCGCAGCGCGTGGTGAGCGATGGTGACGGTCACGCCGGACGTGAGCAGGATCAGGGTGTTGAGCAGCGGTAAACCCCACGCCGGAATCGTCTGGTAGGCACCACCGATGGCGGCCGGACCGTTGCTTGGCCAGGCGGTGCTGAAGTCCGGCCACAGGAGGTTGTTGGTCGCCATGCCGTCGCCAACGCCGCCGAGCCACGGCAACGCGAACTGGCGCGCGTAGAACAGCGCGCCGAAGAACGCCGCGAAGAACATCACTTCCGAGAAGATGAACCACATCATTCCCATCCGGAACGAGACGTCGACCTGCCGGTTGTAATGGCCCTGGATCGACTCGCGGATCACGTCGCCGAACCACGCAAACAGCACGCCGCACATCAGCGCGACGCCGATGAAGAACGTCAACTTGCCCCAGCTGACCTCGTTGAGCCAGCTGGCAAAACCAATCATGGTGATGAACAGCGCAATCGACCCCAGGAACGGCCAGCGGCTGCTGTGCGGCACGTAGTAGTGGCTGGCGTCGGTCGTGTGGGCTTGGGCCATGGCGGCGGAATCCGTATCAGTAGTGCGGTGGGAAACGACTATCGGAAGCTCAGGGAGCGGTGCGTGACGCGGTCGGCGCCGTGCCCGATCGTGGCTCGGTCGAAGCCTGCGCGGTTAGCGCATCGTTTTTGAAGAACGTGTACGACAGAGTAAGCGTGTTGATGTCGGCGGGCAGGTTCGGGTCGACGATGAAACGCACCGGCATATCGCGCGCCTCGCCGGCGTGCAGCGTCTGCGCGGTGAAGCAGAAACACTCGGTCTTGCTGAAGTATCCCGACGCGCGAGCTGGCGCGACCGACGGCACCGCGCTGCCGACGATGGTGCGGCCGCTGCTGTTGCGCGCGAAGTACATGGTCGAATACTGCTGGCCAGTACGCACCTGCATCGTCAGCTGCTTCGGGGCAAACTCCCACGGCAGTTTGGAGTTGACGCTGCCGTCGAACTGCACCGTGACCAGGCGACCCTGCGCAGGCGATGACGCGACCGGGGCGCCATCGGCGGCCGAACGCGCCAGCCGCACGCCGAAGACTTTTTCGCAGGCCAGCCGGTACAGCGGCACCAGGCTGAAGGTGAACGCGAACGCAATCAGCGCAATCACCACCATCTTCCAGACGCCGGCAACGTTGCTGCGGACCTCGGGACCAGGGGTACTCACTGCGCGAGCACTCCCATCAAGATGAAGCCGGCGTAGACCGCCGCAGCGACCACCGCCACCCACAGCGCGGTGCGACGCGCGCGCTGGCGGCGGGCGTCGGCATCGGTGCGGTGGGTGTCGGCTGGGCTCATCGGTTACTCGTTAGATCGTCGGCAATGACGCGAAGCATGCAAAGAAACTACATCCAGGCTTCTTGACGCACTCGCGCCGTTCGCCGTCGGCGTCAATGCGTGATGTCACCGTGGGCGAGGTCGCCATCGCGGATGACCGGCGGCGTGGTGAAACTGTGGTGCGGCGGCGGGCTCGACAGGGTCCACTCCAGCCCCTTGGCGCCTTCCCATGCACGCGGCAACGCCTGCTCGCCAGTCTTGAGCGAACGCCACAGGATGAAGCCCATCAGGAACGGCGTCACGAACATGCCGAACGCGCCGACCGAGCTGATCAGGTTCCAGTCGGCGAACACCACGTTGTAGTCCGGGATGCGGCGCGGCATGCCGGCCAGGCCGAGGAAGTGTTGCGGGAAGAACAGCAGGTTGACGAACACCATCGTCCACCAGAAGTGGATATTGGCCAGCCTCATGCTGTACATGCGCCCGGTCCACTTCGGCCACCAGTAATAGACCGCGGCGATGATGCCGAACAGCGCGCCGGTGACCAGCACGTAATGGAAGTGGGCGACCACAAAGTAGGTGTCGTGGTACTGGAAATCGGCCGGTACGATCGCGAGCATCAGCCCGGAGAAACCGCCGATCGTGAACAGTATTACGAACGAGATCGCCCACAGCATCGGCGGCTCGAACGAGATCGATCCGCGCCACATCGTGGTGACCCAGTTGAACACCTTCACCCCGGTCGGCACCGCGATCAGCATCGTGGCGAACATGAAGTACAGCTCGCCGCCCAGCGGCATGCCGACGGTGAACATGTGGTGCGCCCAGACGATGAACGACAGGAACGCGATCGACGCGGTCGCGTACACCATCGCCTGGTAACCGAACAGCGGCTTGCGGCTGAAGGTCGGGATGATCTCCGACACGATGCCGAACGCCGGCAGGATCATGATGTAGACCTCGGGGTGACCGAAGAACCAGAAGATGTGCTGGAACATCACCGGGTCACCGCCGCCAGCGGCGTTGAAGAAACTGGTGCCGAAGAACTTGTCGGTCAGCAACATCGTCACGGCGCCGGCAAGCACCGGCATCACGGCGATCAGCAGGAACGCGGTGATCAGCCAGCTCCACACGAACACCGGCATCTTCAGCAGGTCTACGCCGGGCGCGCGCATGTTGAGGATGGTGGCGATGATGTTGATCGCGCCCATGATCGAGCTGATGCCCATCAGGTGAATGGCGAAGATGACGAAGGCGGTATTGTTGCCGCCCTGCAGCGACAGCGGCGGGTACAGCGTCCAGCCGCCGGACGGGCCGCCGCCGCCGATGCCGAACATCTGCAGGATCAGCGGCATCAACAGCAAGGCGAACGCGAACGGCAGGATCCAGAACGACCAGTTGTTCATGCGCGGCAGCGCCATGTCGGGCGCGCCGATCATCATCGGCACCATCCAGTTGGCCAGGCCGACGAAGGCGGGCATTACCGCGCCAAAGATCATCACCAACGCATGCGTGGTGGTCATCTGGTTGAAGAATTCCGGGGCGAGGAACTGCAGGCCCGGCTGGAACAGCTCAAGGCGGATCAGCATCGCCATCGAGCCGCCGATGAAGAACATCACCAGCGAGAAGACCAGGTACAGGGTACCGATGTCCTTGTGGTTGGTGGAGTGGAACCACCGCTGGAAGAAGCTCTGCTGATGACCGTGGCCGTGGTCGTCGTGGCCATGCT
>JAYSZI010000078.1:0-6277 GCA_043738095.1 Lysobacter sp.
CGGCACCCGGACCGCTTCGCGATCGTCACCTCGCCACGCGATGTCGAACGGCTCCGCCAGGGCGGCCGGGTGTTGCTGCCGCTGGGCATGGAGAACGGCGCGCCGATCGGCGACGACCTGACGCAACTGGCGAAGTTCCACGCCCGCGGCGTGCGCTACATCACCCTCGCCCACAGCCAGAACAACCGCATCAGCGATTCGTCCTATGCGCTCACGCGGCGCTGGAACGGCTTGAGTCCGTTCGGCGAGCAGGTGGTCGCGCGGATGAACCGGCTGGGCATCATGGTCGATGTCTCGCACCTGTCCGACGACGCGGTTGCCGACGTGTTGCGCGTCACCGACGTGCCGGTGATCGCCAGCCATTCGGGTATGCGCCATTTCACTCCCGGCTTCGAGCGCAACCTCAGCGACGCGCTGGCCAAGGCGATCGCAGCGAAGGGTGGCGTGGTGCATATCGTGTTCGGCAGCGCGTTTATCGACGCGAGGGCCGCGGCAGACACCCAGGCGTACTTTCGCGCAGAAGCCGACTTCCATCGCAACAACGCTACGGCAATCGCCGCCGGCAAGCCCGCAGGCAATGTTGAGGAATTCGATAAGGCGTGGGACGACGCGCATCCGCCGATCCCGACCAAGCTTGATGCCGTGCTCGATCAGATCGATCACGCGGTGAAGGTGATCGGCGTTAATCACGTCGGCATCGGCTCGGACTTCGACGGCGTCAGCGGCAAACTGCCCGAAGGACTGCGCACGGCCGCCGACTACCCGAACTTGGTGGCTGGCCTGCAGGCGCGCGGTTACAACGACGCCGATATTCGCAAGATTCTCGGAGGCAATCTGCTGCGGGTCTGGCGCGCGGTCGAGGCCGCGGCGAAGCCGTAATCGACGCAGCACCCAAGCTGCTTTAAAAAACGGTTGGTGAGGGTCAGGGCCGAAGCAATATGAGCGGCTCAGATCTACGAATTCCGGAGTAACCGCCACACGCCAGCTCTTGTATGTCCGCTCCCGCTGGAACTGCCCACCTCGGATCAGCAGGGCATGGACGGGCCTAACCCCATGCCACCACCCACAAAAAACCCCGCATCAGCGGGGCTTTTGGCTAGCACGGGCTTCTCGCAAGCCCGCCGACGGCGCTTGTGCTCAGCCGGCAGCCTTCTTCGCCACGACCTTCTTCGCCGGGGCCTTGGCCACGGTCTTGGTCGCGGAGGTCTTCTTGACGACTGGCGCGACCGGTGTGCCGGCGACCTTGGTCACGGAGCTGCGGACGTTGCCGTAGCTCGAAATTGAACGCTTGCCCTTGGCTGTTTTGCGGTCGCCCTTACCCATGGTGCTGCTCCTGAAACTGGTCTTGAAAGATGGCTTGAAGATGGCTTGAACAGCCGGGGCCCGCGCCGAGCGGGCGACTGCGAAGCGTAGCACAGCAGGCGCCGCCAAGCCTCAGTGCGCGCAGGTGGCGTCGTGGACGTGACCGTGGTTGAGTCGCAGGTTGGCGATATGCGCGAGCCCAACCAAGGTGCCGCCGAACGTCATCAGGATCGCGTGCGGTAGCACCATTTCGTGCAATGGCTGGTACAGCACCACCGCCCAAAGCGTGATCAGCCCCGGGATCAGCAACGACAGCGCCCGCACTGCGCGGTGGCGGCGGTAGCCCCAGATCGCGCTGAACAAGCCCAGTGCGGTCGCAAACGCCACGAACCCGCGCTCGAACCCCTGGCTGCCGAGGCTGGCCAGCCCGAACGACGGCAGCACCGCGATCGCCAGCGGCAGCAACGCGCAATGGGCGGCGCACAGCAGCGACCCGGCGGCGCCGAAGCGGTCTAACAGGCGGCGATGACGGCTCGGCGGCATGGATGGGTGACTTTTGGCAGAGTCTGGAGTTCTAATTGGAATAGTATAACATCCGCAACGAAGTCGAAACCCTGGAATCAATGCCCATGCCCGTTCGCCCTTTCCGCCCCCACTTCACCCTGCTGTCGGCCGCGCTGATGCTGGCGCTGCCCTTGGCCGCGCCAGCGGCGCAGACGACCGAGGCTGGGGCCGACGCCCAGGCCGAAGCCCGCAAAGCCAGCGACAGTCGGCACCAGCAGCCGACCGATCTCGATTCCGTGGTCGTCACGGCCAGTGCGCTGCGCACCAGCGCCGAAGACCTGACCCAACCAGCCGAAGTACTCGCGGGCAGCAAGCTCGATGCGGCCAAAGCGCCGACGCTGGGCGAAACGGTCGGCAAGCTGCCAGGCGTGCAGAGTTCGTTCTTCGGCAACGGCGTGGGCCGGCCAGTGATCCGCGGCATGGACGGCCCGCGCGTGGCGGTACTGTCCGGCGGCCTCGGCAGCCAGGACGTCTCCACGGTCAGCCAGGACCACGGGGTCGCGATTGAGCCGTTTCTGGCCGACCAGATCGAGGTGCTCAAGGGACCGGCAACGCTGCTATATGGCAGCGGCGCGATCGGCGGCCTGGTCAACGTGGTCGACGGTCGCATCGCCGAACGGCCGCTCGATGAGCCGGTCTCCGGCCGCGCCGAGTTGCGCTACGACAGCGTCAGCCACGGCGAGACCGGGATGATGCGCATCGACGCGATGGGCGCCGACGGCGCGCTGGTGTTGCACGCCGACGCCGTTTATCGCAACCAGAACGACTACGACACCCCGCTCGGCGTGCAGCGCAATAGCTTCATCGATACCAAGACCGGCGCGCTCGGCGCGTCGCTGGTCGGCGATGTTGGTTTCCTCGGTTTTTCGGCCTCGCGCTATGAGGACAACTACGGCAATCCTGGCGAGCCGGGCGACCTGAGCATTGGCGATCGCGGTGTGCATCTGGAAATGAAGCAGAGCCGCTTTGAAGCGAAGGCCGGCATCAACACCCCGTTCGGTGTTTTCACTGGCCTGCGCGCGAGCCTCGCCCACACCGATTACGAACACGTCGAGTTTGAAGGCGAAGAGGTCGGCACGCGCTTTCTCAACACCGGTACGGAAGGCCGCTTGGAACTCATTCACCAGCCCTTGGGCGACTGGGTCGGCGCGTTCGGCGTGCAGGGCAGTCAACGCGAGTTTGAAGCGATTGGCGCGGAAGCGTTTGTGCCCGCTACCCGCGGCAAGGCGGCCGGGTTGTTCGTGACGGAGCAGGGCAAATGGGATCAGTTTCAGCTCGACGTCGGCGCGCGCATCGATCGCGTCGAAAGTGCACCAGTCGACGCGGAATCGCGTTCGTTCTCGCCGCTGAGCCTATCGGCGGGCGCGCTGTGGAAATTCAGCGACGCCTGGCGCCTGAGTGTCAATCTCGATCGCGCCGAACGGGCGCCGGCCGAAGAGGAACTGTTTGCCAACGGTCCGCACGTGGCGACCGAGTCGTTCGAAATCGGTGATGCGAACCTGCGCAAGGAGCGCGCGAACCAGGCCGAGATCGGCATGCACTTCCATGGCGATCGCTTCGAGGCGAAGGCGTCGGTGTATCAAACCCGCTTCGATGGCTTCATCTACCTCGCCGAGACCGGCTTGGTCGCCGACGACCTGCCGGTGCGCCAGTGGACCCAGGCCGACGCCAAGTTCCGCGGCTTCGAGGGCGAGTTGATCACCCACCTGATCGACGACGACGCCGGCAAGCTCGACCTGCGCGTGTTCGGCGACAAGGTGCGCGCGCAGCTGGACCCTTCGACAGGCTCAGGGCAGGCGCGCAACAACCTGCCGCGCATCGTGCCCGCGCGCGTCGGCGCCGACCTGAGCTGGGATAGCGAAACCTGGCGCGCGTCGCTCGGCGCAGTGCGCTATGCCAAACAAGATGATGTCGCGGTCGGTGAAACTGCGACTGCCGGCTACACCCTGGTCAACGTCCACGTCGCCTACCACCGCGACAACGATCGCACCGGCTGGGAGCTGTTCCTGGACGGCAATAACCTCACCGATGAAGAAGCGCGCGTGCACACTTCGTTCCTCAAAGACTCGGTGGTGATGCCGGGCCGCGGGGTGTCGGCCGGGGTGCGTGTGTTCTTCTAAGACAACCGACGCACGACTGTTGCCCCCGCACGCCATCGTTCCGCGGCGAGCTTGGAATTCAGGAATAGCCGAAACCGTTTTATTTGGCTCGTCATTCCTGCGAACGCAGACTCCGCTTTACTTCGGCAGAGCCGAACCTCAAGTAGCTTTTGTTCTGCGGGGGCTTACGTCGCTGGATCCCGCGTCCGCGGGAATGACGAATAAAATATCAGGCTATTCAAAATGTCCGCTATTTGCGGGCTTTTTGCTGTGGAAACGTCAGCGGTTCAAGTGCCCGACGCACACTTCGCGCACAACCCATGCACTTCCAACGTCTGCGCCTGCGGCACGAAACCGGTGGCCCGCGCGCGCGCATCGAGCATTTCGACGATGCGCTCGTCTTCAAGCTCGGTCGCCGACTGGCAGCGATCGCAGATCAGAAACGGCACCGCATGCTGGGCTGCACCGGGATGGTGGCAGCCGACATAAGCATTGATCGACGACAGCTTGTGGATGAAGCCGTGCTCGAGCAGGAAGTCGAGCGCGCGATACACCGTCGGCGGTGCCGCGGCCTCGTGCGTGGCCTTCATCTGGTCGAGCAGGTCGTAAGCCTTGACCGGACGGCCCGCATCGGCGATCAACCGCAGCGCATTCGCGCGCAACGGGGTGAGCCGCAAACCGCGCTGCTCGCACAGACGCTCGACCTCGTTGACGAAGGCATTGCCGTCGTGGACGTGGTGTTGCGGATCGGTGCAGGCGTGCTGGCTCATCGCGGTTCCGTCATTTCACTTTGGACAGGGCGATGTCGATGCGTTGCAAGGCTTGCGCCTGGCCAGCCAGATACACCGTGTGCGAGATGTCCGGGCTGACCTGGGTGCCGGTGATCGCCACGCGCAGCGGCTGGGCGACCTTGCCCATGCCGATACCGAGCGTCGCCGCGGTTTCATGCACGGCCACGTCGATCGCTTCTGCGGTCCATGCGGTCAGCTGGGCCAGACGTGCACGGATATCGCTCAGCGGCGCCTGCGCGGCGGCATTGAGATGCTTGGCGACGGCCGCGTCGTCGTAGTGCTCAAGCGGCCGATACCAGACCGCTGCGCGCGCGGCCATTTCCTTCAGCGTCTGTACGCGGTCGCGCAACGCGATGACGACGTCGACCGGTGCCGGTCCGCTGGCGAGATCGAAACCCTCGTTGTGCAGATGCCATTGGAGATGGGTCGCGACCTCGTTCGGATCGTCGCTCTTGAGGTACTGCTGGTTGAGCCAGCCGAGCTTGGCGGTGTCGAAGCGCGAGGCGGACTGATTGACGTCCTCGATCTTGAACAAGTTCACCATTTCGTCGATCGAGAAAATCTCCTGATCGCCGTGCGACCAGCCCAACCGCACGAGGTAGTTCAGCAACGCGTGCGGCAGGTAGCCGTCGTCGCGGTACTGCATCACGCCGACCGCGCCATGGCGTTTGCTGAGCTTCGCGCCATCAGCGCCGAGAATCATTGGCAGGTGCGAGAACGCAGGCACCGGCACGCCCAACGCCTCATACAGGTTGACTTGACGCGGGGTGTTGTTGACGTGGTCGTCGCCGCGGATCACGTCGGTGATGCCCATGTCGATATCGTCGACGACCACCGCGAAGTTGTAGGTGGGATAACCATCGGAACGGAAGATGACCAGGTCGTCGAGTTCACTGTTGCTGATCTCGATACGGCCCTTGATGCGGTCCTCGAACACCACGCTGCCGGCTTGCGGGTTCTTGAAACGGATCACGCGATTCGGGTCATCGCGGTGCGGCAGGGCCAGGTCGCGGGCGCGACCGTCGTAGCGCGGCTTGTCGCCGGCGGCCTGGGCCGCATTGCGGATCGCTTCCAGCTCTTCCTTGGTTTCGTAGGCGTAGTAGGCCTTGCCGTCCGCGACCAACTGCTCGGCCACTTCGCGATACCGGTCCAGGCGCTGGGTCTGGTAGATCGGGCCTTCGTCGTAGTCCAGGCCCAGCCACTCCATCGCCTGCAGAATCGCGTCGATGGCGCCCTGGGTGCTGCGCTCGCGGTCGGTGTCCTCGATGCGCAGGATGAAGTCGCCGCCGCGGTGTCGCGCCTCCAGCCAGCAGTACAGTGCGGTACGCGCGCCGCCGATATGCAGGTAACCGGTGGGACTGGGGGCGAAGCGGGTACGGCAGGTCATGAGGAGCCCAACAAGACGGAATGCGCCAATTTTACCCTTGTAGGAGCTGCGTAAGCTGCGACCGTGAAAATGGAGCCTCGGGACGGCTGGTGGTAACCGGAAGGTTCCGGTCGCAGCTTACGCAGCTCCTACAA
>JAYSZI010000079.1:0-14910 GCA_043738095.1 Lysobacter sp.
CCGAAGGCCTGCCCGTTCACCACGCTGTACTGGGATTTCCTGGACCGGCACGCAGCGCGGTTCCGCGACCACCCGCGCGCCGGTATGCAGTGGCGCAACCTGGACCGACTGGCGCCCGAGCGCATCCAGGCGATCCGCGAACAGGCAGCGGCGCTGCGCGCGACGCTTGCCAAGACGGCCTCTTCCAAGACTGCATCTTCTGCTTCCGGCGAATCGTAATCCTCTCTTTCCCACCCGGAGCGGGCTTCGCCATGAACACTTCCCCCCAGACCCGTCTGATCACTGGCGCGACCGGCGCCAGATTCGCCTCCAGCGAACTGGCGCGCAAAGCGGTTTCCGCGCAGTATCGGCTGGGACGCCACGGCGAAGCCGCCGGTGCCGCCGAACTCGCGGCGTTCCCGATTTTGCAACGTGCCGCATGGATCAGCGGGCAGATCATTGCCATGCACGGCGGCTTCCTTGGCGTAAGACCCCCAGTGAAGGTGAGCTGATGGCGAACGCGATCGTCTGGTTCCGCAACGACCTGCGGTTGGCCGACAACCCGGCGCTGCAGGCCGCACTGGACGCCGGCCATGCGCCGATCCCGGTGTACATCCACGCACCGGAAGAGGAGGGCGCGTGGGTGCCGGGCGCCGCCTCCGAGGCCTGGCGCCACCGTTCGCTGGCCGCGCTCGATGCCGATCTGCGCAAACGCGGCTCGCGGCTGCGCATCTTCCATTCGCCGACCCTGCAGACCTTGCAAACGCTCGCGGCCGCCTGCGATGCCGAGGCGGTGTTCTGGAATCGCCGCTACGAGCCGGCGATCGAGAAGCGCGATACCGCGATCAAATCCGCGTTGAAACAGCAGGGCTTGCGCACCGAGAGCCACAACGGCGCGCTGCTGTTCGAGCCCTGGCAGGTCGCGACCAAGCAGGGCGGGCCATACAAAGTCTTCACCCCGTTCTGGCGCGCCGGCAGTGCGATCCTGCATCTGCAGATGCTGCACGATGCGCCGGCCACGCTGCCGGATGTCGACGACGGCCCGCACGGATTGCCGCTGGAGGCATTGAAATTGTCGCCGTCGCTGGACTGGGACAGCGGTTTCTGGGGGCACTGGCAGCCCGGCGAAGCCGGCGCGCACGCCGCGCTGGACGTGTTCGCCGAGGGCGCCTTGCGCGATTACCGCAGCGAACGCGATCGCCCCGATCGCGCCGGTACCTCGCGGCTGTCGCCGCATCTGCATTTCGGCGAGATCGCGCCGTGGCGCATCGCGACCGTGCTGCTGTCGCTGCGCACGCCGCGGCTGGCCGAGGAGATCGACGGTTACCTGCGGCAACTGGGTTGGCGCGAGTTCGCCCACCATCTGCTGCATCACTTCCCGCAGACGACCGAGCAGAACCTCAACCCGCGTTTCGCCGATTTCCCGTGGGCGAAGATCAGTCCGTTCATGCGCGACGCTTGGCGTCACGGCCGCACCGGGGTGCCCATCGTCGATGCCGGCATGCGCGAGCTGTGGTGCACCGGCTGGATGCACAACCGCGTGCGCATGATCGTCGGCAGCTATCTGACCAAGCACTTGCGCTACCACTGGCAGCACGGAGCGCGCTGGTTCTGGGAGACGCTGGTGGATGCCGACCTCGCCAGCAATACGATGGGCTGGCAATGGGTGGCCGGCACGGGCGCCGATGCCGCGCCGTACTTCCGCGTGTTCAATCCAGTCACGCAGGCCGTGAAGTTTGATCCCGACGGACGTTACATCGCCCGCTGGGTACCGGAGTTGGCGGGCGTGCCGTTGCCGTTGCGTTTTGCGCCGTGGCGCGACCCGGAAACCTTAAGTGGGATCGCGCCCGACTACCCATCGCAGCCGCTCGTCGACCTGGCCGCGGGCCGCGATGCGGCGCTCGCCGCTTACCGGAAGCAGCGCGGCTGAGTCGCGTTGACGCCGCTCGCGGCTGCGTGATTCACTCGAGCGAACCTTGGAGGGTTGCATGGCCATTGCCCAACCGCGCCTGCGCGCGCGTCGCGAGCCGATGTCGCGCGTGGATACCGCTTGGTTGCGCATGGAGCGGCCGACCAATCCGATGATGATCACCGGCGTGTTGATGTTCGCCGAACCGATGGCGCTGGAAAAACTCCGACGCGTGATCAAGCAACGCTTCCTGGCCTACACGCGCTTCCGGCAGAAGGCGGTCGAGACGGCCGCGGGCGCCGCGTGGCAGATCGACGAAAACTTCGACCTCGATTGGCATGTGCAGCACGCGGCTTTGCCGGGGCGCGGCGGTAAGCGGGCATTGGAACGATTCGTCAGCCAACTCGCGTCATCGCCGCTGAATCACAGCCGGCCGCTGTGGCAGTTCCATCTGGTCGAGCGGTACGAGGGCGGATCGGCGCTGGTCGCGCGTATCCACCACAGCTATGCCGACGGCATCGCGTTGGTGCAGGTACTGCTGTCGCTGACCGATACCACGCGTGAGCCCGAGAAGGACAGTGAGTTGTCGCGCGCGTGGCTCAAGCGCGATCACGCCGACGTCGCGAGGCGGGTTGGCGCGGTGGACAAATACCTCAAGCTCGGCAGCAAGGTCGTCGAGAAGGGCATGCAGATGTATCGCGATCCGACGCTGGCTGCGATTCTGGCGAAGGAGGGCGGGGAAATCGGACGCGAGTTGCTGCATGCGCTGGCCTTGCCTGACGACCCCCCCTCGCTGCTGCGCGGCAAGCTTGGCGTCAGCAAGCGCGTGGCATGGGCGGAACCACTCGATCTGGAGGAGGTCAAGGCCGTCGGGCGCGCCTGCGACTGCACCGTCAATGACGTGCTGATGGCGACCGTTTCCGGCGCGCTGCGCGACTACATGATTGAGCGCGGCGACAACGTCGACGGCGTGACGCTGCGTGCGACGGTGCCGGTCAACCTGCGCCCACTGGAGCACTCGAAGAAGCTCGGCAACCACTTCGGCCTGGTGTTCCTCGATCTGCCGGTGGGTGAGAGCAACCCGATCCGGAGGGTTGAGCGCGTTGCGCAGTGCATGAACACGCTGAAGAACTCGCGCCAGGCGATCGTTGCGTATGGGCTATTAGCTGCGCTCGGGATGGCGCCATCGGCGTTGCAAGGCGTGGCGCTGGAGTTGTTCAGCCGCAAGGCAACCGCGGTGGCCACCAACGTGCCCGGTCCACAGCAACCGCTGTACATGGCCGGCTGCGCGCTGCGCGAGATGATGTTCTGGGTGCCCCAGACCGGCTCGATTGGGGTCGGAATTTCGATCCTCAGCTACAACGGCCGCGTGCACTTCGGCCTGATTGCCGATGGCAAGTTGATTCCTGATCCCGACGCCGTGCTCAGTCGGCTGGGCGCCGAGTTCGACAAGCTGCTCTTCCTGGCGCTGATGTCCGATTGGGATGTCGCATTGGATGCAACCCACGCGCAGGCGCTGCTCCCTACTGGATCCTGAATGGGGACCCGAGCCCGTCACCCGTCGCCCACGTCAGGGTGCTTAGCTTTGCCGCGACATCAGGCCGATAGCCAAAGGATCCAACCATGAAGACTCAGACCAAACTTGCGCTCACCGCCGCAGTGATGACCGCCTTGCTTGCAGGTTGCGCCACGGGCGGTGGTGGCTACTACGGTGGTCAGCCGCAGCCGTACCCTTCGCAGTCCCAGCCGCAGGACAACGACAACAACCGCACCCAAAAGGGCGCGATCATCGGCGCCGTCGCGGGCGCCGTAGCTGGCCTGCTCAGCGGTGATGACGCCACCGAGCGGCGTCAGCGCGCCATGGTAGGTGCCGGTGTCGGCGGCCTCGCAGGGGGCGCGATCGGTAATTACCAGGATCGCCAGGAGCGCGCCCTTCGCGAGCGCATGGCGGGGACCGGTGTGGACGTCGTGCGCAACGGCGACAACATCACCCTGAATATGCCGGAGAACATCACCTTTGGTTTCGACCGCTCGGACCTGCAATCGCAGTTCTATCCGGTGCTCGACAATGTCGCCAGCACCCTGCGCGAGTACAACCAGACCATCGTCGAAGTTGCAGGCCACACCGATAGCAAGGGCACCGATGCGTACAACCAAGCGTTGTCCGAGCGTCGTGCCGCCTCGGTGGGTAACTACCTGATGAGCAAAGGCCTGATGCGCGACCGCTTCATCCTGGTCGGCGCAGGTGAGTCGCGCCCAGTCAGCAGCAATGAAAGTGATGCCGGCCGGGCGCAGAATCGCCGGGTCGAGATCACGCTGGTCCCGCTGCGCACCTAAAGCAGGCAGTGGATCAGCTCAGCAACGGGGGTGAGCTTAGGGAAGAGCAAGCGAGCGCACAGGGAAGTGCGCCCCGCGGTAATGGCCGCAAAACACAGCGCGGATGTAAATGACGAGCGAGGCAGGACGACTGCCTCGCTTTTTTCATGCGGGCGCTTACTTCTTTCACGCGGGCGCTTACTGATCAGGACTCTGACGCTTGGGCCATAAGCGTCGCTCGACAAGGTTGAGCAGGGTGAGGATCAGTAGCGTCAGGGCCGTAGCGGCCGAGGCAAGCGCGTAGTAGCCCAATCCAGTGGCAACCCCGATCACGGCCACCATCAACAGCGAGGCGGCGGTCGTGATGCCAGCCACAGTTTGGCCGCCGCGGCCGGCGAAGATGGTGCCCGCACCGATGAAAGACACGCCAGCAATCACGGACTCAATCAAGCGCAACGGATCGATCTGCACGCGCGAGGTGTAATGCGAGTGGTCCTGGGAAAGCACTAACTCGCCGATCCCGAGTAACAGGGCCGCCGCGCCGGCGACCAACATATGCGTGCGGAAGCCCGCGGGGCGATTCTTCATTTCGCGCTCGAGGCCAATCACACCGCCCAGCACCATTGCGTACGCGGCAGCGGCCACCACCCACAGTTGCTCGGTCCAATCCATCGCCCAACGCTGAGGCACGCGACGTTAAGCCCGGGTATTCAAACGTCGTTGTAGCCAAATGCGAAGCCAGCTGCTCCATCACGTGGCGTTTGCTCAGTCGAGGCGATCGAAGGAAAACAGCGCAGAGAGCGGGTGCGGGCGGCGCTCAATTAACGCTCGGATCATGCCCGCACCGATCATCGCGTAGGTGATGCCATTGCCGCCGTAGGCCATGGCGAAGTGCACGCGCGGTCCGTATTGCGCATGCGGACCGAAGAACGGCAGCCCGTCGGCAGTTTCCGCAAACGTACCGGCCCAGGCGAACACCGGTTCGACGTCCAGGTGCGGAAAGTGCTGGCGCACTTGCTTGAGAAGAATTCGGGACTTTTTCCCGACCCGGGCATCGCGCTTGGCGGGTACGTCGACCGCATCGTCTTCGCCCCCGACCAGAAGCCGGCCATCGCCCGTGCTGCGCATATACAAATATGGGCGCGCTGACTCCCAGATCATGGTGTGCGCCAGCGCGCCCAGCGCCTCGGCCGCAATCGGATCGGTAATGCAGGCGTAGCTGCTGCGATTGCGCGCGACGCGTTGCTTGAGCCACGCTTGGCTCGCATAGCCGGCGGCCACGACAACATGCCGCGCGCGGATGCGATGACCATTATCCAGTCGCAGTGTGACCCCGCGCGGCGTTGGCTCAAGACCCGTCACCGCGGTGCGGTCGTGGACAGCGGTTCCGCGTTTCTGCAACCGCTGCAACAGGCGGTAGGTGAGGCGATACGGGTCGACGATCGCAGCCAGATCACTAAGAATGGCGCCCGGCGCCTCGATGCCGTAATCGGCACGCACTTCCTCGCGATCTACCCAACGCACCGCGAATCCATGCCGATGGCGCAACGCGCATTCCTGCTGCAGTGGGCCCACATGGCCGCGCTTGCTGGCGTAGTACAGGCTCTGCATCCGCTTGAAATCCACGTCGCGCACCTCTTGCGCGAGCCGTTGCAGCTGCGGGATGGCCTCAGCGCAGGCGCGATACGCGAGCACGGCTTGGTCTTCGCCGAGCTGGCGGGCCAGATCGACCATATGCGTGTCGATTTCGTATTGCAGCAGTGCCGTGCTGGCGGAAGTACTGCCCCAGCCCACATCGCGTTGATCGATGACCAACACCTCATGGTCATGGCGGGCGAGATCATCGGCAATCAGCGCGCCGCCGATGCCGGCGCCTATCACAGCAACGTCGCAAGTCGCGTCCGTTTGCAGCGGCGGAAATGCATGCATCAGCCCGTTCTTGACCGCCCAGTACGGGTAACCGCTTTTGAGATCCACGCAGAATTTCTCTGACTGATTCCGCACAGCAAAACCTGAATGTCGTCAGCGCGGGGTGAGCGCGGCCCCCAGCGCAGAGCAGCCGATGCCTTTGCAAGGTACTGACATCGCGCCCGTTACCGTCCCGGCATGCAATTGGGCAACGACCTTGTAATCCTGCGCCGCGAGGGGCTTTACTGCCCCCAAGGCGATTTCTACATCGACCCCTGGCAGCCGGTAGAACGCGCCGTGATCACCCACGGTTACGGCGATCACGCACGCGCGGGCATGGGCGACTACCACCTCGCCACCCCGGGTTTGTCGATCCTGCAGTGGCGCCTCGGCGTCCAGAGCTATGTTCCGCACGAATACGGCGAGCCGTTCGAGCTCGGCAATGCGCGCATCAGCCTGCATCCTGCGGGACATGTGCTCGGCTCCGCGCAGGCACGCATCGAGGTTGACGGCCAAGTGTGGGTCGCATCGGGCGACTACAAGCGACAGTCCGATCCGACCTGCGCGCCACTGGAGGTGGTGCCGTGCGAGGTGTTCATCACGGAGGCGACATTCGGCCTGCCGATCTTCCGCTGGCCGGACACCGGCGACGTCGCGCGCGACATCGTGCGCTGGCGCGATCATTGCGCGCTGCGCGGCGAGGCGGCTGTGTTGTTCTGCTACGCGCTAGGTAAGGCGCAACGTCTGCTGGCCGAACTGGCTGAGTGCACGGATCGGCCCGCGTTCGTGCATGGCGCGACCGCCGCCGGCGTGGAGGTCTATCGCCAAGCCGGTGTTGAGATGTTGGCAACGGAACTGGTGAAGGAGGGGGGCAAAGGCTCGGACTTTGCCGGTGAGTTGGTTCTCGCGCCGCCATCGGCCGCGGGCAGCCCCTGGATGGGGCGCTTCCGTGGAGCGCAGACCGGGTTTGCCTCCGGCTGGATGCGGATCCGCGGCAATCGTCGCCGGCGCAATTTCAGTCGCGGCTTTGTCGTATCCGATCATGCCGACTGGCCCGATCTCATGCGAACAATCCGCGAGACCGGCGCCCGCCGCGTCATCGCTACGCACGGCAATCCCGATGCGCTCCTGCGCGCGCTCAATGAACAAGGCCTCGCCGCGGAGGCATTTCGTACAGAATTTGGTGAGGGCGGAGACGCATGACAGGGCCCCGACAAACACGCGCGGCGTATCGATGAAAGCGTTTGCCGCGCTCTACGGTGAGCTTGATCGCAGCACCGCCACGCTCGACAAACGCGCCGCGCTGATCGCGTACTTCCAACAGGCGCCGCGTAAGGATGCCGCCTGGGCACTGTGGCTGCTTTCCGGTGGCAAACTCAGCAAGATCGCCAACAGCCGCGAACTACGCGAGTGGATCGGCACCGAGAGCGGCCTGCCCGTGTGGCTGGTGGATGAATGCTACGACCAGGTCGGCGATCTGGCCGAGACGGTGACCCTCCTGCTCGATGACCCTGCGCAAGGGGACGCGGACATCGCCCTGCACCAGTGGATCGAGCAGCGTTTGCTGCCCGTAGCTGGCCGGGATCCGGCGCTGCGCCATGCCGCTGTAATCGCCGGATGGCGCACGCTCAGGTGCGACGAGCGTTTGGTGTTCAACAAGTTGCTTACCGGGGCGCTGCGGATAGGGGTATCGCAGCGCTTGGTCCAGCAGGCGCTGGCAACAATGTCGGGGGTGGACATCGCCTGCATCGCGCAGCGCATGCTCGGCGATTGGGCCCCGACCCCGGAATTCTTGCGCGATCTGCTTTCCCTCGACGCGCTGCCCGGAGACCGCAACCAACCGTATCCGTTTTTTTTGGCTTCGCCATTGGAAGGACCACCCGACAGTTTGGGCGCAGCCGCCGACTGGTTGTTGGAATGGAAGTGGGACGGCATCCGCTTGCAGCTGATCCGCCGGCAAGGCGAGGTAGCGCTGTGGTCGCGCGGCGAGGAGCGCTTGGATGGCCGCTTTCCGGAGATCGAAGCCGCGGCGGCGACGCTGCCGCGCGATTGCGTACTCGACGGCGAACTGCTTGGCTGGCAACTCGGTGCCGAGCAGCCAATGCCGTTCACCGCGCTGCAGACGCGGATCCAGCGCCGCAAGCCCGGAGCGAAGACACTCGCCACCACGCCAGTGCAGGTGCTCGCGTACGACCTGCTCGAGCTTGATGGCGAAGACTGGCGGGCTCGGCCACTCGCGCAGCGACGCGCGGCCCTCGAAACATTGCTGACCGCCCATGGCGACCCGCGTTTGCGTCTGTCGCCCGCGGTAGCCGTCGATACCTGGCACGCCGCTGGGACCCTGCGCGAGGGCGCGCGTGACCGGGGTGTCGAGGGACTGATGCTGAAACGTCTCGACTCTCCCTATCAAAGCGGTCGCCGTCGTGGCCACTGGTGGAAATGGAAGATCGATCCACTAACCATCGATGCGGTGCTGATCTATGCGCAGGCAGGCCACGGCCGCCGAAGCACGCTGTTCACCGACTACACGTTTGCACTGTGGGAAGGCGACGCGCTGCTGCCCGTCGCCAAGGCTTACTCGGGCTTGGATAACCAGGAAATCGCGATCCTTGACCGCTGGATCCGGGCGCATACCACGGAGCGCTTCGGCCCGGTGCGCGCGGTCGAGCCAATGCACGTGTTTGAACTCGGCTTCGAGGCGGTCAACCGTTCAACGCGGCACAAATCTGGCATCGCTGTGCGCTTTCCGCGCATTCTTCGCTGGCGTCACGATAAGCCGGCGAGTGAGGCGGACCAGCTCGATACTTTGCGCGCGCTCGCACGGTGAAATGGCGCTGGTCGTAAGTAGCGTGTTGTGGCCAGGGACTGGGCCCGCGCGTTCGGCAGTGCGTGGTACCGACCGAGAGGGCCGCATCGATCTATTGAGGTCTACGTCAAGGTGGGTCGCAACATGGGCTGACTCGCTGCAGCCAGTCGGGCCCAGGGCCACTAAGTACATTTGCGCACTGAACAGCTACTGGCCGAGGGTTGAGCACCGCTTGTGAAGCGGTCATTCGTCCCTATACTGGCCCGGTCACAATGAAATCGTTTTCCCCGGGGGTGCACTGGCTTCGACGGGGGTCGCGAAATCACTTGGCGCATGCCGAGGGGGTAGCTTTCCTCGTTAATCCAGCTGCAAAACTCTAGTTGCCAACGACGACAACTACGCTCTCGCCGCTTAAGGCGTAAGCCCCGAAACCACTTGTGCCCGTGCTCGTGGAGGTAGGGTCATTATCACGGAACCGCCGGGGGCAGTTGCCTGTCAACCCCCGGTTAACTAAAACAGGCTGGTCCCTGGATGCGCTTTGCGCGCCGTGCTGTTCGGGGGCGAGACCCAACGGAGCGCTAAGCATGTAGTGCCGGGGATGGAGTGCCTTCGGACGGGGGTTCAATTCCCCCCACCTCCACCATCTTCTGTTCCATCGCAATCCAGAACAGGCCGGAATCCTCAAAGATTCCGGCCTTTTTTGTGTTCCTCGATATTTCGGCGATCTCTTGCCCGGTCGATTTTGACGTTTCACAGTCACGAATGTGCCGCTTCATGCAGAGCAACAGCAGGTCCACCTGCCCAGGCATCTCATAGATGCGAGGCTCGCGTTAGACTCGCCTCCTAATCCCCAATTCGGAAAATAGCCATGGCTAACCTAGGTTCGGTATTCAAAGACGAGATCACGCGACTGGCCCGCAAGGAAATCCGGGCACAGATTGAGCCCCTGAAAAAGGCCGCCAGCACATACCGGCGCGAGATTGCCGAGCTCAAGCGCCAGATCGCGTTGCTTGCGCGCCAGGCGAAGGTGGCTAGCAAGGCTAGTAGGTCAACGCCGCAAGAAGAAGCGGAGCCGGTTGCAACCCGCTTTGGGGCCAAGGGCCTGCGATCCCTCCGGGCTCGTCTCGGGCTTTCGGCGGCGGAGTTCGGCAAGCTCGCCGGCGCCAGTGGGCAGTCCGTCTACAACTGGGAGAGCGAAAAGACCGTTCCCAGGAAGAACCAGATTACGGTCTTGGCAGAACTGCGGAAGTTGGGGAAGCGGGAAGCGTTGGCGCGGCTGGAAGAGCTCGATCAATAGCCAGTCCGCTCTTTCTAGGGGGCGCTCTGAGCCGATAACCACGGCGATCTCCGGGGCGCCCATTGACCACGCCTCGCGTGCGCCCATACCTGATCCTCAAACCCTGGAGCTTTCCGGGTTGCGGCTGAGTGCCTCCAACACAATAGCGGCGAGTGACGGGGGCAAAGCTCGATCAGCGGGCATACGAACGATCGCGCTCAGTTCTGCCCCTGCAACCAGAGGAAGCACATGCCGGCGATCACTGCGGCGATTATCGCCAGGGCGATTTTGATCGGGCTGTACGGACGCTCCCCGGCGAGGGATCCCGAGTAGCCGTTAGCAAGCACCTGGAAGCTGCGCCGGCCGTAGGTGTAGCTCAGCAGCCAGACTGGCACCAGCACGTGCTTGAAGGTCGGGGCGTCGTAGGTGGCGTCCACCTGCAGGTCGCGGTAGGTGTCGCCGGGCACTTGCTTCGCACACAGCTCGCGCAGCGCGGCGTCCATCTCGGTGCGGCCCGTCTGCGAGGCCTGCCGCAGGTCCACCTGATAACGCTCGACGGTCCAGCCGCGGACGAATTCCGGGGAGTAGGGCTTGAGGTCGGTGATCGTGGGGAACGGCTCCACTTGCTCCAGCAGGTTCGCATGCACGCCCTTCGTACCGGGCACCAGAGTGTCGTCGAAGAAATGCTCCAGGGAGCCCGAGGCCGGCTCCCAACGCGTGTGCTGCACCTGCCGCGTGCGCGTCTGGCCGTTTTGCGAGTACGACTCGGTCGTGTAGTAGTGATGACCAGCTTCGGCGGTCCAGCTGGCTTGCACGTGTGCATCGAACGTCCAGTACGGCAAGTACACGCCGCGCAGGGTGTCGGTGAGCGCGGCCTTTTTGAGCCGGTTGGGCGCGAACCAGCGCGAGCCGTACCAGCGACGGATCGATTCGCGCACCTGGCCGTCGCTGACGCGAAACGGCAGCACGCTCTGCGGCGTGACCGCGTCGCGCAACGACTCGTGCGGGACGATCGCGGGCGAGCCGCAAAACTCGCAGCGATCCGCGACCCGGCCATCGACGAAGACGGAAATCGCGCGACAACTCTGGCACTGCACCTCGCGGCGGCCGTCGCCGTAGCCGCGCGCATCGTCGCTGGTGGTCGCCAACGCGTGCGCGAGGTCGAGCTCGGCGCTGGCACGGCTCTCACCAGCTACGCCTGGGGCCCACGGCGCAACCGTGCCGCAGTACGGGCACACCAGCGCCTGCCGCACGGCGTTCCACCGCAGGTCGCCACCGCATTCGGGGCACGCCTGCTTGTCGAGGGCAGCGCGGTCGACGGGCGCCGCACCGAGGTCGTCGCTCATCGCAAGTCGCTCATCGCCACCGGTTCAACCGCGCAGGTAGTCGTCGAGCGCCGCGCGCGCGATGCGGTAGGCACTGCCGATCTTGCGGCCCTTGAGTTCGCCGGCCTCGATCGCGGCGATCACGTCTTCGACCGAGACCCCGAGCGCCTGTGCGGCCTGCTCGGGCGTCAGCACGTCGAGCACTGGTGCCGCGGGCGTCGCGGGAGTCGCAGGCACCTGCGTCTGCATGCCACGCATCAGCTCCTGCGCCATGCCGAAACCAATTGCCATCTGCGCCGGCGCGGCCGCAACTGCGGCGCCGTCTCCCCCTGTGCCCATGGCGGTGCCCAGCTGGAACTTGACGTAGTCGTTGAGGTTGCCGACCGCGGCCATGCCCGAGCGCTTGTCGATCGCCTGCTCGACTTCCGGCGGCACCGACACGTTCTCGATCACGAACGCGGTGATCTCGATCCCGTACTTGCCCTGCATCGCGGGGTTGATGATCGGCAGCAGCGCTTCGCCCATCTCGCTGTGGCGCGAGGCGACGTCGAGCGCGGGCACCTTGGCCGTGGCCAGCGCCTCGGTGAACATGCTGACGATGCGCGAACGCATGGTGTCGGCGAACTCGTCGAGGCGGAAGTTCTGATCGGTGCCCGCGACCTCGCGCAGGAACCGCGCGGCATCGACGATGCGGAAATCGAACGTGCCGAACGCGCGCAGACGCACCACGCCGAAGTCGGCGTCGCGCATCATTACCGGGTTCGCCGTGCCCCACTTGTTGCCGGTGAACAGGCGGGTGTTGAGAAAGTACACATCGCACTTGAACGGCGACTCGAAGCCGTACTTCCAGCCCAGAATGCGCGACAGGATCGGGATGTTCTCGGTCTTAAGGGTGTGCTTGCCGGGTCCGAACAGGTCGGCGTACTGGCCGGCGGCGACGAACTGCACCAGCTGACTCTCGCGCACGATCAACTGCGCGCCGTTCTTGATTTCTTTGTCTTCGTCCGGATACCGGTACGACAGGGTGTCGCGCGAATCATCGGTCCACTCGATGATCTCTAGCGTCTGGCCCTTGATGAAACCCAAAATGCTCATGTCCCGCTCCGTGCGCTGGCGCGCGTGGCGCCGGTGAATGGATTCTAGACAGATGCTTCCTGCATAGGCGAGCTTGAGCGTGTGCTGCGTGCGGGCAAGTCAAAGTCATGGTCGCTGGAGGTCTGGTCCCCGCCAGCGGCTGCGGCAGACGTTCCGATGGGGCGCACGGGATTCCTGGGGCTGGTTGTGGGCTCTCCACCGGCGTCGAAGCGCCGACGCGTCGGCCGATCCCTTTCACGTCATCGGCCGGCCCCCGTGGGTACTCTGCGGCCCTTGTCGTCCCAATGGAGATCGCTAATGTCCGAGGAAAACCCCAAAACGCCGTTCGACCACGTCAACGACACGGTGACGCAACTAAAGGAGATGCGTCACTACTCGAAAAACAACGTGGAGCTACTCACCGCACAGTGGTTGAAGTTCGATGGCGAGCTGAAAAAGCTGGGGGAGGCGGGGACTATTGAGAACCTGATGATGCGGCAAGGCGAGTTCTACGACGCGCTGGAGGCGGCCATCACGGAGTTGGACGAACTGGCGACGACGTTGCAACCGCCGTCCGAGGAGTAACGCCGCCGACGGTAGGAAGGGGAGAGGCGGCGAGCCGAACCTGGCAGGCTCGATGTATCCCGCGCGCGGGTTCGGAGCTTTCGTGCTCCAGTAGATGTCGCGGGCCTGAATCTTTTTTGAGCAGTGACTGCCGAAAAGCCCCGTCACAGTCCGACCATGCCGGGCACCCCCGATACCGGACCGCGAACCCCTACGCCTGCGTACGGGCCGCGGGCCTTAGGCGCATCACAGCGAAAACTACCGATGTCCGGCAAACTAGTGCAGTCCCCCAGGCTGCGACCATCGATGATCCGACCTTCCTCACTTGATTACGATCAACTCCTTTCCTGCGCCCACGGCACGATGTTCGGCCCAGGCAACGCGCGACTGCCATTGCCACCGATGTTGATGTTCGACCGCATCACGCAGATCGATACCGAAGGCGGTCAGAACGGCAAGGGCGTTATCCAGGCCGAGCTCGACATCCATCCGGACCTTTGGTTTTTCGCCTGCCATTTCGAAGGCGATCCAGTGATGCCCGGTTGCCTCGGCCTCGATGCGATGTGGCAGCTGGCCGGCTTCTATCTGCCGTGGTTGGGCGAGCCGGGCCTTGGGCGTGCGCTCGGCGTCGGCCAGGTCAAATTCACCGGTCAGGTGCTGCCGACCGCCAAGTTGGTCCGTTACGAAATCGATATCCGCCGGGTGATGCGCGGCAAGCTGAAGATGGTCATCGCCGACGGCCGCATGCTGGTGGACGGGCGCGAAATTTACACCGCCAGCGACCTGCGTGTGGGTCTGTTCGCATCAGCCGAGGGCTTCTGAGCATGCGTTCCGCATCTAACAAGCGCGTAGTCATCACCGGCATGGGCATCGTGTCCTGTCTGGGCAACGACCAAGCGAGCGTTTCCGCGTCATTGCGGGAGGGCCGCGCCGGTATCAGCCACGTTCCCGAATACGCCGAGCTCGGCCTGCGCAGCCACGTCGCAGGCGTGCCGGAAATCGATCTGGAGGCGCAGATCGACCGCAAGCTCAAGCGCTTTATGGGCGATGCGGCGGCTTATGCCTACATCGCGATGCGCGACGCGATTGCCGAGGCTGGCCTCACCGATGAGCAGGTCCGCGACGTGCGCACCGGTCTGATCGCGGGCTCCGGCGGCGGCTCGCCACAGTGGCAGATCGAGACCGGTGACTTGCTGCGCAACAAGGGTGTGCGCAAGGTCGGCCCGTACATGGTGCCGCGCACGATGTGCTCGACGGTATCGGCGGCGCTGGCGACCGCGTTCGGCATCCGTGGCGTCAGCTACTCGATTTCCGCTGCGTGCGCGACCTCGGCGCACTGTATCGGCGCCGGCGCCGACATGATCCGCCACGGCATGCAGGACGTGGTGTTCGCCGGTGGTGGCGAGGAACTGCATTGGGGCATGACCTCGCAGTTCGACGCGATGGGCGCGTTGTCCACCCACCACAACGACACGCCGCACACCGCGTCGCGTCCGTACGACGTCGACCGCGATGGCTTCGTCATCGCCGGCGGCGGCGGCATGCTGGTACTCGAGAGCTTGGAGCATGCATTGGCGCGCGACGCGCGCATCCTGGCCGAGCTGGTCGGGTACGGCGTGACTTCAGATGGCGTCGACATGGTAGCCCCGTCGGGCGAGGGGGCTGTGCGTTGCATGAAGATGGCGCTCGATGGGGTCGATGCCCCGATCGACTATCTCAACACCCACGGAACTTCGACGCCGCTCGGCGACGT
>JAYSZI010000080.1:0-14832 GCA_043738095.1 Lysobacter sp.
GGGCGATCCTGGATGCGCTCAACAATTCCAGGCAGCGCGGCGTCAGCAAGCGCTCCGGCGCGACGTACACCAGATCGAGTTCGCCATTGCGGACCTGGCGCTCGATCTTCGCTGCCTGATCAAACGATTGGGTGGAGTTGAGAAAGGCGGCGCGCACGCCGACTTCAGCCAGCGCATCGACCTGATCCTGCATCAAGGCGATCAGGGGGGAAATAACCACCCCCACGCCGGGGCGCAGCAGGGCGGGAATCTGATAGCACAAGGACTTGCCGCCGCCGGTCGGCATCAGCACCAGGGCGTCGCCGCCATCAATCAGGTGCTGGACGATCTGTGCCTGTTCCCCGCGGAACGCAGGGTGGCCAAAAGTGCGGCGGAGCAGGTCGAGGGCGGGGTCGGACATGGCGCTAGGGTAGCAAGCCCATCAGCCCGGGCGATTCGACAGGTCCCGATCGCCAGGTAGGAAAAGCCCGCGTTTCTGCCCGGATCGCAGCAGCACCAGCGCCGTGGTCCCGGCCAGGATGGCGCTGATGGCGACCGCCGACGGCAGCAGGAAGCTGACCAGGGCGGCAATCTCCTCCCGGGCGAATGGCCGGCTTGCGATCCACAACCAGGTTGCGGCCCCCGCGGCGAGCATCAGCAACGTGCTGAGGCCCTTGGGCCCACGCCAGGTCGAGCGGACGACGTCATGCAGCAGCGAGCCGAGCAACGCCAGTGCCACACACGCCAGGGTGGTGTTGAGAAACCACAATAGGAAAGTTCCGCCGTAGCCGATCAGCACCAACGCGGCGAGCAATCCGCTGACCGCCCCGCCGTGGCCCCCCGTGCTGGGCAGGCCCGAATCGCCCAGGGCCCAGGTCTTGACCGCGCCGATCACCACGCCGAGCAGCGCGCCGCCGATCAGCCCCAAGACCAGGGCGATGAACTGCCGGCGGGTGCGTAGGTAATGGTTGGGCATCGGGCGTGCTTGCAGGGACGGGAGCGCATGGTGCGCCCTTGATGCCAATGACGCACGCTCGCAGGGAGCTTTAGAAGGTTATCTCCCTTGGCCGCACGCGCCGGCGCGACATCGAAGGCTGCGAACGGGGTGGACGGCCAAGCTGGTGGGCGCTGCCCGGCCGGCCGTTGGTCATGGCCCGGAAAGGCGTCGGCACGCCTCGTCGGCAAGCACGGGGTTGGCCACCAATCCCCGTATCGGGCAGGCAAGGCCGCCGCACTTTTTCGAGGCACCGCGCTCAGAGGCACCGAGCACGGACTGCAGGGCACGCAGGGCGGATGGCGCGCTCCGCTGGCGCGCTGCCCGGTCCCAGATGCTGCTACTACTGCAGCAGCGAACGCAGCATCCAGGCGTACTTCTCGTGGATGTTGAGGCGCTGGGTCATCAGGTCGACGGTCGGGTCGTCGCCGGCGTTGTCGGCGATCTTGAGCACCTTGCGCGCGGTGCGGGCCACGGCTTCGTTGCCGACGGTGAGCTGGCGCACCATCTCACGCCAGTCGGCGGCCTCGGTAAGTCCCGGTTCTTCGACCAGCGAGGTCAAACGGATGAACTCGGCATACGAGCCGGGTGCGTTGAACCCGAGCGCGCGGCTGCGTTCGGCAATCTCGTCCAGCGCATTCCACTGCTCGGTGTACTGCATCTCGAACATGTTGTGCAGCGCGTTGAACATCGGCCCGGTGACGTTCCAATGGAAATTGTGGGTCTTGAGGTACAGCGTGAAGCTGTCGGCGAGGAAGCGCGCGAGGCCTTCGGCGATCTTCTTGCGATCGCCGGTGCCGATCCCGATATCGATCGCAGGCGCCTTCCCGGCAACGGGCGGCGATGCGGCAGGCTCAGTCCCGGCGGCGGTTTGCACGGCTTTCGCTTTGGCTGGCTTGACCTTGGGCTTGGCTTTGGCCGACTTGCTCGCGGGTTTGGACTTTTCGGGCTTGGTCTTGGCCATGCGGTGTTACTCCGTGGTTGGAACACTTGCAGCGACAATGGGCCGGCTCGGCCGCGGTGGGAAATCAATTGTTTCTTTCAACGTGATCAATGAACTCTATCGACGCAAACGCTAATGCCCCGTTAGGGCAGGCCCCGCCACGCCCGCCCGAACTGATCCAGGCGCGCCGCGCGATCGACGGTGCGCTGAGCCGGGACCGTGGTCGCCTCCACGGTCTGTGGTCGCGATGGAGTGGCAAGCCGGCCGATGCCAAGGCCCAGGCCGCATTCGCCCAGGCCTTGGCCCGATCGGTCGGTCAGCGCGAGGCGCGCGCGGCGTCGTTGCCCCAGGCGCCGGTCGAGGCGTCGCTGCCGATCGCGAGCGAGGCCGAACGCATCGTCGCGTTGATCCGCGCCCATCCCGTGGTGGTGATCGCCGGCGAAACTGGGTCTGGCAAAACCACCCAGATCCCGAAACTGTGCCTGGCCGCAGGCCGTGGTGCGGCGGGCATGATCGGCTGCACCCAGCCGCGCCGCATCGCCGCGCGTGCCGTGGCACGGCGCGTGGCCGAGGAGCTGAACACGCCGCTGGGCAATCTGGTCGGCTACCAGGTGCGCTTCACCGACAACGTCGGCGACAACACCGCGATCAAGTTCATGACCGACGGCATCCTGCTGGCCGAAATCCAGTCCGACCGCTGGCTGTCGGCCTACGACACGATCCTGATCGACGAGGCGCACGAGCGCAGTCTCAACATCGATTTCCTGCTCGGGTATCTCAAGCAACTGCTGAAAAGACGCCCCGATCTCAAGGTGATCGTGACCTCGGCAACGATCGACACCGAACGCTTCTCTGCGCATTTCGACAACGCGCCGGTCGTGAATGTGGAGGGCCGCGGTTATCCGGTTGAGGTGCGCTACCGGCCGCTCGAAGGCGAAGGCGAGGGCAATGACTCGGAGGGACGCGCTTCGGAAGCACGCAGCGGCCAACGCAGCATCAACGACGGCATTGTCGCCGCCTGCGACGAGATCACCCGCGAAGACCCGCGCGGCGATGTGCTGATTTTCCTGTCCGGCGAACGCGAGATCCGCGACGCCCATCAAGCGCTGGAGCGGCGCAAGTACCGCGACACCGAAGTGCTGCCGTTGTACGCCCGGCTGTCGGTGCGTGATCAGGATCGGGTGTTCAACCCGGGCACCAAACGCCGCATTGTGCTGGCGACGAATGTGGCCGAAACCTCGCTGACGGTGCCACGCATCCGCTACGTGGTCGATCCCGGCCTGGCGCGCGTCAAGCGTTACAGCCCGCGCGGCAAACTGGACCGTCTGCACATCGAACCGATCTCGCAGGCGAGCGCTGAGCAGCGCAAAGGCCGTTGCGGCCGGATTTCCGACGGTACCTGTTATCGCTTGTATTCGGAGGCCGATTTTTCCTCGCGGCCGTTTTACACCGACCCGGAAATCCGTCGCGCCGCACTCGCTGGCGTGATCCTGCGCATGCTGTCGCTCGGCCTGGGCCGAATCGAGGATTTCCCGTTCCTGGAACCGCCTGATCCGCGCGCGATCGCCGATGGCTGGCAGCAGCTGGGCGAGCTCGGCGCAGTCGGTCAGCCGACGTTGGATCGGGGGACGTCAGAACACGCGACGTCGAATCACGCAACGTCAGAACGGGCAACGTCAGATCATGCAACGTCAGAACACGCAACGTCAGATCACGCTCGGCCCGAACGTGCGCGTCCGCAGAAGGGCGGCGAGCACGCGCTGACGCCGACTGGCAAGCTGATGGCGCGCATGCCGGTCGACGTCAAACTCGCGCGCATGCTCGTCGCGGCCAACGTCCACGGCTGCGTGCACGAGATGCTCGCGATCACGGCGTTCTTAGGCATCCAGGACCCGCGCGAGCGCCCGAGTGACCAGCGCGCCGCCGCCGACAACGCCCATGCCGAATTCGCCGATCCCAAATCGGAGTTCGCCGGCATTCTCAAGCTGTGGGATGCCTACCAGGCCGCGCATGAGGACCTGACCCAGTCGAAGCTGCGCGCGTGGTGCGAGAAGCACTTTCTCGGTTTCCTGCGCATGCGCGAATGGCGCGAGCTGCACCGGCAGTTGAAGCTGATGGCCGACGACCTTGGCTGGCAGCACGGCAGGACGGCGCTCGACCTGCCCACACCACCACGCACGGAGCCGTCGCCGCGCGCGGACCGCGAAACGCCGCGTCCGGCGAAAGCTAGCAAGGATTCGCCGTACGCGACCCTGCACCGCGCATTGCTCGCGGGTTTGCCGACCCAGATCGGCCAGCGCAGCGACAAGGGCTACGACGGCCCGCGCGGGCGCAAGTTTCAGCTGTTCCCCGGCTCGCCGCTGGCGAAGAAACCGCCACCGTGGGTGCTGGCGGCGACGCTGCTCGACACCGAGCGCGTGTGGTCGCTGACCAACGCCGCGATCGAGCCCGAGTGGGCCATCCAGGAACTGCCGCACCTGCTGGCGCGGCGCCACCACGAGCCGCACTGGTCGCGCTCGCAGGGACGCGTGATCGGCAGCGAGCAGATCAGCCTGTTTGGACTCGTGCTCGCGCCGAAACGCCCGGTGCACTATGGCGCGCTGTATCCGCAGGAGAGCCGCGAGATCTTCGCGCGCGATGCGCTTGTCACGGGCGAGATCAACACCCGCAGCGCGTTCGTTTCGCGCAACCTGGCGACCTTGGCGAAGGCGCGCGAGGAGGAGGCCAAGCAGCGCCGCGTCGGGCTGGTGGTCGACGACGACTGGATGGCGCGCTGGTACCTCGATCGCCTGCCGCCGCACGTGCACAACGCGCACGCGCTGGATGCGTGGTTCGGCAAGCTGGCACCTCCGGAAAAATCGGCGCTGGAGTGGTCCAGCGGCGACCTGCTGGTCGGCGACGAAACAGACGCCGCGCGCTTCCCGCCTTACCTCGCGCTCGGTGAGGCGCGGCTTGCTGTGCAATACCGCTTCGATCCGGGCGCGATCGACGACGGCATGACCGTGGTCGTGCCGCTGCACCTGCTTAATGCGCTCGACCCGCCGCGGCTGTCGTGGCTCGCGCCGGGCTTCGTTGCCGACAAGGCCGCAGCCTTGATCAAGTCGTTGCCTAAAGCGCAACGCCGCAACTTCGTGCCGGCGCCCGATTTTGCCCGCGCGTTTTTCGAGGCGAACGTCCAGCCCGGGCCCGACACTTTCGCCGGCGCGCTCGCGCGCTTTTTGCACAAGCTCACCGGGGTGGCCGTGGCCGCGACCGAGTTCGACGAGACGGTGCTGGAGCCGCACCTACGTGTGAACCTGCGCCTGCTAGACACCTCCCGAAAAAGCAGCGATGGCCACACGGTGCTGGCGGAATCGCGCGATCTGGACGAATTGCGGCGACGCTTCGGCGAGCTTGCCGCGCGGGCCTTTGCGGAGAAGGCAGCAGACGGTCTGGAACAACGCGGGTTGATTGAGTTTCCCGCCGCGCCTATCCCGCTGTCCGTGCCGGGAGCGGGTGGTGTACCGGCGTACCCGGCGCTGCATGACGAAGGCGACTCCGCATCGCTGCGCGTGCACGCCGAACGCGATACCGCGCAACGCGAACATCCGGGCGGGGTGCGCCGCTTGCTCGCCATCGCGCTGGCCGACAAGCTCAAGCACGCGCGCAAGCAACTGCCGGTGTCGCCGAAAACGGGGCTGCTGTACGCCGCGATCGAATCGGCGGCGCCACGCGAGCGCGGCAAGGAAGCCATCGGCCTGCGCGAGGGCGACCGTCTGCGCGCGGACCTCGTCGATGGCGCGTTCGCAGCGCTGGTGGCCGACGGCCTCGACGCCATTCGCGACGCGCAGGCGTTTTCCGGGCGTCGTGAATTAATCAGCAAGAATTTATTCGGCGAAGCGATGGAACGATTGCGCCAGGCCGAAACCATCCTGGCTGCAGTGGCCGAGGCGCGCGCGACATTGGAGTCGCCACTGATCGGCTGGGCCAGCGGCAACCTCGACGACATGCGTCGGCACCTCGCCACGTTGACACCGCCAGGGTTCCTGCGCGACGTGCCGGCGCCGGCATTGCGCGAGTACCCGCGCTACCTCAAGGCGCTCGCCCTGCGCGGCGAGCGCGCGCTGCGCGATCCGGTACGCGACCAGGGGCGCATGCTCGAACTCAAACCGTTCGACGACGCGCTCGCCGAAGCGCGCATCCACGACGAGATTGATGCGCCCGGCTGGCAGACGCTGCGTTGGGAGCTGGAGGAATTGCGGGTGTCGCTGTTCGCCCAGGAACTGGGCGCGCGCGGCGGGGTGTCCCCGAAGAAGCTCGCCGCACGCCTGGCGCGGCTGCACCACGCGTAGCGGCGTCCTACCGAGCGTCAGTCATGACGCTTCGGCTGGCAGCGACGTGCGCGGATCGATGCACTACTTCACCCGTTGCACCTTCGCACGGGTGTTGTAGCCCTTCACCTGCAGATACCAGGCATTGCCCACCAGGCTCGGCGTGATCTTGACCTCAGGGTTGCTCATGCGCACGCCGGCAAGCGTGGCAGCATCGATCTGTTGCCACACCTGGCGATTGTCGAGGGTATAGCTGCGGTGGCTGCCGAAACCCCGGAAATCGCCACTGATCCTGGCCACGATTGGATCGGTCGAGCCAAAGTTGAAGAAGCCACGGTTCTCTTCTTCAACTTGCTTTTTGGATATCGCCCTGGCCTTGGTCACTTCGGCGTCGATCGTGCCATTGAGCCAGGCGTTGAGGTTGGCCAGTTCCTCGCGGTTGAGCTGGTGCAGGCCCGCGGCCTTGAACTGTTCTGGCGTCATCTGCTGCTGGATGGGCGGCTTCGCCAGGGGCTGTTGGGCGAACGCGCCCGGGACCACGGCCAGCAGTGCGGCGAGCACGCACGCCCGGTTTAGGCGCGGGCTCGGAAGGCGCGACGCGATGACATTGACACTCGGATGCATGAACTGTTCCTCCAGACGGTTGCGGGCTAGTGTAGACGCACTCCGATAGGCATCTTCGCCCGCTTGCGATGAACGCGTCGCCTTCTTCTTCTGTGTTGCTGGACGTGTCCGCGGTGCTGGCCTTGCCGGCGGCGCTGGCGATCACGCCCCCCTTGCGCCAGCGGTTACTGTTGGCGAGTGGGGAGGCCTCGGTCCTCGGCGTAGCAGTCGCATCCGACGCCGGGCCGGTGGTGGCGGCGCTGCTGGACTCACTCGCGCTGCTCGGTGCCGACAGCGATACCGTGGCCGCCGCGATCCTGCACACCTACCCGTCGCTGGCGGCGCGCATGGGCCGGTCGCTGGACCAGGAGTTCCCCGCAGTGGCTGCGCTGCTCGATGGCCAACGCGCCGCCGAACAGGTCTGGGCGCTGCATGCCGAACACGGTGGCCGCACCGGCAGCGAGGGTCTACGCCGGCTGCTGCTCGCGATCGTGCGCGACCTGCGGGTGGTGCCGATCCTGCTGGCGCGGCAATTGGGGCGCATGCGCCACGCTGAGCTGCTGAGCGACGAGCCGCGCCGCGCTTTGGCTGCGCTGACGCGCGACATCCACGCGCCGCTCGCCAACCGTCTGGGCATCTGGCAACTGAAATGGGAACTCGAAGACCTCGCGTTCCGCTACCTGGAACCGGCGACCTACCAGAAGATCGCGCGCCTGCTCGACGAGAAGCGCGGCGATCGCGAGCGCTACATCGAGCAGGTCAAGCGCACGCTGCGCGAAGCGTTGGCGGCGCAGGGCGTCAACGCCGACGTCGCCGGCCGGCCGAAGCACATTTTCAGCATCTGGAAAAAGATGCAGCGCAAGGATGTGCCGATCGGAGAACTTTATGACTTGCGCGCGGTGCGGGTGCTGGTCGATGACGTCGGCCAGTGCTACACCGCGCTCGGCGTCGTGCACGCGACCTGGACGCCGGTGCCGAGCGAATTCGACGACTACATCGCGCGACCCAAGCGCAACGACTACCGCTCGCTGCACACCGCGGTGATCGGGCCCGAAGGCAAGACCCTGGAAGTGCAGATCCGTACGCAGGACATGCATCGGCAATCCGAACTCGGCGTCGCCGCGCACTGGCGCTACAAGGAGGGCGGTGGCGGCCCGTCGGCGAGCTCGGGGCAGGCGTCGGCCGCGTTCGATCGCAAGATCGCCTGGATGCGCAAGTTGCTGGAGACCTCCGGCGATGGTGCGCGCGACGGCGAAGACACTTTGGCCGGCGAGTTCGACACGGAACTGCTTGAGGACCGCGTCTATGTGCTGACGCCCAAGGGCGAGGTGATCGACCTGCCCGCCGGGGCGACCCCGCTAGACTTCGCGTACCGCGTGCACACCGAGGTCGGCCATCGCTGCCGCGGTGCGAAGGTCGACGGCCGCATCGTGCCGCTCGACCACAAGCTGCACAGTGGCGACCGCGTCGAGATCATGACCGCCAAAACCGGCGAGCCACGCCGCGACTGGCTGATCGCGGCCAATGGCTTCCTCGCCAGCAGCCGCTCGCGCGAGAAGGTGCGCAACTGGTTCCACCGCCTGGACCGCGCGCGCAACGTGCAGGCCGGACGCGAGATGCTCGACAAGGAGCTGCGCCGGCTGGGTTTGCTCGGTGCCGACCTCGCTGCGGCGCGCGAAAAATTCCACGCCGCGAGCGATGAAGATCTGCAGGTGCAGGTCGCCCTTGGAGACGTCGGCCCGCATCAGATCGGCCGCGTGCTGCTCGAGCATGAACGCGCCGCCTCGGCGCCGCCCGCCACCACGCACGCGGTCACTAGCGCGCCGCCGCGCGCGCCGAGCAAGTGGGCTGACTTCACCGTCGAAGGGGTGGGCAATCTGCTGGTGCAGCTAGCGCGTTGCTGCCAACCACTGCCGGGGGAATCGATCGCCGGTTACCTGACCCGTGGTCGCGGCGTCAGCGTGCACCGCCCGGATTGCGTCGCGTTCCAGCGCCTGGCCGCGACCCAGCCGCAACGCGTGCTGCCGGTCGAATGGGGCCGCGCTGGCAGCGGTTATGAGGTCGATGTCGAGCTGCTCGCGCTGGATCGCAAATGGTTGCTTAGGGAAGTGACCAACACCATCGCCCAAGGCAATGCCCACATCACCTGCATCAACAGCGAGCACCAGCGCAATGGCGCGCGGGTGCGGCTGCGCCTGCGGCTGCGCGTGGTCGATTACGGCCAGCTGTCGAGCCTACTGGGCAGGCTCGCTGCGCTGCCTGGTGTGGAGCAGGCACACCGCAGTTGACGCCGCGCTGCCTAGCCACGCTATCGCGCGTGGGGTGGTGACGAAATGGGCAGCCCGCTGTTGACGCTGCGCTCCGTGCCCACGGCTATGCTGGCGTGAGTAATGCGCGAGCCACCTAACTCCCCTGCCAAGACCGATCCGCGCGACCAGCGCGGACTCCGCCTGGGCGTCGAGCCCACGCAGAATCGTTGGAATAGGGTGCGCTTCGGCCAGCACGGTGGCGAGCGGGTCGAGAGCCACGCGCGCGACACTGCCCGAGTCGGCCGCTATTGGCTCCCCTGGGCCGCGCTCGCGATCACCGCGTTGCTGGTGCTGCTGGTGGTCCGCCAGCCATTATCGGATCGACTGTGGCCCGAGACCCGCGCCCAGCAACTTCGCGCGGAGGCAGCGCAGGCGCTGGCGCAAGGCAAGCTGACCGCTAGCGACGGCCACGGCGCGCGCGAACTGTACGAAGCGGCGCTCGCGCTCGATCCCGATCGCACCGATGCGCGCGCCGGGCTGGCCCGGGTCGGTCAGGCTGCGTTGGCGCAGGGGTGGCGCGCGCTCGTCGAGCGGCGATACCCCGATGCCCATCGAGCGCTGATCTTGGCGCGCGAACTGGCGGTGCCGGCAACGCAAGTGGATGCGTTCACTGTGGCGCTGCGCGAGCGCGAAGCCGCCGAAGCCGGGATCGGGCGCCTGCTTGAGCAGGCCGTCGCCGCGCGCACGTTGGGCAATCTGGATAACGACGACGACAGCGCGCTGCGCCTGTATCAGCGCGTGCTAGCGCTGGTACCCAGCCACACGCAGGCGCTGGAGGGCCGCGAAGACACGCTCGCCGACATGCTGGAACAAGCACAGTGGGCGTTGGCAAGCGGGGGGCTGCTCCAATCCGCCCAGATCGTCGGCCGCGTGCGTGAAGCCGACCCGGGGCATGCTGGCCTGCCGGCGACGCTCGCCGATCTGGTCCAGGCCAAGGAGCAGCACCGCCGACGCGCCGATGCCGACCTGCGACGGGGCCGTCTGCCGCGCGCGCGCGACGGCTATCGCGCGGTGCTCGCGGTGGATCCCGACGATGCCGAGGCCATGCGCGGGCTGGCGCGGCTGGCGACCGCCTACGCTGCGCGCAGCGAAGGCTTGGCGGCAAATTTCCGCTTCGACGAGGCCGCTACCGCCTTGCGCCAGGCGCAGGCCATCAGCCCCGATGTACCCGCAATCGCCGAGGCGCAGCAGCACCTAGCCCGCGCGCGCCAGAGCCAGGCGCGGATGAGCAACAAGCTGTCCCCCGTGCAACGCCAGCGCCGGCTACGGCAATGGCTACAACAAGCTGCCGCCGCCGAGGCGCGCGGCGACCTGCTCACGCCGCCTGGCGACAGCGCGTTCGACAAGCTGCGCGCAGCGCGCGCGATCGCGCCACGCGATGCACGCGTGCTTCAGGCCTCGGCGCGGTTGCTGCCGGCAGTCAAGGCGTGCTTTGAGAAGGAGTTGCGTGGCAATCGCCTCAACCGCGCCAGCGCATGCTTGGACGCGCGTTACGTGCTCGAGGGCAAGAGCGCGGCCCTCAATGAGTCACGGCGGCGCTTGGCGCAGCGTTGGATCGCGGTCGGTGACGAGCGTTTGGGCGCGGGCGAACTACAGGCAGCGCAAACGGCGTTGGCTTCGGCGCGGGCGCTGGACCCCGGTGTGTCGGGCCTGGATGAGTTCGCCGAGCGACTGCGCGCGGCTGCAGTGGCGGACTGACGGATCGTTTGGCGAGGTCTTACCTAGTCGTCGCGGAGACCCGGCTAGTTATTCCTCGGACGCGGGTTGAAACCCGACACCACAGCATCGGGACAGCTGACGGACCGGCCGTCACGGGTCACGTAGCGCAACCTGCCCGCCCAGGCACGCCGTATTACAACGCTTGGCCGTCGCCCAGCAGCACCCGCCGCACCACGTCCCGACCCGCATCCAGCGAGAAGTGCTGCTGCAGGTTGATCCGGCCGTTGTCGACCAGCCGTTGCCACAGCGAGGCATCGTCGTACAGGCGAACCACGGCGTCGGCGAATGCATCGGCCTCGTCGGCGACCAGCACGTTGTCACCGTCGTCCAAGTACATCCCTTCGCAGGCGCAGCTGGTGGCGACCACGGGCTGGCCGTGCGCCATGCTCAGGTTGATCTTGCCCTTGACGCCGGCACCGAAGCGCAGCGGCGCCACCGCGATCCGGGCGCCGTCCATGTACGGCGCCAGATCGGCGACGTACCCGTGAATTTCGACGCCGGGCTGTTCGGCCAGCGCCGCGATCGCGGCGGGCACGTCGCTGCCGATGCAATGGAAGCGCACGTCCGGCAACCGCGCCCGGATCCGCGGAAAAACCTCGGTGACAAACCACTGCACTGCATCGACATTCGGCGGATGACGGAACCCGCCGACGAACACCAGATCGTGGCGCTGCGCGAACGGCAGGCCCGTGCCCGCGAGCTGATGCAGGTTGGAGAGAATCTCGACGTTCGCTTGCGGCGCATCCTGCGCGAGCAGCGCGCGTTCGACGTCGCTCACCACGAGCGTGGCGTCCACTCGGGCGATCAGGTCCAGTTCGAGCGCGCGTGTGCGCTCGGCGTCGCGCGTCTGCGCTGCGTCGCCGGAAACCTGTGCGCCCCGGCGCTCGCGCAGGTAGTGCAGATCGACGGTGTCGAACACGATCCGCGCCCGCGGTGCATGTTGGCGCAGTAGCGGCAGCAATTCGCGCATGACGTAGTGACGGCAGGCGACGACCGTGTCAAAACGCGACCCCTGAGCGCGCAGCCAGGCCGGCACGTGTCGCACGAAGGGCGGATACCAGACCTCGACACCGAGTTGCTGCAATGCTCGGGTGTAGGCACCATCGTGGCCACCGTCGGCCGGCAAGAACACCACGTGCGCGCCTTCTTCGCGCAGCACGCGCATCACGTTCACCAGCCGCAGCGAGGCCGAGTCGCGATCGGGCCGTGGCGTGGTGGTGTCGATGATCAGCACGGTTTTCTGACCGACGCCCAGCGCGTCCGTCGCCGTCGAATTGGATGAGTATTGCGCCAGCACGCTTGCCCACTTGCTGGCGAAGACCTCGCGGTTTCGCACTTGGTACGCCTTGACGCCATGGTCGAGCTGAGTACCGGCGGTGACCCCTTCCAGATGGACTACGCGCGCGGCAGGCTGGTACAGCACCTTGAGGCCGCTGGCGCGAACCGCAAACGCAAGATCGGTGTCCTCGAAGTAGGCCGGGGCATAGCGGCTGTCGAACCCGCCGAGCTGCTCGAACACAGCGCGCGGTAGCGCGATCGCGGCACCTGAGCAGTAATCGGCTTCGCGCACGAACGAATAGCGTGGGTGGTCCGGCGACTCGAAGCGGCCGTAGTTGCTGGCGTTGCCGTCGGCGAACACGATGCCGCCGGCCTCTTGCAGGCGCCCGTCGGGATAGACCAGTTGCGCGCCGACCAGGCCGGTGCCCGGATTCGAATCGAACGTACCCAATAACGTGTCGAGCCAGCCCGGCTGGGGCAGCGTGTCGTTGTTGAGGAACACCACGACCTTGCCGCGCGCGAGTGCCGCACCATCGTTGCAGGCGGCAATGAATCCGCCGTTGTGCGCACGTCGGTGGTAGCGCAAGCCGGTCACTTGCTGCAGGCACGCCTGGGTATCGTCGCTGGAGCCGTCGTCGATAACGATCAGTTCGATCGCGGCCTGGGGTGGGTGCGCCGCGATGGCGCGCAGGCAAGCCATCGTGTGCGCAAACTGGTTGAACACCGGGATCACGAGGCTCGCGCGCGGGGCATCGGCGGCGGGCACCGCGAACGGCGTGAACGGCGCGGCCGCGGGCAAATACAGCGCCGGCCGCTGCGAGGCGGGGACCGGACGCAATTGTTTCAGCACCCGCTGCCACGACGCGCGCCACCCGCGCGTGCGCAGGCTGGTCATGCCGCGTCGGAAAAGACCCGCCGCGCGGTCGAGCAAGAACCGCAGGTCGCCCACAGCCACGGTCACGCCCACGCCGTCGTCTTGCTCATAAAACTCCAGGTACCGGGAAGGACTGCCGTTCTGAACTGCATCAGAACTCCGCGAAGCGTCCCCGTGGGGGCGCCCGAGCCGGCTGCGATAGACTCGCATCCACTTTGGGCGCAGCCCTGTCATTGTCTCATCCCGTGGCCCAAATCGATTACGACGACGACACCGATCCCTCCGACCACGACCCGTCGCCGCGTTGGCGGCGCCGGCTGGTCACCTGGACCCTCGCGGCGATCGGCCTGGGTCTGGGGTTCCTGATCCCGTACACGCTGTACCTCAACCACGAGGTCGGTCAGCGCTTTGGGCAATTGCGGTGGCAGATCCCGACACGCGTGTACGCGCGGCCGCTGGCCTTGACTCCGGGCCTGACCCTGGACGCGAACACGCTCAAGACCGAGCTCGATGCCGCGGCCTACCGCGCCGGCGACGGCAGTCGGCCGGGCAGTTATTCGCGCAATGGCGGGCGCTGGTTGATCTCCAGCCGCGGCTTCAACGACATCAACGGTGCCGTTCCGGGCCGGAGGGTGGAAGTGGTGTTGTCGGGCGGACGCGTCGCCAGCCTGCGCGAGACCGGCCGCAAGGCGGCGCTCAAGACCGCGCTGCTGGATCCTGCGCGCATCGCCACGCTGTACGGTCAGAAGCAGGAAGAGCGCCGGCTCGTGCGGATCGAGGAGGTCCCGGAGTTGCTCGTCACCGGGCTGCAGGCGGTCGAAGATCGGGACTTCGCCCACCACAACGGCATCGATGTCAGTGGCATGGTCCGCGCGGCGTGGGTCAACTTGCGTTCGGGCGCCGCCCGGCAGGGCGCGAGCACGCTGACCCAGCAGCTCGCGCGCAGCGGCTTGCTCGGCATCGGCCGTGAGCAGACGTACACCCGCAAGGGCAAGGAAATCCTTTACGCGATGCTGATGGAGGCGCGTTACGACAAGCGCACGATCCTCGAGGCGTATTTCAACCAGGTCTACCTCGGCCAGCGCGGCGCGCAGGCGATCCACGGCGTGGCCGCGGGCGCCGAGTTCTGGTTCGGCCGCGACCTGAGCGACCTCAACACCGAGCAGATCGCGCTGCTGGTCGGCATCGTCCGCGGCCCGTCGCACTACGACCCGCGCCGCAATCCGGAGCGTGCGACCGGGCGCCGCAACTTCGCGCTCGGCGAGATGCACGAAACCGGCCTGATCGACGACGCCGAATACCAGCGCGCGCTGAAGGCGCCTCTGGGTATCACCAAGACCCCGGGCAGCGTCGCCGCGAACCGCTTCCCCGCCTATGTCGACCTCGTCCGCCGCCAGTTGGCGCGCGACTTTCCGGCCGATGCGTTGTCCGGCGCCGGGCTGAGCGTGATGAGCGGCATGTCGCCGGCCGCCCAGGCGTATGCCGAGGGCGCGGTCAGTCGCACGCTCAAGAGCCTCGCCGGCAAGCGCCGGCCGGCACTGGAGTCGGGCCTGGTGGTCACCGACGTGCACAACGGCGAGGTGCTGGCGGTGGTCGGCGGTCGCGATTTCTCCGGCCACGGCTTCAACCGCGCGGTCGAGGCGCAGCGGCCGGTCGGTTCCCTGCTCAAGCCGTTCGTGTACCTGCTGGCATTGGCGCAGCCCTCGCGGTATGCATTGTCGAGCTACATCGACGATTCGCCGGTCACGGTCACGCTCGGCAAGGGCAAGCGCTGGAGCCCCGGCAATTCCGACGGACGAAGCCACGGCACCGCGCGGCTGGTC
>JAYSZI010000081.1:0-1500 GCA_043738095.1 Lysobacter sp.
ATCATGATCGTCGGGCGCTAGCTTGGTGGGAATGTCGATGGTCGAGCATGGTTCGAGCTTTTGGGTGAGCAAGCATGGCTGAGTTTTTGTTCGATGCGAGCGAGATGCCGGCGGAGAAGCCCGTGGGGGAGGCTCAGGCGGTGGTCGGCAGGCCGCGGTTGCGGGTGCCGCAGCGGAACCAGGTCGAGTTCCGGACGGCTTCCCTGGATCAACTCCTGCCGGCAGACCATCCGGCCCGCGTGGTGTGGGCGGCGGTGGAACAGTTGGACCTGACGCCCTGGCTGAGCGAGATCAAAGCGGTGGAAGGGAACGTGGGCCGCAACACGGGCGACCCGCGGCTGTGGCTGGCGCTCTGGGTTTTCGCGACGATGCAAGCGGAGGGGAGCGCCCGCGAGATCGCCCGGCTCTGCGAGCGCGACCTGGCTTATGAGTGGTTGTGCGGCGGCGTGACGGTCAATCATCACACGCTGTCGGACTTCCGCTCGCAAGGCGGCGAGAAGTGGGACGCGCTGCTCACGCAACTGCTGGCGGGGCTGATGGCGGAAGGCCTGGTCAAGCTGAAACGCGTAGCTCAGGACGGCATGCGCGTGCGAGCCAGCGCCGGCAAAGCCTCGTTCCGCCGCAAGGCCACGCTCGAGCGCTGCCACGCCGAAGCGAAGGAACAAGTGGAGACTCTGAAGCGCTTGGCGGACGAGAACCCGGCTGAATTGAATCGCCGTCAGCAGGCGGCACGCGAGCGAGCGGCCCGGGAACGCATGCAACGCATCGAAGCGGCGCTCGCGAACTGCAACGAGTTGCAAGCGCAGCGCGAGCAGCGGGCGAAGGTTTCGTGCGAGCCGGCGAAAGAGGCCCGCGCTTCCACCACCGATCCCGAGGCCCGCAACATCAAGTTCCCCAACGGCGGCTACGGCCCCGGTTACAATACTCAGTTCTCGACCGATACCGAGAGCGGCCTGATCGTGGGCGTCGACGTGACCAACTCCGGCAGCGACAGCGAACAGCTCGCGCCGATGCTGGATCAACTGCAAGAGCGATGCGGGAAGAGTCCCGACGAGGCGCTCGTCGATGGCGGCTTCGCCACGAAAGAGGCGATTACCGACGCCGAGGAGCAGCATGCCTGCATGGTGTATGCTCCGCTCAAGGATGTCGCCAAGCAGGTCGCCGCTGGCACCGACCCGCACGCGAAGAAGAAGGGGGATTCGCCGACCGTCGCCGCCTGGCGCCAGCGCATGGGCACCGCCGCCGCCAAAATCATTTACAAGCTCAGGCCGCAGACCGCCGAGTGGGTCAACGCCCTGTGTCGCAATCGCGGCCTGTGGCAGATGCCCGTCCGCGGCCAACCCAAGTGCCGGATCGTGGCGATCCTGTATGCGATCACCCACAACCTGATCCAAGCCGTGAACCTCCGCGCAAAGGCGGCCACCATGACCTACTGACCGTTCAACCACACAAACCAGGCAAGCCTGGCAAGGACCGAAGCCACTGGCATCGCCTCCGCCT
>JAYSZI010000082.1:0-6112 GCA_043738095.1 Lysobacter sp.
GTACCAGCAGTTTCGCGCTGTTGCAGGCGTAGATTTAATTTCTGAACCGAAGCAATGTGACTTAGTTTTGCAGGGTTTGGTCGTCGCACGTTCAACGAAGCAGCCTTTGCCAACGCGACTATGGACAGATGCTTATTTGGCCGCCCTAGCGCGAAGCTCAGGCGCGCGACTCGTGAGCTTTGACCAAGACTTCACACGTTTTGATCAGACGAATCAGCTTATTTTAACGTCAAAATAAACTTAATTTACTATGTTTTTAATAGCATCTTAGGCAACAAATACACCGGCTAGAGTCATATTTAGCCCCTAAAAATGTCCTTTTGTCCATTTTTGAACCGTTTTTATCATTTTTTGAGCTCATCTACGAGTTAAGAATTGAAATTTCAGCAACTGACCCCATATCCAATCAGTCGGTATTGCGACCAGTGCGCAGCAAAGCCGCGCTAAACTTAGAGGCTGCTTTTCTGATGAAAAAGTGTGCCGAATTTACCCTTTAAAACCACAAAATTGACACCATGACCAAGCAAACCCTGTCCTTCCAAGCTGAAGTAGCCCAACTGCTGCACCTCGTGACCCACGCGCTGTACTCCAACAAAGAGATTTTCATGCGCGAGCTGATCTCCAACGCCTCCGACGCCTGCGACAAGCTGCGCTTCGAGGCGATCGGCCAGCCCGACCTGATGGCCGGGAACAGCGATCTGCACATCGACGTCAGCTATGACAAGGACGCCCGCACCGTGACCGTGCGCGATAACGGCATCGGCATGCATCGCGATGAAGTCGTGGCCAACATCGGCACGATCGCCAGCTCCGGCACGCGCCGTTTCCTCGCGGCGATGGGCGACGCACAGAAGGCCGACGCGCGCCTGATCGGGCAGTTCGGCGTGGGCTTCTATTCGGCGTTCGTCGTCGCCGACCGCGTCAGCGTGCTTACCCGCCACGCCGGCGCAGCCGCCGCTGAAGGCGTGAAGTGGGAAAGCGACGGCCGCGGCGAATACACGCTCGAAGCCGTCGAGCTCGCCGAGCGTGGCACCACGGTGGTGCTGCACCTCAAGCCCGATGAGGAGGAGTTTCTCGCGGACTGGAAGTTGCGCTCGCTGATCCACCGCTACTCCGAGCATGTCGCGTTCCCGATCCGCATGCCAAAAGCCGCGACCGTCACACCGGATGACACGACAACCGACGACGACGCAGCGGTCGCTGCGCCGGATGCGTGGGACTCCGTCAACGCCGCGTCCGCGCTGTGGACCAAATCCAAGACCGACATCTCCGATGAGGATTACCAGGGCTTCTACAAGTCGCTGGGCCACGATTTCAATGATGCGATGGCGTGGACCCACAACCGCGTCGAAGGCAATCAGAGCTTCACCACGCTGCTGTATCTGCCGGCGCAGCCGCCGTTCGACCTGATGATGGGCGGCCGCGACGAGCGCAAGGGGCTCAAGCTCTACATCAAGCGCGTGTTCGTGATGGACGCCGCCGAAGAGCTGCTGCCGAACTACCTGCGCTTCGTCCGCGGCGTGATCGACGCCGACGACTTGCCGCTCAACGTGAGCCGCGAGCTGCTGCAGCAGAACCGTCAGCTCGACCGGATCAAGACCACCTGCGTCAAGCGCGTGCTCGACCTGATCGAGAAGCTCGCGCGCGACGAGCCCGAGAAGTTCGCGACGTTCTACAAGGCGTTCGGCAACACGCTGAAAGAAGGCATCGGCGAGGACGCCAGCAACCGCGAACGCATCGCCAAGCTGCTGCGCTTTGCCTCGACCGGCACGGCATCAGCACCCGCCGACGGCGCTGCGCAGACGGTGTCGTTGGACGATTACGTCGCGCGCATGGGCGAGGGCCAGGACACGATCTGGTACATCACCGCCGACAGCTTTGCTGCCGCGTTCGGCAGCCCGCAGCTAGAGGCGTTCAAGGCCAAGGGGATTGAAGTCCTGCTGATGTTTGACCGCATCGACGAGTGGATGCTCGGCTCGTTGCGCGAAGTCGACGGCAAGAAGCTGCAGAACGTCGCCAAGGGCGAGCTGCCGTTGGACGAAGCCGACAAGCTCAAGCAGGACGAGGCGACCCAGGCCGCCGCGCCGCTGCTCGAGAGGCTCAAGACCCTGCTCGGCGACCGCGTCGGTGACGTGCGGGTATCCGCGCGCCTCACCGACTCGCCGTCGTGCCTGGCGCTGGCCGACTTCGACATGGCCCCGCACTTCGCCCGTTTGTTGCGCGAATCCGGCCAGGAGCTGCCCGACAGCAAGCCGACGCTGGAGATCAATCCGCAGCACGCTTTGCTCAAGCGCGTCGAGGCGGAAGCCGACGACGCCAAGGCAAAGGACCTGGCGACCTTGCTGCTGGAACAGGCCGAGATCGCCGCCGGCGCGCCGTTGCCGGATCCGGCCGCGTTTGTGCAGCGGATGAATCGGGTGCTGCTCGGGATGTAGTTATTGAGGAACGCTTGATCAACAAAAAGCCCGTCGATTCTTGACGGGCTTTTTGTTTGGGTGCGACCACCAATCTCCCAAACATCGCTGGAGACCCTTTCCCACCACTGAAGAACCGCCGCGTCCGACTGCCAGCAGGTGACTGTTTTTGTAGATCTAAAGAACGTAGCCAAAGAAAGCTCCCTCCCCAGGAGCTAACTCAAGGGTGCACACGCGCGTCGCGATTTTACGACTCGCCATCCCCGGCTCAGTCGAAAAATGGACCAAAGGAAGTCGCCTCTTGTGGGACGCTGTACCTCCATGTGCGGCGCCTTCCGGGCCTGCATGCGTCAGCGCAGCATCATTTGGGATAGACCAAGCGCAAGCGCTGAGCAGAGCTCGCCATCGCTCCCAGCGGGTGAACACTTGAGTGCTCGCCACATTGCTTCATTGACAGTTCGAGGGACGCCTACTTACCGGCCATTTCGGCGAGCTTGGCGACGGTGTTGAAGTTGCGGGCGGTGCCTGTCTTTGCCGCCGGGATCTTCAACTTCGAGCCGGCCATGCCATCGCCGTAATGCACGTAGATCTCGCGCGTGCCCAGCACAAGCTCCTCGCCAGCCAGGCCGCTGATCGATTGCAGTGCATCCAGCGGCGGCGCGCGGTCGAGGAAGATCGCCATGGTGCGATTGAGGGCGGCGTCTGGGAACGGATTGGCGGCCAGCACGGCGGCTATCTCGGCAGGCGTGCGCACTAGCACGCCGACCGGCTTGCCGGCATACCGCTCCAATGCCGCTTCCAATTTGGACTGCACTTGCCTTGCCGTAGATGCACTGCGCAGTACCAGATTGCCGCTGGCGATATAGGTCCGCACGTCGACGAACCCCGCAGCCTCACACAGCGCGCGCAGGTCCGCCATTGGCAGCTTGCCGGTGCCACCGACGTTCACGGCGCGCAAAAGGCAGATATAGGTAGGCATAGGTTGAGTCTAGGCCGGCCGCCCCATCAGGGGTAGGCTCAGTCAATAGCGGGGAAACTAGTCACCATTTCTGCGACCCGGCGGTGAGTTCTGCCGCCAATCAACGTGCCCTACTGGATACCGCCATGCGACTTGCCGATTTCATCGAGAACAATGCCGCCGCGATCGTCGACGGTGCCGAGGCCTTTGCTGCCACGCAGGCGCCACCGGGGGTACATATGGATTCCACCGCGTTGCGCGACCATATCCCGGACATCCTGGCCGCGATGGTGCTCGATTTGCGCACGTCGCAGGACGCCGCCCAACAGCAGGCCAAATCTGAAGGGCGAGGCCGCGGTGTCGATGATCAAAAATCTGCTGCGCGGTCGCATGGGCGATTGAGGGCGAAAGACGGTTTCAATATCGATCAGATGGTCTCCGAGTACCGGGCAATGCGAGCGGCCGTGCTTCGCCTCTGGGCAGCCGAAAAAACCCTCGACCATGACGCGATCGACGACATGATCCGCTTCAACGAGGCCGTGGATCAGGCTATCGCCGAGTCGGTCGCTGATTTTTCTGCCGAGGCGGAATCTTGGCGTCAGGTGTTCCTTGGCGTCCTCGGACACGAGCTGCGCGGGCCCTTGGGCGTCATAGTCGCGACGTCCGAAATCCTGGCGCATATGACCCGGGACACGCCGTTTTCCGCGCAGACGGATCGCCTCATCCGCAGCGGCAAGCGGATGAGCAAGCTGCTGGACGACCTGCTGGACTACAGCAGAACCTCCCTGGGAATGGGCATCCGCATCGCGCGAACCCAGGGTGACCTGACGGCGGCCTTGAACGAAGAGATCGACTTGCTTCGTGCGGCCCTGCCCGGCGCAATCATCACGTTCGAGGCGGACGGCTTGACCCAGGGGCCGTTCGACATTTCAAGGGTCCGTGAAGCGCTTAGCAACTTGGTGATTAACGCCGCTAAATACGGCGCCGCCGGGGCCAACGTTGTGGTCACATTGGTCGGCAACGCGCAACAGGTCGAACTCGTGGTTCGCAACGAAGGCCCCACGCTTTCTCCTGGTGCCCTGAAGGCCATGTTCGAGCCCCTGAATCGGGGCGCGAGCCGCGCAGCCATCGGCGAGGACACCAGCCTAGGGCTAGGACTGTTCATCGTTCGCGAGATCGCCAGAGCGCACGGTGGAGAAGTGACCGCCAGTTCGTCCGAGCAAACCACGGCGTTTACGATGCGCCTGCCGAGGACTGGGGGCCCGCAGGCTGTCTAGTCTGCGCTCCATGCTTCGTAGGATTAAATCAGCTACGGGCATGGCCGCCGATTTCCTGTCGCGACGTTGTAGGTCTGAGTTTCCTACGCGATTATCCAACCTGGAGCGCTATATGAAAGGACTCACTGCCGTTGGTGTCTTTGCCATCTTCGCCCTCGCCGGCTGCGCGCATTCGGGCCTGGCGAGCAAGCAGCCACTACCGACACCTGCTGCAGATCACGAGGTGGATGACCGTTACGGCTATCTCAGCCGCGACGAGGACTGGATGAGGAAGTTGCTCAGCACGCAGCAACTTGCAGCGGCTGAGCGCACTTACCTGTACGCGCTGATGGCCAATAACGCTTACGACGACGGTGGGCAATACACCATCCCCGGGTGGACGCGCGTCGCGCGATACGAAAGTACCAGCGGTCTCGGCCTCGATGAGTACAAGCGCGATGCCCCAGGTCCGCTGGAGATGGTGGTGGCCTTTCGGGGGACCAATTTCACCAGCCTCAAGGATTGGAAGACGAACGCGGCATTAATCGAACCATGGCAGCACAGCGAGGCGTACGACCACATCGCAAAGCTACGCCAGGCGCATCCCGACGCCCGGCTCACAGTGACCGGTCATTCCCTCGGCGGAGCCATCGCGCTGAACATGTCCTACCGCTTTGATGGGCTGTCGGCCTACGCGTTCAACTCCTCGCCGCGTGCGTTCTTCGCTGCAGAGGGCAAGACCAATGTTCGCGTGCTGGCTTGGGAAACCGGCGAGATCTTGAACGCGATCCGCAAGCCGTGGCTCGCCGTCCGTATGCAGGATGGCGAACGCTTGAATTTCAACTTCATGAAGTACAACTGGCACAACAGCCTCAAGCCGATCGCCGAGCACGGCATGTACGGGCTCAGTCGAGGCCTGATGCTCTCCGCGATGGCCAATGGGAATGCGCATGCAAGGCAGGTGTTCGATGCGAACATCGGGGCAGCACGCGCGGCCTCGAGCGCGCTGGAAAACTGTGCACCGGGTTGCGGGGCAGCTAGCAACGCCGCCGATGGCAGATAGCGGGCGAAAGTTGGGTCCGCGGGCTTCATTGCAACTAAGGGGGCGAGGCAAGTAGTTAGGCCGAAGAGCGCTGCGCTGTCGCTTTCGGGCAAGTCTGACGCAAGATCACGCTACCATCAGCTTCGGCTTCGACTACGCCACAGACGACGCAGCTCAACTCAGACGTTGGACCTGAAAAGCCATGACGGTCATGACCCCTGCCGGCCTCTCAAGATTGCTAGCAACGAATCTTCCCGCGGTCGACCGTCGCGGAGAGATCGTCGAAGAAATCTGCTCTGATGTAGTCCGCTTGAGACTTCCCGTACTTCAAACCTACCTCAGTCATGATCTGCCCGCGGGGTCGGGCAAGGTCGTTCTGTCGGGTCCCGTAACAATCGGCTTCGCAGAAACATCGATGTACGCCTGCGTGCATGCGTTCTAT
>JAYSZI010000083.1:0-67759 GCA_043738095.1 Lysobacter sp.
GCATGGATTTGAAAGCGGCGATTGATGCGTTACGCAAGTGAGCTCTAACAATTCATTCAAGCCGAAACCGCTTCGCGGTTCGGCTTAATTCAGGCGTTAGGCAGCTATCCGGCTGCACCGCGACGTCAACCAAAGAGGAGATAGATCTATGCGTATCCAAACTCTTTATGGCCGCCCATTGCAGTGGGCGTTGTTGTCGGTGTTGGGCTTGGCTGGATCATTCACGCTCGCCCACGAGCCCGCGCATGACAAGGCACTGACATGGATTGCCGGCGATCCAAAGCTTAAATGGGGTTCCTGCCCGCCGTTCCTCCCCAAAGGATGTGCAATTGCCGTGCTTCATGGCGACCCGGCCAAAGATAACGTTGACGTGTTTTTGAAAGTACCTGCCAAATCCACTCTCCCGCTTCATTGGCACACATCCGCGGAGCGTATGGTCCTTGTGGAGGGTGAGCTGCACGTGACCTACGACGGGCAGAAAAAAACCGTGCTAAAACCCGGAACATACGCATATGGCCCAGCAAAAAAGCCGCATGTGGGTTCCTGCGTAAGTTCGCGGCCGTGCGTCCTGTTCATTGCCTTTGAATCTCCATTGGACGCGGTACCGGTCAAGACCGCAGGCAAATAGGCGCGCCCTAACAATTCATTCAAGCTGAACTTGCTTCGTTACGGCAATAACATGGCGGTAAAAGCTTGCCATGTTATTGCCTCCACTACGCAAGTCGGCTTGATTCAAGCGTTAGCGCGCTCATGTGGCTATTTCGTAAACCTACCAATGTCATTGGCGGTGCGCCGCGTCCCAGATTTGGTGCCGTCGGTTCTGCTCGCTTTAGTTGCTGCGTCTTCTCCGGCAACTAGCATTAAGCCGCCACCGGCGACCCTCGCTGATTTTTCTGGTGTCTGGGTCGGCCACGACGGCCCAGTTGCGTTCTATCGGCTCGAGTTCCGAGAGAGCATGGGATTGCTTGGTGCAGGGAGGATCCTCTCGCTCCGGCTTTGCTCACAGGGCATATCAGCTGGAGATTTCTAAGTTTGTGGGGCGGAGTGCAGTCGTCACCTCACATCCCCTTCCGCCAGAGACTATGCCGCTGACCATCACGGTCTATAGCTGTGGAGGTGAGCTGGGCCTTGAAGAACGTTCGAACGGCTGACGGCAAGGCGCGGCAAAGAGTCACTACACTTGTGCGCGAGCGTGAACTATTGGCTCAAATCCGTGCTGCTTCGGAGGAGGCCAAGCGTTATGGCCTCCCGGCTGCGCGCTAACAATTCATTCAAGCCGAAACCGCTTCGCGGTAGCCTGGAGATCCAACTGGAGCCGTAGGTCGGTCCCGACAGTTGGTAGTCGGGAGCATGTCCTGTCCATGTCGGGGCTATGTCGTCACGGAAGGCAGCTGTTCAACAGATGATTGAGGGAAGCCCCAACCACCTAGTCCGGAGGAACAGCCATGCAAATTAATAGCGCCCGAATTCGGGAGTTGCGCACCGCGCGCCAATGGTCGCAGGAGCAACTGTCGAAGCTGAGTGGCTTGAACCTGCGGACCATCCAGCGTCTGGAGTCAGGCGCCAAGGTCTCGAGCGAATCCTTGCGATCCCTAGCCGCCGTCTTTGAGGTGCCGGCAGAGAGTTTGTTGGTTGGCAACCCGATACCCCGCCAGCCAGCCCTCGACGGAATACGCGAAGGCGCGTTACGGAGCTTGGAATTCAGCGGCAGCACGTCACGCGCGGATTTCTGGTGGTTCACTCTCGCTGTGGCTATGTTACTGGCCTTCGCCAAGCTGCTGGCCGAGGTTGTCGGTCCACTGCCCCTACAAATCGCCGCATTGCTGGTGTTGCTGCCATGGATCGCGGCATGCACTCGGCGCCTGCGCGACGCCGGCCTCAGCCCTTGGTGGCAGCTCATCAGCTTGGTCCCGGTGGCGGGTATCCTGGTGCTGCTCTACCTGCTCACCTACCCGACCGAGGCAGAGGAGCCGATCGAAGCCACCTCAAGCTGAACGCCGCCTCAGCCATGCGAACCGCGGCCTAACAACTCATTCAAGCCGAACCCCCCTTCGTTGCTTCGCTCAAATGTGTCGTTATTCCATTTCGATCCCTCACCGACTGGCACGTTGGGGTTAGGCTTATTCAGGCGTAGCCGTTCAACAGCCTCCGGCGCGCCTCGACATCAACCAGCGGCTTCGTTGTAATAGGGGATATCTGTGGGAAAGCTCCTGAAAATCGTTGGTGTCGTAGTGGTTCTACTTGTCGGATGGAAGATCACGCAGAAGGTCGCTTCCAATCAGCTAGACTCATCGGCGGACGCACAAGTGACGCAGTCGCTGCCATAAATGCACCGCTTCCCAAAGCTCTAGGCTCAGGGATAACGCTTACCAAAGGGGAAGTAGTGGGGAATACCGTGCGTAACACTTACACCATTGCCCCGGGCGCACCGTTTGATCCTAGTAACCGTGCTGCTCTAGAGGCAAGCGCCGTCGCCCAAGTGTGTGGCGCCATGGCGCAGATGCCAAAACAGGGTTATACGGTTGACTTCCGGTACGAGTACACCGCTGCTGGAGGCGCCAAGACTTTGAATATCTCCGTGCCGCCGAGCAGGTGCCTGAGCGCTCATGCGGTAAACGGCTAACAATTCATTCAAGCCGTAACCGCTTCGCGGTTCGGCTTAATTACAGGCTTAGACATCATTGGAGGTTCTGTGGATCGCATCGTTTCGGCAGTCGCCCTTCTGTTGAGCATGTGCACTAGTGCCTACGCAGGTTCACCATTAGACGACCCCCGGCTAAGCGCTATCTTTAGCGAAGATCAGCAGGCCCGACAGAAAAGCCCAATTGATTGGACTGTCGTTGCCGCTCAGGACCGGGCGCACCGTACAGAGGTGCTCAGACTCTTAGAGAACGGCAAGCTGCGCACTGCAAACGACTATTACCACGCGGCTATGGTCTTTCAGCATGGCGAGAAGATCGATGAGATCCGCCTCGCATTTAGTCTTGCGCAGATCTCCGCCACGCTTGACCCAGTCCACAAGCAAGCTCGCTGGCTATCTGCCGCGGCATGGGATCGCATTTTGATGGCTAAGGGAGTTCCGCAATGGTTCGGCACTCAGTACTATCAGCCAACTCCGGGCGCGCCAACCGAACTATACAAAATCGATGAGTCGGTCATATCGGATGCAGAGCGGGCTGGCATGAATGTCCCGTCGTTGCAGTCCGCCAAGGATTTGGTTCTGGAGATCAATAGGTGAGGTTTGAAAATTACTTCGAGCCTACCAAAGCCGCTTCACGGTTAGAATTAGTTCACCGGTAGGCACATTGGCCTTCAACAACCGCATGGGGAACAACTTGGTATGACTGGTTTGGCCGATATAGAAGTCCATGTAAAACTAAAAATCTCAGCGCTATGGGCTAGCGTAGTCCTCTGCTACCTCTATGGTGACTACTTCGGGCTCTATAAGCCCGAGGCATTGCAGGAGATGATGGCAGGGAAGATCGGGTCGATCGGCCAAGTGACGCAGGGTATCTTGCTCACCACATCCATCCTCATGGCAGTCCCGAGCGTCATGGTCTTCTTGTCATTGGTCCTTCGTGCCAGCATCTGCCGTTGGACGAACATCGTCTTTGGCGCCGCTTACACCCTGCTTGTGCTCGTCTCCCTGGCAGGCATGTGGACCTTCGATATATTCCTTGGAGCCATCGAGATGATTCTCACGACGCTAATCGTCGTCTACGCATGGCGCTGGCCAAGAGAGGTATCGGTATGAATTCATACTATTCATTCAAACGGAACCTGCTGCGTTAGGTGGTTTCAATGTGTCGGTTTTACTTCTAAGAAAAATTCAACTGCTGGCACGTTGCGTGCTGGCTTGATAAGGCGACCGTCCAAGCGCTTCGGTGTTCGGATCTCGTCGCATCCGGAGCATGCGACAGAGTTCCGGAGCATTTCGGCCCTGGCCAGATAGACTCAGATCGCGCCGCTCGCCGCTGAAACGGCATCGGGCTATACGCTTTCGCGGGTCGGCTCTTGGCGGTTTTGATGCGCTCGGACAGAAAGGCTCCGCCAAGCGAGAGTCGCGGCTTCCCCCGCGCGCCATAGTGCTGGCTGTTCGTAGTTTTTCCCGCCGACGTTACCGCGCGGCAGGCTAGGGACAAGGCCCAACGCTGGCCAGGGCCCGTCCATTCGTCTACGGCTACATGTCTAGATTTTTCAGGCGTTGCCCGCCGGGATCGACATGCACGCGCGTTGCGTGCGGGGTAAGCGCACTGAGAAATACGGGTTGGGAGGGGGGGCGCAGCGACCTACCGCGATTCCGTCTGTCAAGTGTTACGGCTGAAGCCCCCAAAGGCCCGCATCATGCTGCTTTGAAGACAAAGGTCTCTTGCCCGCAAATGCTCCCGAGGTTCGTTCTCAGGGCCAGCCCAAGTTCGGATGCAAGAGCAACGAAGTACTCCTCTCTGACTTCAGCCCGAAGTTCGCCGCCGGAATAGTCGTTCTCTGCGGCGTGTTCTACGTGGACCGAGGCAATCAACAATCCGCCGGGCGCCAGGACACGCCTCGCCTCGGCCAGGTAGTTGCGCGCTGATGGTTCTTTCAGGTGCGTGAACAGGGACGCGGCAAAGGCCAGGGTGAAACTCGCATCGGGGAAGGGAAATATGACTTCATCCGAAGGAATTGCACCGAGCGGATTGTAGTGATCGCTCTGCACATCGAGGTGAGCGAATTGGAACCGCCCCTGTGTTAACGGCGATAAAAATCGTTTGCTCCATTCCACGTACGGCTTGATCACGTCAAACCCGACATAAGCATCGATGTAAGGGTGATGTAACAGCATTCGGGCAGTTCGGCCGCAGCCGCAGCCGATATCCAGAACACGCGCATGGGGCGTCAGCTCGCGGGATACCAACTGGCCCCAAGCTTCTGCGACCACGAGAAAATTCTCTACGGTCGGCGCGCCGATGTGATACATCATCGGTTCGTTCGGGAGTGGGGCGACGCCTGGCCAGACAAAGTAGCCTGGATGAGTTTGCAGCGCGTCGTACGATGACGTGGGCATCGGCCAAACTGAGTTCATAAAAAGGACGATACACGCCGGAATTGATGGCCGTCAAGCTGTGACAGCCGGGACCCGCAACGTGGGTCGCGAGCAATTTGGTGGTTTTGATAGCGTTATGACGCATGCGGCACCGCGGACTTTTTGCACCGCTGAGTAGTGTCTTGCGGGTTGGGTGATGCCTTGGGTTGCCGTGCTGCATTCACGCTGCACCGGGACCTTCCATTCAATCCGAATCTGCTTTGTGCCTTGGATCAAATGTATCGTTGGGCCATTGCGGTCACTCGCCGGCTGGCGTGTGCGGGCCGACCGAATTCATTCGATAGCCTGCGATAGGCGCTCAAAAAGGAAGTTTGAAAATCCTTCTAGCCTTGCGCGGCCCGCTTGCCCGCTTGGTGCGCCAAATTGGTCTGCTGCCCCAGTCTACTCGGTGCGCGGGTTGCGGGCCGGATTGGGAGGCACTTCAGCCGCCGATTCGCCCCGGCTGTAATTGGGGAACCGGGAAATCGCCCCAAGCGCAACGTCCCAAACCTGCTCTGCTAGAAGTTTGAGCTTGGGTGAATATCGGCGCTCCACCAGAACGTGCACCGCGTAGGCAATGGTAAGCATCAGCAGCACGGTTCCCCAGAACAGGATGTGGTGATTGATGGCTGGGTAGGCCTTGTTGAAGATCATGAAGCCGACGTTCTGGTGGATCAGGTACAACGGATACGTCAGCGCACCGGCGGTCAACCAGCGTCTGCGGTTGAACACGCCCATACGCCGTGTCGCCACCAACAGCATCGCTGCAAAAAATGTGCAGATGATGGCAGCCACGACGAATGGATTCAGGGCGGTGGAAAAGTGCTGCTCAAACGCCGCCAGGCCGTCCAGGCTTTGGTGCAGCGCCAGCAGTAGACACGCCCCTATCAAGCCGCACCGCAGCATCGACATGCCGCGGTCCCAGATCAGAAACGCCACCGACCCAGCGATGAAGTAGACCGCGTAGTCAGTCAGCAGCACGAAGCGGAGCGGGCCAACCGGGTATGCCTCAAGCGCGGCTGTCGCCAGCAGCCACAAGGTCAGAAAGCGCTCGGCTTGGTGGATACGGCCCAGGATCAGCAGGGCCGCCACAAGCCCATAGAATTGCAATTCGATAAACAGCGACCAGTAGACGCCGTCGATCGAGGGCACTCCGACGAAACCATTGAGCATCGTCAGGTTGACGAGGTATTGACCGACGGTGGCAGAGAACCGATCGCCGCCCAGCAGTAAGGTGATCAGGAACGTGAGAGTGCAGCAGGTCCAGAAGGCGGGGTACAGGCGAACCACCCGAGAGACGGCAAAGCTCTTGAGGCTGCCGCGCGAGGCCGTCATTAGGATCACGAACCCGCTGATTAGGAAGAACAGTTCGACACCCAGGTAGCCGTACTTGGCAATCGGTGCCAGCAGCGGATACGGCATGACGGAGCGGTCGTCGGCCGCGTAGCCGCGGAACGCATAGTGGAATAGAACCACGGACAACGCCGCGACAAACCGCAGCAGGTCGATTTCGTTGACTCGTTTGGTAATCATGGGTGATCTGCTGGGCGCAGGCTTCTAGGCGGTAGCGGTAGCGGTAGCGGGGTCGCGAGGTCCGACGGTGGCTGAATGCAGCGATCCCCAGGTCGCGGACGTTGCCGGCGCATCGCGCCGGAAATAAAAGCCGTAGTAGCGATCGACGTCGCAGCCGGGAGCGAATGGCACCTCGAGGTGGCGCTCGAACGTCTCCCAGCGGTCGACGATGACGTAGCCGAGCGCTTCCATGCTTGCGATGAACGTCGGGAGCGCCGCGACGTGATACGGGCAGATGGCGAAACCGATGTTCTGTAAGGTGAAATAGTCACGACTTGGGTGCATCGGAACCATGTTGATGAGTACGTGGGTCGGCGGCCGCTTCAGCCCCAGTAGAAGCTCCGGGAGCGTGTACTCCAGGTACTGCAGGGCGCCACTGGTAAACAGCACGTCGGCGCCATCGGCGTCGTCGCGTGCGTCGGTGAACGCGAGCTGGCGGTTCGGGTCGTGGGCGACCGCCCAATCGCGCCCGGCCGACGCTACCGCAGCCACATCGTGCACGAGCCACGCCATGTCCGATGGGTAGTCGAGGTAGCGGCGGAAGCCGTAGTAGCTCAGGCCGATATGCCCGCCCAGATCGAACACGCGACGCTCGCCGGTCGCGAGCAGGCGCGAAAGCCAATGCACGACCGGGTAGTCGCTGACCCGGATCTGATCGAGCTGATTGCGATACATCCGGCCGGACCCTTCTACGTCGTAGGTGGTCGGCAAGGTCGCTGGTGCATCGCGCAACGCCAGCGCGTAGCTGTCGTAGACGCCGTAGTAATGCGCCTCGGGTTGATAGGGCCGTTGGAACAGGCGTCGGTAGATCGGCTTGGCCAGTACCCGCAAGCCGGGGAGCTGCCCGGTCTCGAAGGCGATGTGCCTTAGCGTGCTGCGTACGTGGCCAACGCTGCTGTGGTGCATCCCACCTTCACCTTGCCTATGGTTGCCCGCATGCATTGGGGCAGCATGTGTCGCTAGAAACGGCAGGAGCTTGAACACCAGGACATTGCCGGGGCTGCCGAGCAGAATTGATGTCGGTGTTGCGCGCTGCGTCGGCCATCCGCGATGCACCGAACCGAACGCTGCCCGCCGTGGCGCGTGATGCGCGCTGACCGCGGCGGAGGCGATGCAGCCAGGGCGGGGGGCGAGACGCAGAAGTTCACTGCCTGATTGCCGTCGCCGGACCTCTCAGCGGGGCGCGGCGGCCAATGGGTGCAACTACGTCTGGAACCTCCGCGGCGGGTGGGCGGGGTGCGAGGCACCGGAGACCGGCGCTAACTTTCCCGCCGGCATCGCCGTCGGCCGGAGCAACCGGCCGCCCGCGTTAGCTGCAGAGGACACAGCTTTTCCGAAGTGAACTTGCGTAGCGAGCGGCGTCGCCTGAGCGGTGGCCCGAGGGGAGCATCCGTATGAAGGCAGCGATAGCGAGTCGAAAAATTCGCGCCATCCGGGTGCTGTGGATGACGGAGGTACTGCTCGTCATCTTGGCAGCTATGGTCGCGGCTTCGCTGCGGTTCATGAACGATCCGTCCGGCTACGAAGTGTTCACCACCACGGCCCCCGCGCGCATGGCGGTGATCGCGCTCTTCATCACCGTGGCGATGGCGGCCTTCGGGTTGTATCAGGTCCATGTGCGCCACAACCGGGTCGACTTCGTCCTACGTCTGTTGTTGTCCTTCGCGTTCGGCGGGATCGGTTTGCTTGTTCTGTATTACCTGGTGCCGCAGGCCTACATCGGCCGCAGTGTGTTGGCGCTGTCGCTGATGTTGAGCTTCGTCGGCATCTTGGCGCTGCGTTCCATCTCCCAGCGCGTCCTCAGTGGCGCCACCTTCCGGCGCCGCGTGCTCGTGTATGGCGCGGGCAAGAACGCCGACCTCATCAACACCAGTCTGCGCCGGAATGCCGATCGGCAATCGTTCGTACTAGTCGGCTTCATTCCGGTGGCCGATCAACTTGTGCTAGTTCCAGAAGCGCTGCAGGTGCACAGCGATTTCGGCTTGCCTGACCTGACGCAATGGCTTCGCGTTGACGAAGTCGTGGTAGCGCCGGACGAACGCCGCGGTGGGTTGCCAATGGACGAAATGCTGAGCTGCGCGCAGCGCGGAATCACCATCTGCGACCTGTCGACGTTCTTCGAACGCGAAGCCGGCATGGTCAAGCTCAACGTGGCCGATCCGTCGTGGCTGGCGCTCTCGGGTGGCTTCGATCATTCGATGCCCCGGCGCCTGACCAAGCGCCTATTCGACCTGATAGCGGCCAGCGCACTGTTGCTGATGGCGTGGCCTTTCATGGTGGCCGTGGCGGCATGCATTTTCTTCGAGTCAGGCGGGCCGCTGCTCTATCGCCAGACCAGGGTGGGCGAAAACGGGCGGCTTTTTGAACTGATCAAATTCCGCAGCATGCGCGCCGATGCCGAGGTGGACGGCGTGGCACGGTGGGCCAGCCGGGACGATGACCGCAGCACGCGCGTGGGCCGCTTCATCCGGTTGACCCGGTTGGACGAGTTGCCGCAGTTGTTCAATGTCTTGCGCGGCGACATGAGCTTTGTCGGGCCGCGCCCCGAGCGACCGCATTTCGTCGACATGCTCAATCGCGAGGTTCGGTACTACAACGTCCGCCACTGCGTAAAACCCGGACTCACCGGCTGGGCACAGTTGCGGTATCCCTACGGCGCATCGGTGCGCGACGCAGAGGAAAAGCTGACGTTCGATCTGTTCTACGTCAAGAACCAGGGACTGGTGTTCGACCTGATGATCCTGCTGCAGACGGTGGAGGTGGTGCTGTTCCGCCGGGGCGCGCGTTGAGCTGCCACAGCGCGGAACCTTGCGCTTTCCCGCGTGCGATGGGCTATGCGATGAGCGTCAACCAATCCCACGACGCCAGCAGCACCAACAGGGCAATGAAAAGAATGATGAGCTGCCAGGTCGGTCGAGCGGTGCGCCCCGCGTCATCATCCGTCGGTGCCTGGACGGGCGTGCTTGAGCGCGACACGGGATGATGGGCAGGGCGATGGCCGTCCCCCGCAGACGATCGCGGGGATGCGCCGGGCATGCGTCCGTGGCGCCGATGGAAGCGATTGACCGCGTCGTAGGTCGAGATCAGCGCCGGCAGTGCGGCCTGGGCCTCGGGCGAGGGAGGGCCGCCGGTTTTGTCCGGATGCAATTCTGCGATGCGTCGTCGATAGGCGCACTTGAACTCTTCCAGACTGCAGTCCGGAGGAAGCTTGAGCTCGGAGTAGAGCAGCGAAAAATCCGGTTCCATCGCACGCCTCTCAGACGGGGGCATCGTAACGCCAGTCCGCTGATGGGGCATACCACCGCTTTGGCCGCCTCTTGTCGCCATGGGCGTTTTCCTTCACTGCCATAACGGGGAAGCGCGGGCGCGGAAGGAGGCGGATGCAGTCGTCGATTGAGGTTTTTTTGCCGTCGGGTGCCGCGACGCTCGCGGGCAGCATGTGGGGAGCCGGTCCTTGCTCGCGGGCAAATTCATGAAGCCGGATGCGACGCCAATCACTGCAAATGCCGAAGCCGTCGCTCTTCTGGACGTCGTGCCATGCCGTGCCGACACGGCTGGTAGCCAGCGACAACGACAGAGCTTTGCGCTCGATGCCGTTCCCAGCGAGGCGTGGGCAACGTTGCAACGCGATCCCACCGCCGTGCCGGCATTGCTGCTGGCGGCGCTGGTGCTGGTGGAGTCGCGCCTCACCGGCGCCGACCGGGTGAGCGCTACGCGGATCGGCGCGCATGGGATCTATCAATCGACCATCGTCGTTCCCGCCCAGGGTGCGTACCGCGATTGGCAGCTGCGATTGGCTGAAGCGCTGGCGGAAAGCACCACGTGCGTATCGCCGGTCGCGTGGGCCGTTCTCGACGAGGGGGAGGTGCTGGATTGCATGGCGCCGAGCAACTCCATCTGGCGGGTTACCACATCCAATTGCGCCGAGGCGATGCAGATTTGCCTCGATGTCGCGTTCCGCGCCCCGCTGACTGCCGATGCCATCGGATTGGTCGCCCAGTGTTTGCATCGCGCGCTGGAGGCGTTGATCGCTGACGAGCCGATCCATGGGATCGACGTCCTCGAGCCGGCCGATCGTGAGCGGCAACTGCGCCAATGGGGCGCGACCCCGGCGGTTGCGGGCTTGGCCAGGACGGTAGATGCGCAGTTCGCCGTGATCTGCGCTCGCGCGCCGGATGCGATTGCGATAATCGATGGCGCCCGCTCGCTGAGTTATGCCGAGCTCGACCGTCGCGCCGACACTGTGGCCGCCCGCTTGTTCGAGGCCGGGGTGCGAGCCGGCGCGGTGGTGGCGGTATCAATGGCGCGCTCGGCCGCGACCGTCGTCGCCGTGCTCGGCATCCTCAAGGCCGGCGCCGCGTATCTGCCGGTCGACCCAACCCATCCCCGCGAGCGTGTGGCGTTCATGCTCGACAACGCGCGCGCGCGGGCGGCGCTGGTCGATGCGGGCGAGGCAGCGGCTTGCCTGCCTCAAGCCTTGCAGCGCATCGAGGTATCGCTGAGCGACGCATCCGTCGATCCGCCGTACGTAGTTGTGGAGCCCATATCAGGCGAAGCGATCGCGTACGTGATGTACACCTCCGGTTCGACCGGTGAGCCCAAGGGCGTGGAGATCCCGCACCGCGGCATCGTGCGATTGGTCTGTGGCGTCGACTACGCCGATTTCGGGCCGGACACGCGCTACCTGCAGGTTGCGCCGCTGGGTTTCGACGCGTCGACGCTGGAGTTGTGGGCGCCGCTGCTCAACGGCGGTTGCGTCGTGGTTCACCCCGAACTGGTGCCCACCGGTGCTGGCTTGGCAGCCTCTATCCGTACGCATCAACCCAATGTCACTTTGCTGACGGCGGCGCTGCTCAATGCCATCGTCGATGAGAACCCGCTGCACCTCAGCGGGCTGCGCGAGCTGCTGTCCGGTGGCGAAGCGATGTCGGTCGACCACGTGCGCCGGCTGCGCGCCGCGTTGCCGGCGTTGCGGGTGGTGAACGCGTACGGCCCGACCGAAGGCAGCGTGATCACCACGACCTATCCGATCCCGCTGGAACTGCCGGCCGACCTCTCCGCGGTGCCGATCGGCAAGTCGATCGCCGACACGCGCGTGTACGTGCTCAACGCCGCGCGCGGCTTGGTCCCGAGCGGCGTGATGGGCGAGCTTTACATCGGTGGCGGCGGGGTGGCGCGCGGTTACGTCGGTCGCGACGATCTGACCGCCGAACGCTTCGTTGCCGACCCCTTCCGTGCCGGCGAGCGCCTGTACCGCACCGGCGACGACGTGCGTTTCGTCGCTGACGGTCAGCTTGAGTTTGTCGGGCGCCGCGACAGCCAGGTCAAGATTCGCGGGTTCCGGATCGAGTTGGCGGAGATCGAATCGGCGTTGCACCAGCATCCGGAGGTTCGATCCTGCGCGGTGGTGGCGCGCGCCGACCGCACCGGCAGCAAGCAACTGCTGGCGTATTACGTCAGCGACGATCCCGCGCCGAGCGCGCCGGTGCTGCGCGCGTATCTGGCCGCGTTGCTGCCCGAATACATGGTGCCGGCGCGCTACCTGTGCCTGCCGGCGTGGCCGCTGACGGCCAACGGCAAGCTCGATCGCAAGGCGTTGCCGGGTCCCGACCGCAGCCGCCCGGAACTGGCTAGCGCCTACGAGCCGCCCGTGGGGGATGTCGAACACGCGTTGTGCGAGGGCTTCGCTGCGATGCTCGACATCGACCGCGTCGGCCGCCACGACAATTTCTTCGAGCTCGGCGGCAATTCGTTGCTGGCCGTGCGCCTGATCGAGAAGCTTGCCGCGCAGCCGGCAGTCGGGCTGATGGCGGTCACGACACTTTTCCAGCACCCAACACCGGCGTCACTGGCGTTAGCGATAACCGCCTGTGCAAGTGGCCCGACGATCGACAAGGCGCGCATCGCGCGGGGGCCGTCCCAGCGCGGCGACCTCGCGGCTGAACCCATTGCCCTGATCGGCATGGCCGGGCGCTTCCCCGGTGCGGCCGATGTCGAAGTGTTCTGGCAGAACCTGTGCGAAGGCCGCGATTCGATCACGGTGTTCCAGCCGCACGACCTGGATCCCTCGCTGAGTCTGGCCGAACGCAATAACCCGGCGTACGTGCCGGCGCGCGGCGTGATCGACGGTGTCGACCAGTTCGACGCGGCGTTCTTCGGCATCAGTCCGAAGGAAGCCGAATTGATGGATCCGCAGCAGCGGATCTTTTTGGAGCTGTGCTGGGAATGCCTGGAGCGCGGCGGCCACGCGCCCGACAGCGCCGGCAACGGTCCGGTCGGGGTGTTCGCCGGCATGTACACCGCGACCTACATGCAACGCCATGTCGCCGCGCATCCGGATCTGGTGGACAAGCTCGGCGCGCTGCATGTGCTGATTGGCAACGAGAAGGACTTCATCGCCACCCGCATCGCGCACAAGCTCAACCTGACTGGCCCTGCGGTGAACGTGCAGACCGCGTGCTCGACCTCGCTGGTGGCGATCTGCCAGGCGATCCACAGCCTGCGCGCGGGCGAATGTGACATGGCGCTCGCCGGCGGCGCGTCGGTGACGTGCCCGCCGCGCAGCGGCTACCTGTATCAGGAAGGTACGATGCTGTCGCCAGACGGCCACACCCGCAGCTTCGACGCGCGGGCGCAGGGCACGGTGTTCAGCGATGGCGCCGCGGTGGTACTGCTCAAACGCCTGTCGGACGCACGCGCCGACGGCAACCCGATCTACGCGTTGATCCGCGGGGGCGCGGTCAACAACGACGGCGGCCACAAGGCCAGCTTCACCGCACCGAGCAGCGACGGGCAGGCGGCGGTGATCGCAATGGCGCTGGCCAATGCCGACGTCGATCCACGCAGCATCAGTTACGTCGAGACCCACGGCACGGCCACGCCGCTGGGCGATCCGATCGAGATTGAAGGCCTGACCAAGGCGTTCCGGCGCAGCACGATGGATACCGGTTTCTGCCGGGTCGGTTCGGTCAAGAGCAACGTCGGTCATCTGGTCATTGCTGCCGGTGCGGCCGGCGTGATCAAGACCGCGTTGGCGCTGACGCAGCGCTGCATCCCGCCGACCGCGCACTTCCAATCGCCGAATCCGACAATCGATTTCGCCGGCTCGCCGTTCGTGGTCAATGCCGCGTTGAGCGACTGGCATGCCGATGGCACGCCGCGGCGGGCCGGGGTCAGTTCCTTCGGCGTCGGCGGTACCAACGCGCACGTCGTGCTCGAGGAAGCACCACAGCTGCCGGATTCGGAACCGGCGCAAGGCCCGCAGTTGCTGCTGCTGTCGGCGCGCACGCCCGCGGCGCTGGGCCATGCCTGCGTGCGCCTGGGCGATCATCTCGATGCGCAATCGGAGGCGAACCTCGCCGATGTCGCCTGGACGCTCGCAGTCGGGCGCAAGGCGTTCGCCCATCGCATAGCGCTGGTTGCGGACGATGTCGGCAGCGCAATCGCCGCGCTGCGTCACGCCGAAACCGCCGCCGCTGCGACCCGCAGCCGCCCGGCGCGGCAGTCCGATGTGGTGTTCATGTTTCCCGGCCAGGGCGCGACGTACGCCGGCATGGGTCGCGGTCTGTACGACGCCGAGCCGGCATTCCGCGCGGCCGTGGACGAATGCGCGGAGTCCTTGCGCAACGAGCTCGGCTTCGATCTGCGCGAGCGCCTGTTCGGTGACGATCCCGAAGCGCTGATGGCGACCGCGATCATGCAACCGGCGACCTTCACCATCGAGTACGCACTGGCGCGTCTGTGGATGAGCCACGGCTTGGTCCCGGCGGCGATGATCGGCCACAGCGTCGGCGAGTTCGTCGCCGCGACCCTGGCCGGGGTGTTCGCCTTGCCCGATGCGTTGCGGCTGGTCGCGCGCCGCGGCGCGTTGATGCAGGCGCAACCGGCCGGAGGGATGTTGTCGGTGCGGCTGCCACTCGATGCGCTGCTGGCGCGGCTGCCGACCGGGTTGGCCTTGGCCGCCGAGAACGCGCCTTGCGCGTGCGTGGTCGCCGGTCCACTCGACGCGATCGCGCGGCTGCAGGCCGAACTGGACAGCGAAGGCATCGCCTGCCGCGCGCTGCGAACCTCGCATGCGTTCCACTCGGCCATGATGGATCCGGTGGTCGCGCCGTTTCATGCCGAAGTCGCGGCGCTGACGTTGTCGGCGCCGCAGCTGCCGGTGGTGTCGACCGCGACTGGCGACTGGCTCGACGCCGCGACCGCCACCACGCCCGGATATTGGTCGCGCCATCTGCGCGAGCCCGTGCGTTTTGCCACGGCGCTCGGGCGGCTGCTCGACGTGCCCGGGCGCGTGCTGCTGGAAGTGGGCCCGCGCGCCACCCTCAGCGCGCTGTCGCGTCAGCACCCGGGCACGCAGAAGCAGCAGATCGCCGCCGTGGCGAGCCTGGCTGACACCCCTGCAGGCGAAGTGGCGGCGTTCCGGCTGGCCGTGGGCCAGCTGTGGTGTCGCGGCGTCGCGATCGAGCCGGCCGTGCTGGATCGCCGTGCGGTACGCCAACGGCTGCGGCTGCCGACCTATCCGTTCGAGCGAAAGCGTTACTGGATAGAAGCCGCTGCTGCATTGCAAGACGCGAGTGCGGCCGATGCGCCCCAGAACCTATCCGCTGTTCCCGTCACGGCCGCCCATCAGGAACCCGCCATGTCGCAACTGATGCAGCCCCCCATGCCGATCCCAGTCGACGCGCCGCCGACGACGACCGACCGCAAGCGGCGGCTCACCGCCCAACTGCGCGACATCTTTGAAGACGTCTCGGGGTTCGATCTGGCCGATGCCGATGCGGACATGAACTTCATGGAGATCGGCCTGGACAGCCTGATGCTGACCCAGGTCGCGCTGCAGTTGCAGAAGACCTTTGCGACCAAGATCAGCTTCCGCCAGTTGATGGGCGAGGGCTCGAGTCTGGATCGGCTGGCGGCGCTGCTCGATGGGCAGTTGCCGCCCGAAGCGGCACTGGTTCCCGAAACATCGCCGTGCCCAGCAGCAGCGCCGGTGATGGTGGCCCAACCGACGATAGCGATGTCGTTGCCCCCAGCTTCGATGCGCGCATTGGCAGGTTCCACGGGCGGCGACGGCGACTGGATGCGCGCGGTGATCGCGCAGCAGATGCAATTGATGACCCAGCAGCTGGCGTTGCTCGCGGGCAACCCAGCCCACGTCGCCATGCCGGTTGTCGCAACCGTAGCGACCCCGACGCCAGGCGCAGCGATCGCAACGGCCCAGGCGCCGGTTTCCCCGGCAGTGCCGACGCAATCGCCGGCCGCGACCGCGCCGACCAGCTCGCCCGAATCCGCGCCCGACGAAGAAGCCGCAATCGCCCACACCAAATACGACGTCGCGAAAGCTTTTGGTGCGATAGCGCGTATCCACAACACCCAGACCGAGCTCACCGGCCGCCAGCGCGCGCGCCTGGACGCATTCATGCGCCGCTATATCGCGCGCACGCAGGCCTCCAAGGACTACACCCAGCAGCACCGCCCGCACCTGGCCGATCCGCGCGTGGTCAACGGTTTCCGCCCGCTGCTCAAGGAGATCACCTACCAGATCGTGGTCGGCCGTTCCAAGGGTTCGCGGGTGTGGGACCTCGATGGCAACGAGTACATCGACGTGCTCAACGGCTTCGGCATGAACCTGTTCGGTTGGCAGCCTGATTTTGTGCTCGACGCGGTCAAGCAGCAGCTCGAACTTGGCTACGAGATCGGACCGCAGCATCCGCTCGCCGGCGACGTGGCGAAGCTGGTGTGCGAGCTCACCGGTTTCGACCGCGCCGGCTTATGCAACACCGGCTCCGAAGCGGTGATGGGCACGATCCGCGTTGCGCGTACGATCACCGGTCGCAGCACGCTCGTCATTTTCACAGGCTCGTATCACGGCATCTTCGACGAGGTGATCGTGCGCGGGACCAAGAAGCTGCGCTCGGTGCCCGCCGCGCCCGGGATCCTGCGCAACACTGCCGAGAACGTGCTGGTGCTCGACTACGGCACGCCGGAAACCCTGGCGATCATCCGCGAGCGCGCACACGAGATCGCCGCGGTGCTGGTGGAACCGGTACAGAGCCGCCGGCCGGACTTCCAGCCGCGCGAATTCCTGCAGGAACTGCGCACGATCACGCGCGATGCCGGGGCGTTGTTGATCTTCGACGAAGTGGTCACGGGGTTTCGCTCGCACCCGCGCGGCGCGCAGGCCGTGCTCGGTATCGATGCCGACCTGGCGTCGTACGGCAAGGTCGTCGGTGGCGGATTCCCGATCGGCGTGATCGCTGGCAAGCGCGAGTACATGGACGCGCTCGATGGCGGTCACTGGCAGTTTGGCGATGAGTCGATCCCGACCGTCGGCGTGACCTATTTTGCCGGCACCTTTGTGCGCCATCCCCTGGCGCTGGCCGCGGCCAAGGCCGTGCTCGAACACATCAAGTCCGCCGGGCCGCAGCTGCAGCAACGCCTCAATGCCGCCACCACCGCCATGGCCGACGAGCTCAACGCGTTTTTCGAGCAGGTTGGCGCGCCGATCGCGATCAAGCATTTCGCTTCGGTGTGGAAGACGATTTTCACCGAGGACCACCCGCTGCAGGACCTGCTGTTCGCGATGCTGCGCAGCCGTGGCATCCATGCGCTCGACAATTTCCCGTGCTTCTTCACCACCGCGCATTCGGCGGCGGACATCGCCGCCATCGTCAAAGCGTTCAAAGAATCGGTGCTGGAGTTGCAGGAGGCCGAGTTCATCCCACGCCGGCGCGATGCGCCGCGGCTGGTGTTCGACGCGAGCAAGCCGCCCGTGCCCGGTGCGCGTCTTGGCCGTGAGCCGGATGGCACGCCGGCGTGGTTTGTTGCCAACCCTGATACCCCCGACAAGTACATGAAGGTGAGCGCATGACTACGTCCAACGACGCATCCTGCAGCACGCCACACTTGGCGGCCGTCGACTACAACCCGTTCGCGCAGGCCATGCTCGCACGCGTGGTGCCGGTGACCGAACCGCAGCGCGAGGTGTGGCTGGCCGACAAGCTCGGCAGCGAGGGCTCGCTCGCGTACAACGAGTCGGTGTCGCTACACCTGCACGGCCCGCTGGACGAGATCGCGCTGCGCGCTGCCGTGTGCGAGCTCGGCGAGCGCCACGAATCGCTGCGCGCGACGATCAGCCCGAGCGGCGATGAACTGTGCATCGCCGAGGACTTCGTGCTCGACACCATCCGGCATGATTTTTCCAGCCTCGACACCGACGCTCGCGATAGCGCGGTGCGCGCGCGGCTGAAATCCGTGGTCGAAACCCCGTTCGATCTCGAGCGCGGTCCGCTGCTTCGGGCGGAGCTGCTGGCGCTCGCGCAGGACGAACACCTGCTGCTCCTGACCGCCCATCACATCGTCTGCGACGGCTGGTCGTTCGGCGTGCTCGTGCGAGATCTTGCTTCCGCCTACGCACGCCACGTCGGTCAGCCCGGCGAGGACCAGCCCGACGAGGATCAGGCGCCGGTGTCCTTCAGCGAGTACGCCTGGTCGCAAGCGACAGTGGCCCAAACGCCGCAGTTCCAAGAAGACGAGCAGTACTGGTTGTCGCGTTTTTCCCAGTCGATTCCGAGTCTCGATCTGCCGGTCGACCGCGCGCGTCCGCGCTGGCGCACGTTCACTGCGGCGCGCGAGGACGTGATGCTCGATGCGCAGCTGGTGGCAGGCTTGCGCAAACTCGGCGCGCGCCGCGGCGCTAGTCTGTTTGCGAGCCTGTTCACCGGGTTCACCACGCTGATGCGGCGGCTGTCGGGGCAATCGGATGTGGTGGTCGGCATCGCAGCGGCCGGCCAGTCGGTCGGCGGACACGAAATGCTCGTGGGCCACTGCGTCAACATCCTGCCGGTGCGGCTGGATGTCGATGCGGGCACCGGATTTGCGGCCGTGCTGGACGCCACCAGTGCGAACCTGCTCGACGCGTTCGAGCATCAGCAATACACGTTCGGCACGCTGCTGCAGAAGCTGGCGATCCCGCGCGACCCCAGTCGGTTGCCGTTGGTCAACGTGCTGTTCAATCTCGACCAACCGCTGAACGATGCGGTGCGATTCCCGGGGCTGGAGATCGAGTTCTGCGCCAACGCGCGCAGCTTTGAGAATTTCGAATTGTTCGTCAATGCGGTGCCGGTGAACGGTGGTTTGCGGCTGGAGTGCCAGTACAACCGCGATCTCTACGACGCGGCCACGATTCGGCGCTGGATGGGCGCGCTCGACACACTGCTGCGTGCAGCAATCGCCGAGCCGGACCGCGCCTGGGATCAACTGGATTGGCTGTCCGCGCAGGAACGCCAGGCGGCGCGCGCGCTGCAGCCGCCGCCCAGCGACTACAACGCCGGGCTGCTGGTGCAGCAACGTTTCGCCGGCCACGCCGCCACCACACCCGAGCGCATCGCGATCGCGTTTGCCCGGCTGGAACTGAGCTATGCCGACCTAGACCGTCGTTCCAATGCGATCGCGCACGCCTTGCGCGCGCGCAACGTCGCCCGCGGCGCGCTGGTCGGCGTGTGCCTGGAGCGCGAGCCGGATTTGTACGCGGCGGTGCTTGGCATCCTGAAGGCGGGCGCGGCGTTCGTGCCGCTGGACCCGACTTACCCGAAGGACCGTCTCAACTTCATGGTCGGCGACGCCGGGCTGGCGGCTGTCGTGAGCAAGGCGGCATTGCTTGGCACCCTTGATTACGCGCGGGCGCAAACCTTGGTGCTGGACGCTGATCTCGACTCGTCGGCCTGGAATCGCGTTGAGCCACTCGCGGCGGACGAGCGCAGTGCCACGGCGGAATCCCCGGCCTATGTCATCTACACCTCCGGCTCCACCGGCAAGCCCAAGGGCGTGGTGGTGCCGCACCGGGCACTGGTGAATTTGCTGTGCAGCATGCAGGTCGCGCCAGGGTTGAACGCCGACGATCGTTTGGTCGCGGTAACCACGATGTCGTTCGACATGTCGATTCCGGAACTGTTCCTGCCACTGGCGGTGGGCGCGCGCGTGGTGGTTGCCAGCCGCGACGATGCGCGCGACGGCCTGGCCTTGCGCAGGCTGCTGGAGACCAGCGGCGCGACCATCATGCAGGCCACGCCGTCGGGCTGGCGCGTGTTGATCGATGCCGGTTGGCGGGGCGACCGGAGCGGCGGTGCGGGCTTCAAGGCGCTCGCCGGCGGCGAAGGCCTGCCGCAGGATCTCGCCACCACGTTGCGCGATCGCTGTGGCGAGCTGTGGAACATGTACGGGCCGACCGAAACCACGGTGTGGTCGACCTGCGCCCACCTGCGCGCGCCGGAGCAGGGCGTGTCGATAGGCACGCCGATGGCGAACACCTTGGTGTGGGTACTCGACGAACGCGGCGAGCTGTGTCCGATCGGCGTTCCCGGTGAGATCTGGATCGGCGGCGACGGCGTCACGCTGGGCTACCTCAACCGCCCGGAGCTGACCGCAGAACGCTTCGTTGCCGATCCTTTTTCGGACATCCCAGGTGCGCGCATGTATCGCACCGGCGACCGCGGGCGCTGGCGCAACGACGGCACGCTAGAGCATCTGGGGCGGCTCGACTTCCAGGTCAAGGTGCGTGGCTACCGCATCGAACTGGGCGAGATCGAAGCCAACCTCGCCAGTCATCCGGATGTCGCCCGCTGCGTCGTGATCGCGCGCGAGGACCGCCCCGGCGACGTGCGACTGGTGGGTTACGTCGTGGCGCACTCCGGACGCGATCCCGATGAGGAAGCGCTGCGCGAGCACCTGCGCGCGGCGCTGCCGGCGTACATGGTCCCGCAACACATGGTGCGGCTGTCCGCGATTCCGCTTTCGCCCAACGGCAAGGTCGATCGCAAGGCCTTGCCAACGCCGGGTGTCGACAGCCAACGCACCGCCGAACGCATCGCGCCACGCACCGAACTGGAACGTGCGGTCGCGGCGGTGATGGAAGACGTGCTTGCGTTGCCGGGCATTGGCGTAGACGACGATTTTTTCGCCCTCGGTGGCCATTCGTTGCTTGCGGCGCAGCTGACCTCGCGACTGAATCGCGAACTAGGCGTGGCGTTGTCGATGCGCGCCTTGTTCGATGCCCCGACCGTGGCGCGGCTGGCCGAACTGCTGAGCAGTGACGCGGCAATCGCGGCCCCGGCATCGAAGATCGTGCGCCGCGCCGACCAGCGCCGCGCGCCGCTTTCGTTGATGCAGGAGCGGCTGCATCTGCTCGACCAGTTCAACCCCGGTCAGCTGTCTTACAACACGCCGTCGGCGCACCGTCTGAGCGGGCCATTGGACGTGGTGTTGCTTGATCGCGCGGTCCGCGACCTGGCGCAACGCCAGACCGTGTTGCGTACGACCATCGGCATGGAGGACGACGAGCCGGTGCAGATCATCCACGACGACATCGATACCGGCTTGCTGCAGGCGATCGACCTGACGCAGTTGCCGGCGAGCACGCGCGAGGCCGAGCTCGCCCAGCGCCTGCGCGCGCTGGTGGAAGTACCGTTCACCGACCTGAGCCAGGCGCCGTTGTTCGTCGCGCGGCTGTACAAGCTCGACACGGACATGCACGTGTTGTTCTTCATGCCACACCACATCATCTGGGACGGCTGGTCGTTCGATCTGGTGTACGCGCAGCTGTCGGAGATCTACGCCGCGCACGTCGGGGATCGCGCGCCGGTGTTGCCGGAGTTGCCGGTGACCTACGGCGACTATTCCGCGTGGCACCGCGAGTGGGTGCACGGGCCGGAGTACGCGCGCCAGCTCGCGTTCTGGCGCGACCGCCTGGGCGGGCACGGCGGCGAGCGCCTAAACCGCGCGCGCGCGTTGCCGACCGACAAGCCGCGTCGCCCGGGCATGTCCGGGCATGGCAGTTCGCAAGTCGTGGCGATTCCCAAGGACCTCACCGTCGCGTTGCGCGAAACGGGCCTGCGCATGGACGCGACTTTGTTCGTCACGCTGCTGACCGCGTACTACGCATTGATGAGCCGGGTGACCGGCGAGGGCGACCTGATTGTCAGCACGCCGGTGCGCGGGCGCAATTCGGCGCAGGTCGAAGACCTGATGGGCTACTTCACCAATCTGCTGCCGTTGTGCGTGCAGATCGATCCGGCGCAACCGTTTGCCGATGCGGTGCGCGCGGTCAAGGCGGTGGTGCTCGACAGTTTCGCCTGTCCTGATATTCGCCTGGAGGATCTCGCGCGCGAGTTGAGCCTGCGCAGCAATGGCGGCGGCGCGATGCTCTATCAATCGCTGTTCTCGTTCCAGGACATCCGCCAGCGCCTCACCCAATGGGGCCCGCTCCAGCACGAGCGCGTTGAGGTGTTTCAACCCGGCGCTACCGAGGACCTTGGCATGTGGTTTATCGAGGACCACGGCGGTTTGTCAGGTGGGCTGGTCTACAACGCCGAGATCTTCCACGACGAAACCATCCTGCTGCTGCGCGAGCGCTATCTGAAGGTGCTGCAGGGCGTCGTCGCCGATCCGATGCAGTCGATTGATACGTTGACGCGATTCGATGATGGCAGCCCGGCGTTAATCGGTACGGCCGCCTTCGTCGCTGGCTGTGCAACATCCGCAACCACGCCCGCCGAGCCATTTAGCGACAACCGCGCGGTCGCGACGGAGCCCTCCGCGATCGAAGATACGCGCGTGCGCTACCTGGTCGATCTCTGGTCCGAGCTGCTAGGTGCACCCGCCAGTCCCGGCGACAACTTCTTCGACTTGGGCGGAAACTCAATGCTGGGCGTGCAGATGGCTGAGCGGGTCGCGCGCGAAACCGGCCTGCGTATCAAGCTCGTGCGCTTGGCGGCGCAGGACCTGGGGCAGATTGCGGCCGACTTGCCTTGTTCGTTCGGGCGCGAAGCGTCGTCCGGGCTGAGCACCCGCCTGATCGGCAACGTCAAGCGCCTGTTCGGTCGCACTACCGCCGATACACGGCAATGAGGGATACCGCAGTCACCGACGCGAGCGCGAAATTGGATCGTCCTTGCCGGGGCGGCCCGGTGGCCGCACGCGTGCGCTGTGGTGTCGCCGATGTCGTCGTATACCGTTGCGGCAGCGACAGGCGGTAAGCCCCATGGGCGACGCGTTGACCAGGCACCCGCCTAAAACCGGAAGCCACGGGTGGGAGCCGCAGTGGCTCGGCGACGACAAACGTTCTTTGTATGCCGCGCTGCACCGATGCCCACAGCCCGGCGCGCGGCTGGGCGTGGTGCTGGTGCCGCCGTTGTTCCACGAGCAACCGCGCAGTCGGCGCCTGCTGACCGAAGTAGCCAATGGGCTTGCTGCGCTGGGCTTGCCAGCGCTGCGCTTCGATTTTTTCGGCACCGCGGACTCGGCCGGCGACAGCGAGCAAACCGATTTCGCCTCGATGTGCGTCGACCTCGACCTTGCCGTGGCGGCGTTGCGCACGCAAGCCGGCGTCGATCGGGTGGCAATTCTCGCCTGGCGCGGCGCAGCACTGCCGGTGGCGCGTTGGCTCGATAGCGGCGGACGGCCGGCAACCGTGGTCTTGTGGGAGCCGATCGTCGATGGCGCGCCGTGGTTGGAGCAACTCGAGCGCGACGACGCGGCCGAACGCCGCTCCTCCGAGCGTTATCCCGTAAGTAGGACAGCGTTGGGACCGGACGGGCAACTGATGGGCCTGGCAGTGTCGTCGCAACTGCGCGCCGATATCGCCGGCGCGCGTGTCGCCGATAACGGCTCGTCCGGGTATTGGGCGGTGCTGCGACCGCCTGGATCGCCGTCTGGATCGCCGTCTGTATCGCCGCCTGAGTTGGCGTGGCAGCAGGTGTTCGATTTGCCGGTCGACGCGCCCACGTTCGACGGCAGTACGCGGATGGATTCGGGCTTGTTCGTCACCCCGCGCTTGAAGTGCGTGGCCGACGACGTGGGTAGGGCGCTATTGGAGAGGGGCTGAGCCATGGATCGAATCGTGCAATTCGGACCGGAAGGTCGGTTGGTCGGCGTGTTGAGCGGCGCATCGCTGCCAGCCGCGGCGCCTACGTTGGTACTGCCCAGTGCCGGACTGGTGCCGCGCGCGGGCCCGTTCCGGTTGCATGTTGAGCTGGCCCGACGCCTGGCGCCACGCGGCATCCGCACGTTTCGATTTGAAGTCCCCGGCGTTGGCGAAACCCCGCGCCTGGCCGGCGTTGGCGCGCGCGAGGCGACCTTGGCGGCGCTGGATCGGTTGGCCTCCCACTACGGCTGTAAGGAGTTCGTGGTCGGTGGCGTCTGCAGTGCCGCCGATGCGGGCTGGCACGCGGCGCTGGCTGACCCGCGCGTGCGCGCCGTGGTAATGCTCGATGGCGTCAGTTTCACCGGCCCCTGGTTCCAGCTGGCGCGCTTGGCGGGCGTGATGCGCCGGCCCATCCGCGAATGGCGGGGCGTGGCGCGCCGGTGGTTCGCGCGGGCGCGTTCGGGCGCCCCCGCGCCGGACATGGCCGATTACCGCGAGTGGCCGGATCGGGGCGAAGCACGCCGCCAGTTCGCCGCGCTGCTGGCGCGCAACGTGCGCTCGCTGTGGATCTACACCGGCGGTTACAGCGACCGCTTCCTGCACCCGCGCCAGTTCGCCTGGAGCTTCGGACCGGCAGCCGGTGACCGCATGGTGGCGATGCACTACTGGCCGGACTGCGATCACACGTTCTACGCCCGGGCGCATCGCGATCGCTTACTGGTCACGATCGAGAACTGGTTGACCTCGCCGACCCCGGCGGCGGGAGCGCCGCGATGACGATGTCCATGATCATGAGCAGCGAAGCCGTCGTGGCGGATGCTGCCGTGTCAGCAACGGCGCATCTGAAATCACGCACCTCGTTGTACGCGACTCCGCCCAGCCCCGCGATTAGGTTGCGGGTGGTTCTGGTGGCGCCGCGGCAGGTACCGGTCTGGTTGCTGCGGTTCTTCGAGCTGGTGTCGCAGAACCCTTGGCTTAACCTGGTGGTATTGCCATTTTCCGGCGAGCCTGCTCCGTCAACGTTTTCCTTGCCGTGGGATCTGCGCGCCTTGCTCGCGTATGAGCGCCGACACTCGCTCGCCGGTGGCATGGCGCGCGCTGCGATTCATGAGCAGGACGCCGTTGCGTTCGATACCGCCATACGAAGCGATCTGGATACCGCGGTATTGCGCGCCCGGATTGGTCTGTTGCGTCCTGACCTGATCTTGTTGCTGGGTGCGCCGCAGTGGGCGGAGGCATTGGGCGACCGCGCGCAATGGGGATGCTGGGATTTCGGCCCCAGCCTGACGGACGCAGGGTGTGCGGCGCAGGCGCTGCTCGCGCCGGTGATGCGAGGGGAATACGCCACGCCGGTTGAACTGCGCTTGCAACACCTCGACCGCCCGCCGACGTCGCTGGTCACCAGTTGCGGCTCCACCTGTCGCGCATCGGCTAGCAGCCAGCGGGACCAGGCCCTGCTCAAGATGCCGGCACTGCTGATGCGGTCGCTCCGGCAATTGGCCCATGCCCATGGGGCGTTGGACGTTCCGCCGCAGCGCACCGCCCACTTGCAATTGACCGTGGCCGAAACATCTACCGCGAGCGCGACCCGGTTTGGCGCGGGCCTGAGCGCACTCGCCAGGACGCTCGCGTTTCGATTCACGGTGCGATGTCGGCGGTGGTCGCAGCCCAGCGAGACGGCGTGGCACCTCCTCATGCGCCATGGCCGTGAGCCGATCAACCCCGACACCCCCCACGTCCGCCAGCACGCGTTTCTGTCGGCGCCCGGTAACCAGTCCTGGGCGGATCCATGTGTGGTGAACGACGGTGAACGCCGCCTGTTGTTTGTCGAGCAGTGGACGGCAGAGGATCCCAAGGGCGTTATCGCGTGTCTGGAGCTGCTGCCCAACGAGCGTGTGCGACCGCTGGGCATCGCGCTGGCCCAACCGTTCCATCTGTCGTATCCGCAGGCGTTTCTGTGGCAAGGGCAGTGGTACCTGACCGTGGAGTCGGGCCAGGCGAGATGCGTGAGCCTGTTCCGGGCTGAAACCTTCCCCCTGCGCTGGCAGCACATCACGGAGCTGATTAAAGGATGGAATTGCGTCGACCCGACGCTTCATCACCACGATGGCCATTGGTATCTGTTTGCCAATGTCGCCGAGAGCGCCGGCAGCAGCACCTGGGATGAGTTGTTCCTGTTTGTGGCTGACAGCCTGACCGGACCGTTCCGCCCGCACCCGGCCAATCCGATCGTCAGCGATGCGCGACGCGCGCGCCCTGCGGGCCGGTTGTTCGAGCGCGAGGGCCGGCTGATCCGGCCGGCGCAGGACTGCGCACCCAGGTATGGCGCGGCCGTGGTATTCAATGAAGTGCTGGAGTTGAGCCCGACGCACTATCACGAGCGCCCATTGGGACGGCTCGACATCAGTTGGACTTTGGGGGTCGACGGCTGTCACACCTACAGCGGCATCACCGGGGTGGAGGTGCTGGATGCGCGCGGCGCGCCCCCGGCGGATTCGGCGCGGCTTACGGTGCTTGACCGTCTGCTGCCTGCGGCCGCTATCGAGATTCGGCGCTGATAGGCAAGAGCCGTGCGAATGCAGATGACCTGCTTCGCCTGCCCCGGTGTCTGTAAACGCCTAAATCAAGCCAAGCCAAAAGGCGGGCCGACTTGAATGGATGGGTAGGCCTACGAGACGAGAAAATCGAAAATCTTCGACCCGGTGCCGGCGTTCGTACGGTAGAGCTCAGTGAACCCGCAGTTCTCACAACTCACCGCTGTGAAGCGGTTGGTGGAGATATCAAAAGCAGCCGACAGAAGCCCGCCTTCCGCTCGCATTTCGTTGCGGCTGTACTCAGTGCCGCCGCATTTCGTGCAGGTGAACAAGGTCATTTTCGGTCCTTAGGGACGAGCAGCTGATGCTACGCATGCTACGAAAAGACTCCGCAATCTGCGAGGCAAATCACCGGCACTCCCCGATGGTGTTCTGCATCGTGGCCACGACCGGACCGGACCGGCTGGCTGGTTGGAGTGCTCTGCCGTCGCGGGCATCGGCACAGCGCCAATGAAAAGAGTCGGACGAGTTTCCTCGCCCGACTCCGGTACTGCTTACTGCAGATGCCTCACGCAATCCACCGCGCCCCCCGGGCGGCAACGGCGCTCACCATCGGACCAACAACTTAAAACTTGCTTACCTTGAAGCTGGTGGTGGCGGTGACACTGGTGCCGTCCATGCTGGCGACCGCCTTCAACTGGTAGGTACCTATCGAGCTACCACCGGTGCCGGAGACAAACGACCTGCGTGCAAACCCGTCCGCGCCGCTGGTGGTGCTCATCACGATCGTGGTGACGCCATCGGGCTTGGTAGCGGTGAACTTGACCGTCGCGCCGCTGACGGGGCTACCGTTCTTGAGCACCTTGGCGCTCATGTAAACGGTCTGTCCACGGATGTAGCTGGGCTTGTCGGTACCCACCGTCTCGGTCAAACCCGGGGCGGGAACCGCGACGACATCCTTGACTGTGTAAGTACCCCCCGCACTGGCAGTGTGCACGCTACCGACAGTGCTGCTGACGCCGGTACCGATGCCGTACGCACCGGCGGTTGAGCCGCTGGCCGAGGTCACGTTGAACGTCGCATTGGCGCTGGCACCCGGGGCCAAGGTCACGCTGGTCGCGCTGAGCGTGCCGGTCCAGTTGGCGGGGACGGTCCGGGCCAGGCTGAAGCTAGTGTTGCTGCAGTCACCCGTGTCCCTGTTGGTCAGGCTGACGGTGTAGCTGACCATCGTGCCGGCGGCGACGGCGCCGGTCGGGCCGGTCAGAGTGACCGCGGGCGCGGCGCGGGCGCAGGTGGGGGAGGGCGCCGGCGGCGGCGCCGTGCCACCGGCCTGCAGTTCCAGCGCACCGATGTCCGACGCCGTACCCGACGGACGCGGCTGCATCAAAAAGTCGGTGCCCATGCCGGTGAGCATCGCGACCTTGTCGACCACGGGGCTGCCGGCCAGCGGCATGGCGTCGAAGTTGGCCAGGGTCATGTTGGTCAGGTTCGGGTTCTGGCCGCAGATGCTGCCGCTCGGGCAGGCATTGTTCTTGACGTTCCACACCAGGTTGCCTGCGAACGTCACCGTTGCCGCGCTGTTGTAGGCGAAGTGGGCGACCGCCAACTCGCTGGTGTTCCCCGCGACCACAGCCAGATAATCCGGCATGCCGAGCAGGGCATTGTTCTGGATCGTGATCGTCGACGACGCGTCGCCTTCGGTGGTCATGATCAAACCGTCACCTTGGCCGGTGATCGTGTTGTGGCGGATGTTGACCGTGTTGTTGGACCCCACCGACAGCGACAGGGCATTGCCCGAAGCGCGGCACTGGTCGCCGGCCTGCATGTAGAACTTGCCAGCAAAGTACGCGCAGCTGCCGACCATCACCGAGTTCTCGATCGTGGTGTTGCCGCGGGTCTTGATCTGGTTGCCACCGTTGGCAATCGCATAGGCGCGGCGGATGGTCACCGTGGTGCCTGCGGCGCCGTCCATGTACAGCAGGTCGAGGCCGTCGGAGGTGTTGTGGTGGACGAACGCGTCCTCGATCAGCCATTGGCCACCGGTGGTGATGGTGCCCAAGCCGTCGCCGTAGCCACCGCTCCTCTGGCCCCAGCAGTTGACGGCTTCGCCCGTCTGCCAGTCCTGGCCGCAACCGTTCCAGGCGATTTCTATATCGCGCATGACAATCGCGCCGGAGTTGGAGCTGTTGGCGCCGACGTTGGCATCCCAACCGGCCCAGCCGTTGTGGTTGATCTTGACGCGCTCCATCGTCCAGTTGCTTAAGCGGCCGGCATTCATGCCCTGCAGACCCAGGCCGTGGATGTCGACGTCGTGCAGCCAGACATTGGCCGAGTCGCTCGCGGTCAGGCCGACCGACGCCCAGTTGCCGTACGGCGCTGCGGTGCGGTTGCAGGCGGCCGAAGCCACGCTGTGCGCAGACACGCAGTTGCTCTTGTCGGTGATTTCGAGGTGCCCCACTTCGACGTTGGAGCTGCCATCCAGGCTCAGGATGCTCCAGGTGTGCTCGGCGCCCCACAGCTTCGGCGGGGCGGCGCTGTTGCCAAGGATGCGGGTCTTGGCGCTCGTGGTGCCGCTGGGGATCCGGCCCAGGTTGCAGGCGGTGCGATCAGCGGAGGTGCAGCTGCCGGCCGCGCCGGGCGCGCCGTAGCCGATCATGTACTCGCCCGAGCCGATCATCAGGGTGTCGCCGCCGGCAATGCGCGCAGCCGCGCCGCTGGGCAGCGCGTAATAGGGGTGCTTCCAGGCGCAGTTCTGGGCGGTGCCGCTGCCCGGATAGGCGGCGTCGCCGCGGCCGGTGCACTGGTTGGCGTCACCACCGTCGGTGCGCACGAAGAAAGTCGCCGCCTGAGCGGACCCGAAAGCGCCGAGGCCGAGGGTGGCAGTCAGCAGGACGGATGTGAGGGGATGAATGCGAAAGCTGCGAATGTTCAATTCAGACTCCGGTGCCGCGTGGCGAAATAGCAGGGGGAATAGAGCAGGGCTTCCTTGCGCCGGAGCGAACTGTAGGGATTGGGTTTTGGGGGTTTTGAGCAGACGGTCACGCATTGCCGGGGGCAAATTGACCCCGGTCACAGTTCTTTGTGGGCCAAATGTGAAATTCAGCTGGCAGTTGGACTCTGAGGAGCCAGAAGTGCCGCAACGCGTTAGTAGCTGCCCCGAGGGCGACAAAAACATGGTTTGAAGGCGGTAATTCCTGAGCCCTGGAGCCGTCTTTCGCCTTCGCGCGGGGGGTCCCCCCTGGCCGCTGCAGGCCTACGTTGGCGTTGATAACCAATGCATTCGGCCGTCGATCACGCCTCATGGGCCGGGACAAGGCGGGGCCCCTGGCATCGGGGCAGCCGCAGGGCTTATTTCCATGGGGGCAGGTGGTCCACCGATGCGAGCGCCGGGCAGCCCATGAACATTCAGCCGTGGGCCCGTCGTGGCCCCATAGCCCAGGTCTGGAACGGGCGGGTCTTGTGTCACGGGCCAACCCTGGGCCGCCACCCTGGCGTATGGGCATCGCCCTCACACGCCCCATCGGCGCTGTGGCGGGGCGCTAGCGCATGAGCACCCCTATTGACAGTGCGGTGTTGGACGAGCCGCCAACGCAAGTGGTGCCGGAGCGAGGCGGGCCCCGGGTGGGCGCGGTCGGGATGGCCACCCACTACCTGCGCTACTCAAGTGCCACCGTGCTGATGATGCTGGCCGGGCTGGTGTCGTTCCCCGTCCTGACCAGACTGCTCGACAACACCGAGTTCGGCATCCTGGGCTACTACGACACGTGGCTGATGATGGCCGTCACCGCCATCAAGTTCGGTGGTCAGCACGCGATCCTGCGCATGTACCCGTTTGCCGGGGACCAAGCGCGGATGATGCACTTCACCACCAACCTGGTGTTCCTGCCCATGGTGGTATCGGTGGGCTTCTGGTTGCTGGCGGTAGGGGTGATCGCGGCCATGAGTGGCTGGGGCGGATTGGTCACGCCACCGGTGTTTTGGTGTGCGGTGGCGATGATTCCATTGCTGGTGTTCACCAGCCAGGTGGAAATGACCCTGCGCGTCAGTGAGCGCTCCGGCGTGCTGACGACCTGCAGAGTGTCATGGCGCTGGCTCGAGCTCATCCTGATCATCGGCATCGTGGCCTTGCTCCAGCGCAGCGCCCTGGGGGTCTATGCCGGCAAGATCGCCGCGGCCTTGATCCTGGTGGCGTTCTATATCGCCTGGGTACGCCGGCACCTGCGGTTTTCCCGCAAATCAATCGACTTGGGTGCGTACCGCAACTCCCTGCGCTACGGCCTGCCGCTCGTGGTGAACGAAATCGCCGCACTGTCGTTGATCTCGATCGACCGCATCATGCTCCGGCATCTGCAGGGCGACTACGAAGGTGTTGGCATCTTTACCGTCGGCTGCGCGCTGGCCATGCAAATCGGCGTGCTCATGAACGACCCCCTGATGGGCGCGTTCGATCCGGCGGCCAACCGCCTCCACGGTACCGATGGCGCGGCGCAGGTGCGGGCCTTGAAGACCAGGACGTTGCTGCCGGTGACCTACGCCTCGATCGGCGTGAGCGTGGCGATCTGGGCGGTCGGCGGCGACGTGATGGCCGTGCTCGCGGGCGCGGACAAAATTGCGTCGGGACCGGTGTTCGCGTGGCTGGGCGCGGTGTTTGCGCTGTTGCCATTGCTCAACGTGAGCGGCTACGGCTTGCTGCTGCAGCAGCGCACGATGACGGTGCTCGCGCTCACCGCAGTGGCTGCGGCCACCAACATCGGCCTGAATTTTCTCTGGATTCCGGCCTATGGAGCGATGGGGGCGGTCTACGCAACCGCCGTCAGCTATGTGGTTCTGTCCGTGGGCAAGTGCGTGCTATGTCCGCGCGAATTGCTGCAATTGCCTGACCGTAAGAGCTTACTGGTCGCGGGCGCAGCGGCGGCGGGGTTCCTGTTCGTGGTGGAAGGGTCCGGGCTGTTCGCTGTGGCAGCGCCGTCGGCGAGGGTTGCGGTGGCCGGTGGGCTGTGGCTGCTGCTCTACCTGCTTCCCGCGCTGGTCCTCGACCCGCGTTTGCGCCGACTGCTGATCAAACGCTAGCCGTGGCCTTGTGCTGCCCCAAGGGTTGGCGAGCGTTGCAAGGTGCGATGTGGCTGTCCTGACCTGGGCGTTGTCGCCGCTTAGCTGGTTGTTGATGGCATTGCTCGCGATCGGCTTGGGGATGCAGTTACGTCCACGCAGCCGCGGCCGCTGGTTGTGGCGCGCCGGCCTCGCCTGGGCCGCGGTGGCCGTCCTGGCCATGACGCCGATGGTGGCCAACGCGCTGGTGAGTTGGCTGGAATCGCAGCACGCTACCGCCGCGACTTGTGCCACATCGCCACCGGCAGTGGCCGTGGTCTTGGCGGGAGGCGTCGACACCGTGCCAACGGATGTCGCGGATCTCCCGGCGCTGGCGATCACCAGCCGCCGGCGGATCGAGCGCGCGGTCGAGTGGTGGCATCAACGGCCGGGGCGAACCCTGATCATCGCCGGTGGGCCGGACCTCGCCGGGGCTATTCCGACCGCAGACCTGATGGCCGATTACGCGCGCCGCCTGGGCGTGGCGACCACCGCGCTTCAGATCGAAGGTCGGTCGGCTTCCACCTGGGAAAACGCGCACGCGTTAGCCCAATTGCAGCCTGCGCTGGCGCGGCGCGTCGGGCTCGTGACCTCGGCCATCCATCTCCCGCGGGCGCGGTACGCGATGGCGCGTGCGGGCTTCGAGGTCTGTGCGATCCCGGCCGACCCGCGTCGCATACCCTTCGGATTGCCCGGCTACTTGATTCCGCGCAGCAGTGCGCTTCACAAGACCGAAGCGGCACTGCACGAGCTGGTGGGCTTGGCGTACTACCGCTGGCTGGATATGCGCTCGGCGCCGGCAGCGGTCCCAGGCGCGACGGTAAAGCCCGCTGACTGATCACAGCGGCGGGTGTACGGGCTGGTCCGAGGTATCTACGACGTCCGTAGCCTGGACCTCGATTGCGCCGATGTCGACGGCCCGGCCACTCGGGCGGGGCTTGCGAAAAAAGTCATGGTCAAGGCCTGGAACCATCGCGGCGCTGTCGATCAGCGGGCTACCCGGTTGCGGCGTGGCGTCGCCCTGGCCATCGACGGACCGGGCCAGCCGCGGGTCCTGGTCGCAGACACTGCCCGGCGGGCATTGGCCGGCTTTCACTTGCCAGAACAGGTTGCGCTCGAACGCGACCATCGCCTTGCTGTCCTCGGCATGATGGCCGCAGGTTTGGCCCTTGCTCAGCAACCCGCCACTCCACTCGGTATCACCGATGAAGGCATTGTTCTGCACGTTGGTGCGGGCGGTGCTGGCCCCACCGACCGTGATGAGCAGGCAGTCGCCTTGGCCACTCAAGGTGTTGTTGCGGATGGTCGCGATCGAGTCGCCGATAAGGCTGACCGACAAGGTGTTGCCCATCGCGCGGCAATGGTCGCCATCGGTCAGGTTCGACGTCGGCAAAGTCGAAAAAAACGCACAGTTGCCAAGCAGGATTGAATTCTCGATCAGCATCGGGCCGGCGGTCTTGACCTGGTTGCCGGCGTTGCCCTGTGCGTGCACGCGCCGGACCATCACGCTGCCGGTGCCGTCCAGGTACAGCAGGTCCAAACCGTCGGACGTGTTGTGGTGGATGCGCACGTCTTCGAACAGCCACTGCCCGCCGGTCTTGCCGGTGCCGAGGCCATCCCCGTAGCCGCCTTGTTGCTGCGCCCAGCAACCGAAGATCTCCGTGCTCGGGTAACGCTCACTGCAGCCGTTCCAGCTGATCTCGCCGCCGCTGAAACTGATCTTGCCGCTGTTGCTGGAGCCGATCGGCTGATCCTGACTGATGTTGCCGTCCCACCCGGCCCAGCCATTGGCGCGCAGAGTCACGCGATCCAGCCGCCAGTCCATCAGGCGCCCGGCGTGGATGCCATTGGCCGCCAGCCCATGAATGTTGAGCTGCCGTAGCACGACGTTGGCCGAATCACTGGCGACCAGGCCGTTCTGGCCCCAGGGACCAAACGGCGGCGACTCGCTCTGGCAGCGCGCGGTTTCGCCTGCGGCATGGCCGCCGTGGTTATGGCTCTTGATGCACGGGCTATGGTCGGTCAGTTCGAGGCAGGCGACTTCGACGTTGGAACTGTTCTCCAGGCGCAGAATCGCCTGCGCGCCGCCGTTGCCCCACAACTGCGGCGGACGCGGGCAACCGCTGTCGTGACCCGCGCCGAGGATGCGGGTGGGGCGCGTCGCCGAGGGCCCGCTCGGGATCGGCGGCATGATGCACTCGCCGGCCTTGGCGGGATCGCAGTCGTCGGTCTCCGGCGCGCCGATGCCCATCGCATAGCTGCCCGCGGCAACGATCAGCGTATCGCCACCGGCCATGCGCGGCGCCAGCAGGGGCGGCAGCGCCACAAACGGATGGCTCCACGCGCAGGCTTGGACGCTCGTGCTGCCGCGTTCGCGGTAGGGCGCATCGGTACTGCCATCGCATTGCTGCGCGTTGCCCCCATCGGCGCGCACGTAGTAAGTGGCCGCTGCCGCTTCGGGCGAAAGCAGCAACGTGCACGCCAGAGTCATCCCTGTCAGGCCGGTGAGGACCAGCAGCGGCAGCATGCTGTGCGGGAGTTGCGCGGGGATCATTTGGACACCGGTGCGTCAGGCGCCGATGGGTAACGCCCCGGCGATACGCGCGATGCCAGCGGGAAGCGCTCACCGATCGCCCAGTGGTCGTCCTGAACGCGCGCCTGCACAGGGACCGTGGCGGCATGGCGCCTAAGCAGCGCGTAGTGCTCGAGCAGCCCGCACAAAATCCAGAAGTTCCCCATCACCAGACCGTCCAGGAATGGCGTGCCGTAAACATTGCCGAGCCCCATCGCCAGGATCGCGACAGTGAAGCCGATGCCCAGCGCCTTGGCCTCCACGTCCGTGTTGCCGGCCGACCACCGCACCGCCTGTGCCAGCCGCAGCAAGCGCCACAAAAGCCAGAGCAGCGCCGCTACGCCAAGTGGTCCGCACTCGGCCAGCGTCAGCACGTAGATGCTGTGCGCGTCGCGCGCCTGATGGTCGGAATACTCGCCGATGTACTTCGGGAACCGGCGCAGACCAACGCCGGCGGGATGGTCTTGCCACATCTTCCACGCGCCGGCCCAGATGCCGAACCGGCTTTCGGTACTGTCATCGAGTTGCGCGGCACCCACCGCATCGTACTGTTCGGTGGCCACGACACGGTCGACCACCGACTCGGGCAGCAGCGCGGTTGCGGGTATCGCTAGCACGGCAATCAGCACCGCCAGCACCACGTGCCGGCGCAGCAGCAGCAACGCCAGCGCTACCAGTGCAATCAGATAGGACTGGCGCGAGAACGTCACCATGATGGCGAATGTCAAAACTACACACCCGGCAATTGCGGCCCAGCGCCAGCGGGTTTTGCCGCGAAGAAAAATCGCCATGGCGAACAGCAATGGCAGGAAGGTCGCGTAGAAGACCCCTGCGCGGTTCGATGCATTTTTTTCGCCAAACGGTCCGGCAGTGCGCTGGGCATCGCTGTAACGGGTGATGTCGAACGACAGGCCGTCGATGGCCGCATCGACGCCGGCCGCGACCGCCACTGCCATCGTCAGGTAGATCAGCTTGCGGGTGCCGTCGAGGTCTTGGCGGCAATGCCGGTAGACGAAATAGAGCAGCGGATAGAACACGAGGTTCTTCAAGTAGACGAGATCGTCCAGCAGATGCATCGGCATCGTCGCCCAGGCGATAAAAAACGCGATGACCAGCGTGGAAAACCAGAACAGCAACGGCGGCGTCAGCCCCCCAGTGGTCGCGGACGGGCCAGCCCAGGGGCGCGCGAAGGCGAGCGCCACAAGGAGCAGAATCATCAGCATATTGGCCGGATTGAGTCCTGGAATGCCGGCGTTGGGCGGGAAATACAACAAGTTGGGCATCAGCACGATGGTGAGGCCGAGCATCAAGCGAAGCAGCATGGCGCGTCCTCCTGCATCACCGCATCGAGGAAGCGCTGCGCCCACAGTTCCAGGCAGACCACTTGCCACAGCGCCTCACGGTGGTCGGCACTGCCGCGAAGGTGCGCGGCCAACAGCGCATTGGCGGCCGCCGGATCGCACAGGCCGCGTTCGCGGAACGCGCGGCTGGCAAAGGTGTCGGCGGCCAGCTCGTGCAGCGGTCCGCGGAACCACGCCGCGAGCGGAATCGCAAAGCCTTGCTTGGGCTTGCTGATCGCGCGCGGCGGCAACCAGCGCGCCGCGACTCGGCGCAGCAGGTATTTTCCGCAGGTGCCGCGCACACGCAATGACGCGGGCAAGCTCAACGCGAAATTCGCCAGTTCCGGGTGCAGGAATGGCGCGCGGCCTTCCAGCGAGTTCGCCATCGCCATGCGGTCGAGCTTCACCAGGATGTCGTCGGGCAAGTAGCTCTGAAGGTCGATGGCGACCGCGCGATCGAGCGCGCACGAGCCCGCGCCGAGGTCCGCGCCGGCGTCGTCGAGCGCGGGCAGGTGGTAGTGATCGCCCCCGCCGGCGAGCGGGTTCAAGCTGCGCGCGGTATCGGGTCGCATCAGCGCGACGCCGCTCAGATAGCGTTGCTCGAATGGCAACCGCAGGCGCTGGCCAATGCGCTGTAATCGGCCGCCGAGCGGGTCGGGCAGCACCGTGCCGGCGACATGCAGCGCCGTGGCCGCGGAGCCCTTGAATGCCCCGAGTTTTTCGATCGCCATCAGCCGCAGGTAGCGGTCATAGCCGCCAAACAGTTCGTCGCCACCGTCGCCGGTCAGGACCATTTTTACGCGCTGGCGTGCGAGCTGCGATACCAGGAACGTCGGCACCGCCGACGAGTCGGCGAACGGTTCGTCGAAGTGCCACACCAGCTGGTTCAGCAGCGCGACTGCATCGGGTTCAACCACAAGTTCGTGATGGTCTGTGCCCAGGTGCCGCGCGACCTGGCGGGCGTCATCGAGTTCGCTGAAGTCGGCCTCCTTGAAGCCGATGCTGAAGGTTTTGACCGGCTGGGTCATGCGCTGCGCCATCAATGCCACGACGGTGCTGGAGTCCAGTCCGCCGCTGAGGAACGCGCCGAACGGCACGTCTGACACCAGGCGGCTCGAGACCGCACGGTCGAGCAGTTCTGCCAGTTTCTCGGCGGCGTCGGCTTCCGACAACGTGCACGTGTCGGCGAGCGTGGGTCGCCAGTAGCGCTGCAGCTCGACTCGGCCTTCGCGGTACCGCAGCACGTGGCCCGGCGGCAGTTTGGCGACGCCGTCGAAGATGCTCAGCGGCGCTGGCACATAGCCGTAGGCGAGGTAGGCCTGCAACGCCTCGGCGTGAACTTCGCGCGGGCAATCGGCCGACTGCAGCAGCGACTTGAGTTCCGAGCCGAACATGAGTCGCCGGTCATCGTGGGCGTAGTACAGCGGCTTCTCGCCGAAGCGGTCGCGCGCCAGCAGCAGTTCGTGGCTGCGACGGTCCCAGAGCGCGATCGCGAACATGCCATCGAAGCGCTCGATCGCCGCACTGCCGTGGCGTAGGTACATCTGCAGGATGACTTCCACTTCGCCGTGGCTATGGAAAACAATGCCGTCTTTCTCAAGTTCCCGGCGCAGTTCCCGGAAGTTGTAGATCTCGCCGTTGAACACCAGGCAGACCTGGCCTTGCGCCGCATACGCGGGCTGATGGCCGCCAGCGACATCGACGATCGACAACCGGCGCATGCCGAGCAACGCGCGCTCGTCGCTGTGCAGGCCGTCATCGTCGGGACCGCGGTGCGCGATCACGGCCGTCATCCGCCGGCCCAGTTCCGGCGACGGAGCGGGCTGGCCCGGGGCGACGACGAAGCCGGCGATGCCGCACATGTTTCAGGCACTCCGCGGCGTGGCCGTGACGGCCGCCAGTGCGCCGGCGTCGCCCGAATACAGCGCCGCCAGACTGTCGAGAACCGTATCGACGCCGGCCGTGCGCGCCACGGTCACACGGGCGCAGTCGCCCATCGCGCGGCGCTGCTCGGGGGGAAGGGCTGCGGCCGCAACAAGGCATTGGGCCAGACCGGCCCGATCGCCCGGCTCGAACAGCCAGCCGTTCTCGCCGTGGCGCACAAAATCCTCATTGCCGCTGATCCGGCTGGCGACCATCGGCAGGCCCGCGGCCATGCATTCGAGCAACGCGTTCGACAGGCCTTCAAAGCGCGATGGCAGCACGCCGACATTGGCCTGCGAGAGCACCGTCTCGATGTCGTCGCGGTGACCGGCGAACGTCACCGCGGCCTCGATATCGAGCGTCGATGCCCGGAACTTGAGCGCCTCTTGCAGCGGGCCGGTGCCCACGACCATCAGGCGCGCATCGCGCTGGACTGCAGTGAGGTCTGCGAACGCTTCGAGCAGGGTAAACAGGCCCTTCTCCTCGACCAGTCGACCGATAAAGACAAAGCGCGCGGCGTTGCATAGCGGCCGCGAAATCTTATTGAAGCGCTGAGTGTCGACGGCGTTGGGAATAGCGGCGATGCGCGCGGGCGGCAGGCCGCGCGCACGCAGAGTCGTCGCGATCCGCTGGCTGATCGCCTGCCAACCGTCGGCGCGCATCAGGCAGCGATAGGGCAAATTCGCCAGGACGCCCGCGTTGGGAGCGAGCGCGCCACGCTCCAGATCCCACGAGCCCGACACCTTGATCACCACGCGCTTGGCCAACACGCGCCCGAGCAGCGCACACACCACCGCCCAGCTGCGCGCGACATGCACATGCCACACCTCGTAATGCCGTCTGCGCCCGATCAGGAATCCGGTCAAGGCCAGCCACAGCGCGGGCCCGCCGAGCAGTCGAACGCGCGGATAGCGCAACCGACAGACCGGCACACCGTCGACGCGCGATACCGCCATTTGCGGGCCATCGGGGTTCAACGGCGCGACGATAGTCACCCGCTGCCCGCGCTTGCGCATCGCGCTGGTCAGCGTTCGCACCTGCGCTTCCGCGCCGCCGCCGCGCGCAGTGGGATAGGGGCCTTCCAGCACCATCAACACCCGCACTCTGCGGGTGGCTGGCGCCCGTGGTGCGGTCGCCCCTGCCACTGCGCAGTTTTCGGCGCCGGCGTCGCCGAACGCGGCACGCGTCTCGGCCCATGCGGGGTTCATAGCTCGCCACCTGCGGTTGGTTGACTAGGCAAACTTGCACGCGGTAGCGCCGCACGGGCGGGGTGCGTCCGCACGCAGCGTTCGTAGACGGCGGCGGTGGCCGCAACCATGCGGTCGATGGCGTGGTCCGATTGCGCCCGTTGCTGCGCGTTCTGGCCCAATCGCTGGCGCAGCGCCGCATCGCTGGTCATCAGGCGCAGGTGCTCGCTCAAAGTCGCGTCGTCGTCATTGGGAAACAGCAAGCCGTTGACGCCGTGTTCGACCAGTTCGGCGTTGCCGCCAACCGCCGACGCGATGACCGGGCAGCACGCGGCCATCGCTTCGAGCAACGCGTTCGACATGCCTTCCTGCAGCGATGGAAGTACCAGAAAGTCCGCTGCCTGCACCAGGACGGTGGCATCGGCGCGCTCGCCGAGGAAGCGGATGTCAGTGCCGAGGTCGGCGGCGGCGACCATCGCCTCGAGTTCACCGCGCAACGGCCCGTCGCCGGCGATCGCGACCCATGGGCGCTGCGTGCGCGGCAGCCGGGCCATTGCGCGGATCAGACATGCGAGGTTCTTCACCGGAACCAGGCGACCGACGAAGAACCCGAGTGACCGGCCCGCCGGGCAGGCGATGCCCTCGCGCAGGATCGCGCGCAGCGGCGAAGGCAAAGGGGGCGGGAAGGCGACGCCATTGGGGATCACGTCGAGACGTTCCCGCGCGATGCCTGCATGTTCGGCTGCTGCGGCCGCGCACGCATCAGCATTGGAGATCACCGCGGCGCTGCGGCCGACAACAAAGCGCTTCAACCGCCAGAACGTCGGCGACTCGGTCAAGTACAAGCCACGCACTGAAGACACCAGTCGTGGTGGTTTGCGCACCAGCATGCATGCCATGGCTGTCCACAATTCTGCGGTCAGCGAGAACGCATGCACCACGTCGAACTGGCCGCGACGCAACCACGTTGCGTACAGCATCAGAAAGGCCAAGTCGACGCGCCCGCGTTTGTGCAGGTGATGCACGGTGATGCCCATGCGCTCGATTTCGCCGACCAGAAACGACGGGTTGCGAAAGAACAGCAGCTCCGGCTGCCACCGCGTGCGGTCCAGCCCGCCGAGCAGGTTGCTGATTTGACGCTGGCTGCCGCCGACTTCCATCTCATCGGTCACCAGCAAGAGTCGCCTAGGTGCCATGGGCGGCCTCCAGCATCAGCTCGTGCAGGCGCCCGGCCTCCTTGCGCGCGTCGAACTGACTCTCGACGCGCGCGCGCGCGCCGGTGGCGAGCCGCTGGCGCAGCTCGTCGCTTTCGAGCAGGCGCGCGATGGCGTCGGCGAGCGCGACCGGATCACGTTGCTCGACCAGCACGCCATGCTCGTCGTCCTCGATCAGTTCAGGTATGCCCGACACGCGCGTGCTAACCACGGGACAGCCGGCGGCCATCGCCTCCATCAGCGCTACGGGAATACCGTCGCGATTGCCGTCGGCGGCCACCTGCGAAGGCAGCACGAACATCGTGGCCGTGCCCATCCAATCGCGGATGCGTTCTTGCGTTTGCGCGCCGGTGAATTCGATCCGTGACGCCACCCCGCGTTCCATCGCGCGTCGGCGCAGCATCGGGTCCAAGGGTCCGGACCCGACCAATCGGCAGTTAAGTTCGATGCCACGCGCCTGCAGTAACGCGACTGCGTCGATCAACGTTTCAAAACCTTTGACCGGGTCTAGCCGGCCGACCGCGAGCATCATCCGCACATCGCGGTGCAGCATTTGCCACGGCGCGCGCTGCATGTCGACGCCGCAGTGGATCACCTTGAGTTTGTCCTGCGCCATCGGCGTGGCGTGCGTGCACAGCCAATCAACGTTGTGGCGCGAGATCGTCACCGCCAGCGCGGACTCGCGGATCTTGCGCGCGAGCAATTGCTTCTCGATGAAGATGTCGTGCGCGTGACAGGTAAAGCTGAAAGGCCGGCCGAGCACGCAACCCAGCGCCCACGCCGCGGTGGATGGGTAAGTGGCCCAATGCGCGTGGAGGAGTTGCGGGTCGAAACGCTGCAGCCACGGCACGTGCTGCAACGCACGGAACAGCGTGACCACCGACTTGACCGCGACATCCGGGCGCCGCCAGCTGTCGGCGAGGATCAGCGCCAGCGCACGCAGCACCGCGCGCGGGTTCAGCCGCAAGGCCTGCCAGCTGTCGCGTAATGCGCCCGCCAACGGTTGTGGATGGCGAACGCGGTCGAGTAGCGCGGCCGAATCAGTCTGCAGTAGATCTTTTGAGGGCTTCTTTAGCGAGATGATCCGCACGTCGACGCCGCGTTCTATCAGCGCGTTGATTTCGCGCACGATGAAAGTTTCCGACAGGCTCGGAAACAACGACACGACATAGACGATCCGCTGCAGTTCGCCTGGCTGCGTCATCGGGTGAGCTCCTGCAATGGCGTGGTCCGCCACAGGTGCGCGTTCGGGTTGCGCAGGTAATCGGCTAGCGCCAGCAGGGCGCTGAGGTTGAGACTCAAGAACGCGGCGGCAAACCGCGCCGGCGGCCACACGGCGGCGATGCGCGGGTGGCGTCGGGCCGATACCGCCAAGACGTAGCCACCCAGTTGCAGACCCAGCAGCGTCAGATACAGGCCGCCGCCGGACACGGCTAGCGCGATGTTGCTGACCAGCACCAGCAACAGCATCCACGGCGCAAGCAGACGCAGCCACTTGTGGCCCCACAGCCGCCACGCGAGCGGGTGCGCCCCCGGGATGGCCAAACGCGGCCAACGGTGCAGCAATTGGTAGTTGCCGGTGAGCGTGCGTCGTTTGCGGGCTTCCTCGCTTGCGGCATCCACGGCCGCGTGGTCGTAGGCGATCGCCTGCGGCGCGAACACTACGCGGTAGCCGGCGTCGGCAATGGCGAGGGGGATCCACATGTCATCCAGGATCAAGCCCGCCGGCACCTCCGGAATGGCAGTGCGCCGCGCGGCATACAGCGCGCCAGTCACGCCCACCAGCGAACCGGTGGCGCTTTCGAAGCGACGAATCATCTTCTCGTAGCGCCAATAGGCGTCGATGCCATCGCCATAACCAGACGTGGGCGCTAGCACCAACTCACCACTGGCCGCGCCAACGCCGCTCGCGGAGAGCGCCGTCACCAGCGCCCTCGCGGCGTGGCGATCAATGGCTTGACGTACGTCGGTAAACAGCACGATTTCGGCGTCGAGCAAAGGCAGCACGGCGCCAATGCAGGCCGATTTGCCGCGCCGTTCATAAAATGCGAGCACCCGCACGCGCGGGCTCGCATACGCGCGGGCGATCCACTCGGTGGCATCCGTGCAACCGTCGCAGACGATGGTGATGCGCAGGCGGTCGTCGGGATAATCCAACGCAAGCAGGTTTGCAACCTTGGCCGACACCAGGTCGGCGCCGTCATGCACCACCAGCAGCGCATCGATGCTCGGGGTCTGCGCGGTGGGTTGCAGCGGTCGCCGATGCAGCTTGGCCAGTAACGCCATCACCAGCGGGTAGCCAACGTAGGTGAACGCCACGAGGCCGAGGGCAGACCAGAACAAAGTGGCCACGGTCATCGTCCCCAGCAGGCAAGCGTTCCACGGCGCAAGTGTGCGTCAGCATGACGGGAACGCGAGACGCCGATGATCTGCGGGGTGCGGAAGCGGACGCGCGGGCTTTCGCCATTGGTTGCGCACAACAAAATCGGCACGCAACCCCGAAGTTGCAGGCCCGACGTGATGTGCGCAAGAAGTTTCATCGAGGCAGGGCGAGATCAACGCCGGTAGCTGACGGTGACGACGGCGGCATTCGATGTGTAGCTGCGGCCGACTGCGCTACTGTCGCGTTCGCGCCGTTGCAGGTCGATACGCCCGGTCCAGTGGCGGGTAAACCGGTTAACTAGGCCGACACTGACGGCGAAGTCACGATCTTTCCGGAGGATGTCGACGTACTCTCGATCCTCTTTGGCGAGCAGCGCCGATAACGAAAGCCGCGGGCGCAACTTGTATTCCAACTCGACCAGCCCGCCGCGCCGATCCTGATCGTCGATCAGATCGTCGAGGTAGCGGATCCGGCGGTAATACGGCACCAGGCTCATTGTCAGCCGCTCTCCGCTGTACTGGTAGCGCACTCGCACCAGCCGCTCACGGTAGGGATTGGGCTTGACCCCCACATCCATATAGCGGAAGTCGCTGAAGTGGCGCCGGTCGAGGTCCAGCGACGGCGTGATTAGGGCCTGGGTCGCATCGGTGAGTTGATGTCGCACGGTGGTGGTGACCACGCTGCGGGCCGACACCCGCCAATCGACCGTCGCACGCACCAGCGCCGAGCTCGCGCTGGTGCCACCACCGCGCGGATTGAGCCGGGAATGGCCGAGGTCGATATCGGCATCGATGTCTTTGCGGTTGGCGATGTAGCTGATGTAGCCGTCGTAAGCCCGGTAGTCCGGTGACGTACCGACCACCCCGGCGCTATCGAATTTGGCTTGGGTCGCTTCCAGATTGAGCGACAGCGACTGGTTGGCGTCGAGATCGCGCAACACGCGCGCGGCCACGTCATAGCGATCGCCATTGAACGCCTTGTTCTCTTCGGCATAGCTGTTGGTGTAGCGCAGATCGAGCTGGCCGCGGGTGGTGGGATTGAAGCGCGCATAGAAAGTGGGGCCGGCGACGAACACGTTGGCTTGCTGTTCGTTCGTCGGCGTCTGCGGTTCCAGTTCGTCCACCGGTTGGCGGCTGAGATAGTCCTGGAACACGAAATCCATGCGCTCCGGCACGACGGTCACGTTGAGCTTGCCGGCGAACGTGCCACGCACTTCATCGTCGAAGGTATTGCTGGTGTAGTGCAGGTGCTGGGCCTCGCCGCGCGCCGCTATCTGTATGCGCGGCCCCTCGTGATCCACGTCAAAGCTCAGTTGCGGCGAGATCACGGTATCGCTTATCGGGTCGGTCTCGCTTAGGTTGATGTTGTTGCTGCGTTTAGCGGCGAGGCCTATTTCATAATCGACGTCGAACGCGCCCGCGCTGCCGGGAAATGCGGCCAACAGCGCGAGACAAAGGGTGGTCTTGGGTGCGAACAGAGCGCGGCGCTGTGGAATGGTCCCCCGTCCATTGCTCATGGCGACTCCTCATGCCCCTTCGTTGAAGACGACACCGGCAAACTTGGTCGGGTCGAAGTTGGCTGCCGCGCGCGCGATGTCGTCGGCGCTGTCGCGCCCGTAGCCGGCCACCAGCACCACGACGTCGGCGATATCGGCCAGGATGCGTGCGTCGGGTGCGCCACGAACCGGCGGGCTGTCCAGGAACAGGTAGCGATCGGGATAACGGCTGCGCAACGAGTCCACCAGCAAGCGCATCCGGAACGAGGAGAAATACTCGGTGTTACGCGTGGGCGCGGCCCCCGCGGGGATCAGGCGCAGGCGCGGGATGCCGGTTTCGTACAGCATGTCGGCGATGAAGGTGGCCGGGTCCTCCAGATAGTTCACCAGCCCGCCCTTGAACGGGTTGATGCGCATGGTGGTGTGCTGGGTGGGCCGATACACATCGCAGTCGATCAGCACCGCACTTTTGGCTTCGTCAAAGGCGAACGCCGCGGCCAAATTGCGCGCAACAAAACTGCCACCACTGCCGCGGCTGACCGGCGCGACTAGCGTGACGATGTTGTTTTCGTCGTTGGCCGCCGCGAGCAATCGGGTGCGCACTTCGCGGAATGCATCGACCTGCGGCTGGCCCATCGACGCGGGGGAGATGATGGAGCGTTCATGCATCTGCGACGGGGTGAGCGCGGTGGTTTCGGCAATCCGCGTGATCGATCGGTTTGCGACGAGGCGTTGCACCAGCCGTTCGTCGGCGCGTGCGAGAAAGTCGGTGGCCATGGCGTAGGTCCTATCGCAGCGTCAACACGAGGGCGTATGCGATTGGCACGGTCAGCAAAAGCGCCGTCGCCAACATCAGGCGTTGTCGAGCCCGCGGGTGATGGCGGCTGGTCGTACGCGCCGGTATCGACCCGAGCACAGGCAGGCCCGCGATCTGTTCGATTTGCGACGGCATGCGCACCCGCGGATCGAACCGCAGCCAACTCACCAGCAATAGCAGCGGCGCTGCGACGGCCAATACCAAGCCGCCCATAGCCACTTGAGTCAGGCTCATGCTGTTGGATTGCAGCGGCACTGCGGCCGGCTCCTGCACGCGGAAGTTCAGGCCGCCACGTTGAGCGTCGAGATTCATCGACAGCCGGGCGTTTTCGCGGCGCTCGAGCAGATCTTGGTAGAGATTGCGGTTTACCTCGAAGTTGCGGGTGAGGTTCGCCAGCTCGCTGCCCAGCGCGGCCACGCGATTGAGGCGTGCGAGTTCCTGCGACAGCAGGCTGTTGCCGGTAGCAATGCGCGAGGCCGAGCCCATGCTGCGGCTGCGGGCTTCGGTCAGCCGCCCGCGATCCCCGCCACCGCCCGGATTGAACGCCGCCGCGCCGCCCGCGTTCTGGAGGCCACCGCGTTGCAACTGCCCTTGCAGCTCGCTGATCTGGCTCTGGATGCGGACCACGTCCGGGTGCCGGTCGGTGTAGCTGCCGGTGAGGCGTACACGCTCGGCCTGCAACTCGGCCAGCCGCGTCTGGAGCGGGCCGGTACGCGCCTGCGCCACGCCGATCGACTGCTCACGCGACACATGTGACTGCCAGGCACCGGCCGCCGATTGCTGTTCGGCCTGGTCCATCAGCGACTTGTCGATTTCCCGACGCAGTTCGCTGATGCGCTCGGTGACGTCTTCCTGATCGCCCAACAGCACCTCAGGATGCGCCTTGCGGTACCTCGCTAGCTTGTCTTCCGCATCATTGAGCTTTCGGTGGTAGTCACTGACCTGCGAGTCAATGAACTGAAAGGCCGCGCGGCTTTCGCGCTCCTTGGTGCGCAAGCTCTCCTGGATTATGAGCTCGGCAAAACGTTGCGTGACCCGTTGGGCGCGTTGCGGATCGGAATCCGAATAACTGATCTGGATCAGCTTGAGGTTCTGGCGCGGGTTGGTGATCACGGTGCGGCTGGCGATCTGGTCGATCAGCCGGGCCTGCTGCAGTGGGCTGGGGTTGGACTGCAGCCAGCCGCCGGTGCGCAGGACCTCATCCATGACTCTGCGGCTGAAGGCGACTTCGCGCGCAATGCCGGCGCGGTCGACGACGGTGGTGGGCACCGTCCGCCCTTTCAGCAGAGGCTCGATGATGTTCGTTTCCTCCACCAGCAATGTGGTGGAGGAGGTGTAGGCCTTAGGCGCGCGAAGCCCAATGACCAGCACGGTCAACGCGATCGCAGCAAACAACCCGGCGAGCAACACCTGGCGCCGCCGGACCTCCTTGGCCATGACGGGCAGCAATTGGACCGCAGTGGGGCGCCTCTCGGGCCCCCTCCACTCGATGAGGTTGGTCGTAGTCATGGGCATGCCCGCTCACAACATGCGCTCAGGCACGGTAATGACGTCACCCGGCGCGACTTTGTAATTGGTCGTGAGGTCGCCACGGGTAAGCACGCTGTCCAGGCGTACCTGATAGCTGCCCGTGCCGTTGCCGTTTTTGCGATACAGGTTGGAGCGATCTGGGGCCGCGAACTCAGTGACGCCACCGGCGGCCAGCACCGCATCGAGCACGGTCATGCCTTGGCGATACGGGATCGAAATCGGCTGCCGCACGGCGCCGGTCACCCGCACTCGCGACAGGTACTCGTGACTGCGCAGTTCAGTGAGGATGACCGCGACTTGCGGGTCCACGACAAACGCAGCCAGTTTGGTCTGGATGTCCTTGGCAACGTCGGCGGGCACGCGACCCCCGGCTTGGACGTCACCGACCAGCGGCACCGAGATCATGCCGTCCGGGCGTACCGGGGCAGTGATGCCGAGTTCGGGATTGCGCCACACCGAGACCTGGACGACGTCGTCGACTCCGATCGAGTACGCATCAGCCATCGGCATGTCGGCGGGCGGAGAGCCCGCGGTGGGGTTGCCAGAAGTAGCGCAGGCGGCGAGCAGTATCGACAGCGAAACGGCAAGAAGGCCGGAGCATTTCATGGGAATCCCCTGTTTTTGGCTGGGACGAGGTGTTCCCTTAGCAACGCGGGTTTGGCGAGTACCCGGCCATGGCAATGGCGTCGGTAGCGGGCGCGTCTTGCACGTCATAGAAATTTCGGTACCAGTCGACGAAGCGCGCCACTCCCACCTCCACCGACGTGGTCGGCGAATAACCGGTGTCACGATTCAAGGCCGTGACGTCGGCATAGGTATCGGGCACATCGCCGGGTTGCAGCGGCAGCAGCCTGCGTTCCGCGCGCCGACCCAGGCACTGCTCGAGCACGTCGATGTAATGCAACAGTTGCACCGGTTGGTGATTGCCGATGTTGTACAGCCGATACGGCGCGCTAGAGCTGGCCGGGGTTGGCGCCATCGGGTCGTAATCGGGGTCGGCGCCAGGCACGCGGTCGAGGGTGCGGATGACGCCTTCCACGATGTCGTCGACGTAGGTGAAGTCGCGGCTGTGGCGACCATGATTGAACACGTCGATGGGTTCACCGGCGAGGATCTTTTTGGCGAACAGGAACAGCGCCATGTCCGGCCGTCCCCACGGCCCGTACACGGTGAAAAACCGCAGGCCGGTGGTAGGCAATGCGAACAGATGGCTGTAGGTATGCGCCATCAGTTCGTTGGCTTTTTTTGTCGCCGCGTACATGCTGACCGGGTGATCGACGTTGTCGTCGACCGAGAACGGCAGCTTGCGATTGGCGCCGTAGACCGAGCTGGAAGAGGCATAGACCAGGTGCTCGACGCCGGTATGTCTGCAGGCTTCGAGCACATTGACGAAACCGACGATGTTGCTGTCGACGTACGCCTGCGGGTTCTCCAGCGAGTAGCGCACGCCGGCCTGGGCCGCGAGGTTGACCACCCGGTCTGGCTTGAAGTCGGCGAAGGCAGCGTCCAGCGCGCTGCGGTCCTCGAGCGAGCCGCGCACGAAGCCGAAGTTCGCCAGTGGCAGCAATCGCGCGAGCCGCGCCTGTTTGAGGCGTGGATCGTAGTAGGCGTTGAGATTGTCGAAGCCCAGCACGTGATCGCCGCGCGCGAGCAAGCGTTCGCTGAGCGCCGCGCCGATAAAGCCCGCTGCGCCCGTCACCAGTACCCGCATCCAATTCCCCTTATAGACAGCCGTCGACGCCGGCGCGTGGGAGCGCCCGCTTGACGTCGAACAATACTGCGCCCGGCACGCCAAAGGCACGGATGCCATCAGCGCCGCGCGCGACGAACTCCCGATGGGCCACGGCCAGGACCACCGCGTCGTAACGGCCGGGCTCGGGCTCGACCACCAGATCGATGTCGTACTCCGCTTTCGCCATCGTCGCGTTGACCCACGGGTCATGGACATCGACATGGACATTGAAGCCGTGCAACTCGCGCACGATGTCGACCACGCGGGTGTTGCGCAGGTCCGGGCAGTTCTCCTTGAAGGCCAGGCCCAGGATCAGCACTTTTGCCTGGGCCGGTTGGATGCTGCGCTGGCGCATCAGCTTGATCGCGCGGCGGGCGACATGGCCGCCCATGCCGTCGTTGATGCGGCGTCCTGCCAGAATCATGTCGGTGTGGTAGCCGATCTGCTGGGCCTTGTGCGTGAGGTAGTAGGGATCAACGCCGATGCAATGACCGCCCACCAGCCCGGGCCGGAACGGCAGGAAGTTCCATTTGGTGCCGGCTGCCTCCAGCACCTCATGGGTGTCGATATCGAGCCGGTGGAACAGCAACGCCAGTTCGTTGATCAGCGCGATATTGACGTCGCGCTGGATGTTCTCGATTACTTTGGCCGCCTCGGCCACGCGGATGCTCGAGGCCGGGTGGGTGCCGGCGTGGATGATGCGCCGGTACAGCGCATCGATCATCGCAGCGGCTTCCGCGTTCGAGCCGGAAGTGATCTTCACGATGGTCTCGAGGCGATGCTGCGGGTCGCCGGGATTGATCCGCTCGGGGCTGTAGCCGGCGTAGAAGTCGCGGTTGAATACCAACCCGGATTCGCGCGCCACGATCGGCACGCAGATTTCCTCGGTGGCGCCGGGGTAGACAGTCGACTCGTAGATCACCACGCCGCCGGGCCCGATCGCGCGGCCAACGGTGCGGCTGGCCGACTCCAGCGGACCCAGGTCTGGGCGCTTGTACTCGTCGATTGGCGTCGGCACAGTCACGATGAACACGTTGCAACCCGCCAGCGTCGCCGTATCGCTGCTGAACTGCAGCATGCGCGCGGCGCGCAACTCCTCGGCCGACATTTCCAGGGTGTGATCGTGCTGGCGGTTGAGCTCGGCCACGCGCTCGGTATTGATATCGAAGCCGACGGTGGGAAAGTGATGGCCGAACGCCGCCGCGAGCGGCAAGCCGACGTAGCCCTGGCCTATGACGGCGATGCGCGCGTGCTCCAGCTCGGGCAGCGGCGCGCTCAACAACGACGAGTTCATCGACGGCAAGTTCATCAAAATCTGACCTCTCCCAAGTCCATTGAAGGCCTGGGCGATGGAAGGCATTGGGTCGGCTCGATGCATCGGCTGGTGGCTGCTGGTGAAACGCCGAAGCTGCTGCCGCCCGGCCAGCGTGCGTGCCCGGGGATGCGTGTCGCTTGCCTTGGACGCTCCCTGCGCCGGGTTGCGTTTTATCCACACATCGGGACCTGCCGATTCGGGTGGGGTCGCACTGAGAGCATCGGGCCCATGCACATTCTGGTCACCGGAGGCGCTGGCTACATCGGCTGCCACACCTGCGTAGCGCTAGCCGAGCGCGGCCATAGCATGGTCATCGCCGACAGCCTCATCAACAGCTCGGCTGAAGTACTGCAACGGCTCGAGCAGGTGATCGGAACACCGATCGCATTCGATCGCGTGGACGTGCGCAACAGGGGCAGACTCGCAACGTTGTTCGCCCGCAACAGGTTCGACGCGGTCGTGCACTTCGCAGCGCTCAAGGCGGTGGGCGAATCCTGCACGCGGCCGCTGGAGTATTTCGACAACAACATCACCGGCACGATCGCACTGCTGCAGGCGATGCAAGCGGCCGATGTTCGGCGGCTCGTGTTCAGTTCGTCGGCGACGGTCTATGGCGCGCCCGACGCGGTGCCTGTGCGCGAGGACGCGCCGCTGCGGGTGACCAATCCTTATGGCCGCACCAAGCTCGTGATGGAGCAGCTGATCGACGACCTGTGCACCGCGGATCCGCAGTTTCGCGCGGCCCAGCTGCGCTATTTCAATCCGGTCGGTGCCCACGCCTCGGGGCTGATTGGCGAAGACCCGAGCGACGTGCCCAACAACCTGATGCCGTATCTATGCCAAGTGGCCGTGGGCCGACGCGACACGCTGAAGGTGTTCGGTGGCGATTACCCAACGCCCGATGGCACCGGTGTGCGTGACTACATCCATGTCGATGACTTGGCGCGCGCGCACGTCGATGCACTGGAGTACCTAGAGCGCGCCGATCGCAATCTCACCGTCAACCTGGGTACCGGCCGCGGGGTCAGCGTGCTGGAACTGATCCGTGCCTTCGAGCGGGTGTCGGGTTGCCGGGTTCCGTACGAGATCGTCGCGCGCCGCGACGGCGACGTGGCCGAGGTTTACGCCGACGCCACGCTGGCCCAGCAACTACTGGGCTGGCGCGCCCGGTTCGACCTGGATGCCATGTGCCGCGATGCCTGGCGCTGGCAATCGATGAATCCGGCCGGTTACCGCGACGTCGCTTTGCGTGCGCCCAAGCTCGCGCGGCCGCGGCGGGCGCCCCTCGCCCCGCAACGCGAAGTCCGGGTGTAGGGCGTCTCCCGCACCCGGCAGGGCGCGTACCCCGGTCAGCCCACCAGGCGTGCCACGACCGCCTCGGGCCGCCGCATCCATGCAAAGTGATCCGCGCGTACGCCGAGCGCGGCGTCATCGAGCACCTCCACACGGGTGTGCGACGGGCTCAATTTCGAAAGCAGAAATTGCAGCGACGAGCGCGGCACCAGCCAGTCGTGTTGCATCAACACCGCAGACACATCGACGTTGAGCGCGCGCATGGCCGGCTCCAGATCGGTCACCCGCTTGTCTACCGTGTAGTGGCCGCTGAGCGCCGTACGCGCCCAGTCGCGGATGAGCCCCCGGGCTTCCTGCCCGGCAAAGCGCAGACGACGGCCGGGCAGCACCCCGCAGCGATCGGCCAGCCACGGCAAAAACTGATACACCAGCGGCAGTCCGTAGCGCGTAGGCAGTGGATACGTACGCCAGTACGGCGCGCCGCTGGCCACCAGCCACAGCCGTTGCGCGGAATCCGGCGTCAGCGCCAGCCGGCAACACGCGAGTTGTCCACCGAGACTGTGACCACCGATGACGCGGGGCAGGGCCGGACACCGCGCGACGACGGCGGCCTCGCTGGAGGGCAAATCGCCGCGCAGCAAGTCGTCGTACCCCCAGTCCTGCCGGCGCGAGGCCCGCAGCGTGCTGGAGCCGTTGCCGCGCCATTCGTGGACGAACGTGGCCACGCCGTGCAACGCCAGGGCCTCAGCGAACGGCCGATAATGTTTCGCGGCCACGCCCATCGCCGGCAGCCACAACAATGTGGCGATAGGCTGCGCGGGGACCCACGCCATCAACTCCCAGGCGTGGTCGTCATCGGCGCGGACCGGCAACAGCTCCGGTGTCAAGTCAGTCACGGTGGATCGCGACACACGGCGCGGCAGCGAAATGATCGAGCACGAACACCTCGCCGTGACCAGGGCGGTAGGCCTGTTTCAGGCCGGCATGCACGTAATCGGCGGCGGCCGTGCAGGCGTCCGCCATGGGTAGGCCCAGGCACAGCTGCGCGGCCACAGCCGAGGCCAAGGTGCAGCCCGTACCGTGCGCCTGGATCGGCAATCGTGGGTGCTCGATTACGCGCAGGCCGGCGTCGTCCGCAAACAGGTCGATCATCGGGCCGCTGCCTAGCAGGTGCCCGCCCTTGAGCAACACCGCGCGCGCGCCCAGCTTGCGCAGCGCCGACACCGCCCCGGGCATCGCCTCGCGACCGTCAATCGTGCCACCCAGCAGCAACTCGGCTTCGGGCAGGTTCGGCGTAATCACGCTGGCCAGGGGCAGCAGTCGACCGCGCAATGCATCCAGCGCGGCGGGCTCCAGCAAGCGTGCGCCTGAGGTCGCCACCATCACCGGATCCAGCACGATGTGCGCGGGGCGATGATGCTCCAGGGCGTCGGCGACGACATCGATGACCTGCGCGGTCGCCAGCATCCCGAGCTTGACCGCGCCGATGGCGAAGTCGTCGAAGCAGGCGTCGATCTGAGCGCGCAGGAAGCCCATGTCGGGCACGTGCACTGCGTTCACGCCGCGGGTGTTCTGCGCCGTGAGCGCCGCAATCGCGCTTAGGCCGTGCACGCGATGGGCGGCGAAGGTCTTGAGGTCGGCTTGGATGCCCGCACCCCCGCCGGAATCGGAACCGGCGATGGTGAGGGCGCAGAGGGGGCGGGGGTCATCCATCAATCAGATCTTGTTGCTGTCCGTCTCTTTTCGTTGTCATCCCGAGACGCGGTGATGGATCTGCTTGTCGGTGGAAAGCGGATGCTTTCACTGCGTCCGGGCTAACAAAGTGGAAGTGTCCCTACAACACTTCCGAGGCAAAATCGGCCAGGCGTGACCGCTCGCCCCGACGCAAGGTGATGTGCGCGCTATGCGCCCAGCCTTTGAATCGATCCACGGCATACGTCAGTCCCGACGTGGTCTCGGTGAGGTAAGGCGTGTCGATCTGCTCGACGTTGCCCAGGCAGACGATCTTGGTTCCGGGCCCGGCGCGCGTGACCAGCGTCTTCATCTGCTTGGGTGTCAGGTTTTGGGCCTCGTCGAGGATCAGCCAGCGGCTCAGGAACGTGCGCCCGCGCATGAAGTTCATCGAGCGGATCTTGATGCGCGAGGCCAGCAGATCGTTGGTCGCCGCGCGGCCCCAGCTGCCGCCTTCCTGGTTGTGCGTAAGCACTTCGAGGTTGTCGGTTAGCGCGCCCATCCACGGCGTCATTTTTTCCTCTTCGGTACCGGGCAGGAAGCCGATGTCCTCGCCGACGCTCACCGTCGCGCGGGTCATGATGATCTCGCGATAGCGCTGCTGATCCATCGTCTGCGCAAGACCTGCGGCCAACGCGAGCAGCGTCTTGCCCGTGCCGGCGGTGCCGAGCAGGGTGACGAAGTCGATTTCCGGATCCATCAATGCATTGAGCGCAAAATTCTGCTCGCGGTTGCGTGCGGTGATGCCCCAGACCGCATGCTGGCTGTGGCGGAAATCGTCGACGATCTGCAGCGTGACCTTGGTGTCGGTGACCTTGCTGACCTTGAGTTCGGCCTCCTCATCGCCGGGCAGGTACAGGAACTGGTTCGGGTACCAGTCGTCCTCTTCGCTGCGGGCGATCTCGTAATAGGTGCGCCCCTTCTCGGTCCAAGAGCGCAGATCCTTGCCGTGGCGTTGCCAGAAATCCTCGGATAACGCCGTGGCGCCGGTGTAGAGCAGGCTGAAATCGTCCAGCGCGCGGTCGTTCTCGTAGTCTTCCGACACGATCCCGGCGATCGCGGCCTTGATCCGCAGGTTGATGTCCTTGGAGACGAACACCACTGCCGCGTCGGGCTCGGCTTCCTGCAGCGCGAGAATCGCGCCAAGGATCTGGTTGTCGGGAATGACCGCGCTGAAGCGCTTTCCGGCGTCGAACGAGTCGGTCTGGAAACGCAGCTTGCCGATCGCTTGCGCGCCGCGCAGCTGCAGGCCGTTGGGTCGGTTGAGGGTGATGCCCGCATGGATATTGCCGGTGCCCTCGATCTCAATGAGTTCGTTGAGGAAGCGGCTGACCTGGCGCGCGTTGCGGCTGGCTTCGGTTGTGCCTTTCTTGCCGTTGTCGAGCTCTTCGATCACCTGCATCGGCAGGTAGACGTCGTGTTCTTCGAACTTGAACAGCGCGGTCGGGTCGTGCATGAGCACATTAGTGTCGAGCACGTAGATCCGCTTGCTTCTCGTCATCGTGGGCTCCGGTCAGTGGTGGTGCGACTGCGGTGAAATCGTTGGGCGCCACGCGGCAGCCACTACTACGCGTCCGCGGGACGGAGGTACGTGGAGGCTGTCCAACGGGGTGATCATTGCGTCGTAGCCGTTTTGAGTGCGTCGAGCACGGCCTGGGCGTGGCCTGCTACTTTCACCGGACGCCAGCACTGGGCGATGACGCCAGCCGGATCGATCAGAAAGGTGCTGCGCTCGATGCCAAGGCTTTTTCGGCCGTACAGGGTCTTTTCCTTGATCACCCCGAATGCGTGACACAGGGCCCCATCGGTATCGCTGATCAGATCGAACGCGAAGCCCTGTTTGCTACAGAAATTCTGGTGCGATTTGATCGAATCGCGCGATACGCCCAACACCGCCGCGCCAAGCTGCTGAAACTGGGGCAACAGGGTGTTGAAGTCGATGCCTTCGGTGGTGCAGCCCGGAGTGCTGTCCTTCGGGTAGAAATACAGCACCAGCCATTGGCCGGCGTAGTCGGAAAGGCGGGCGGTCGCGCCACTGGCAAGGGCTACAGGCAGATCGGGAAGGCGGTCGCCGCTGTCGAGCATGCTCACGTTCAATCCCGTCATTCCACTTCCAGTCCCTTCGGGTCCAAGCCAGCGGCAATCTGTTCCACCGTACCGAGACAATGCCGGGTACTGGGTGCGCCCGCAATGACTTGTCGCTAGAACTTCATCGGGTCCATGATCGCGTCGAGATTGAGGTGGTCACAGAACTCAAGGAAGTCATCGCGCAGCGCGGCGATATGCATCGTGGCAGGCACGCCGATGGTGATCTGTGCAGAAAACATGTCCGCGCCGGTCTGCATGGCGCGGTAGCGTGAGCAGTGCAGGCTCTCGATCGTGATGCCCTGGCGATCGAAGAAGTCTGCCAGTTGGAACAGGATGCCGGGCTTGTCGGAGGCTACGACCTCGACGATGTACGGCAACAGATCGGACTGCACCTGCTTCGGGCCCGTGCGGTACCAGACCAGTTTCAGGCCTTCCTCACGTTCAAGCCGGGTCAGCATCGCTTCGAGCTTGGCTACCGCGTCCCAAGAGCCAACCGCCAGCGCGGTAACCGAGACGTCGCGACCGACGGTGGACAGGCGCGCGTCGACCAGGTTGCAGCCGCTGTCGGAGATGCGACGCGTCACGGATAGCAGTGGCGACTCCGGATGCGTCGTGTAGGCGTTGATCAGGAGGTGGTTTTCATTCGGCGACGGCCGGGAAGCGGATTCAGTCAAGGCGGCGCCTGCTTGGAGGGGGACGTATCCCTGATGCGTCCGGAAAACCACGTCCGGGTCGGATACTGAACGGTGGCCGTAGTCGGTTGCGGCTCGAGGCAGCATACTTGCCCGCGCTTTCGGCCCGCAAGTAACATCGCCCCGGGCGACCTCCGCGCCAACCCCCTCCGCGCGCCCCGCGCAAAGGCCCTGCACTTGCACCTGCGACTTTCCGGCAGCATTACCGCGCTGGCGACACCTTTCGGCGTCCAAGGCGAAATCGATCTCGACGCCTGGCACCGGCTGCTGACGCTGCAGCTGGCCGGTGGCACCCAGGCGGTCGTGGTCGCCGGGTCGACCGGCGAGGCTGCGGCGCTGTACGACCGCGAGTACGACACCCTGCTGCGCAGCGCGGTCGAACTCGTCGCCGGGCGCATCCCGGTGCTCGCGGGTACCGGCATGTCCAGTACCGCCAAGACGATCGAACAGACGCGTCGCGCACGCGCCTTGGGCGCCGATGCGGCCTTGGTGGTGACACCCCCGTACGTGCGTCCGACCCAGCCCGGCCTAGTCGCCCATTACCGCGCGGTGGCCGACGACAACGCGTTGCCGATCGTGCTTTACAACGTGCCCTCGCGCACCGGCTGCGACATGCTCCCGGCCACCGTGGCGGAGTTGGCGCCTCATCCGCGCATCCTCGGTATCAAGGAGGCGTGTTCCGACGTCGAACGCATCGCCGCGTTGCTTGCGTTCAAGGGTGCCGAGTTCAAGGTGTTCAGTGGCGACGATGGAACCGCATGCAGGGCAATGCTGGCTGGTTGCGATGGCGTCGTGTCGGTCGCGTCCAATGCTTTGCCGGGGTCGTTCCGCCGCCTGTGCGATCTCGCCCGCCGTGGGAGGCGCGATGCGGCGGAAAGCTGGAATGCACAACTGTCGCCAGCTTGTGATTTTCTCAGCATCGAATCCAACCCGATCCCGATCAAGGCGCTGCTGGCGCGGTTGGGCATAGGCCACGGTTTGCGCTTGCCGTTGTTGCCGTTGTCGGCCGCCCACGAGGGCTTCGCCGCGACGATCGCGCAGACCGTGCGCGAGCTTGAACAAGATTCCCACGACGCGTTCGTGGCCTGAATTACCTAGGAGATAGATCCATGCATGCTTCCGTTTCGATGTCCCGCGCCGCCGTAGCCGGCCTGATCGTGGTCGGCCTGCTCGGCGCCACGGGTTGCGGCTGGTTCCGCAAGGGCGACAAGTTGTACGCGCAAAGCGCCGAAAGCCGTCCGCTGGAAGTGCCGCCCGACCTCGACCAGCCGCGCACCGATGGGGCGATGGGCGCGCCGGCCGGTTCGGTGACCGCATCGGGCCGTGCCGCGGCCGGACCGGTGGCGGTCAGCACCACCGCTAAGACGATTGGCTTTACCACCGCCGGCACCCGCGATCAGGTGTTCGACAAGGTCGGCACAGCGCTGGCCGCCATCGACGGCGTCAACGTCGCCAGCCGCGCGCAGTTGCTGGGGGCGTTCGATGTGAACTACGGTGGCAGCAATTTCCTCGTGCGCGTCAGCGCGATCGAGGCCGGGACCTACGTGTCCGCGGTCGACCCGCGCGGGCTGCCGGCGACCGGCGAGGCGCCGGCCAAGCTGATCGCGGCGTTGCAGGCGAAGCTCGGCGGCAACTGACGCGCAGATTTCCTGTCCGGCAACAACGAAACGGGCGCCCATTGGGCGCCCGTTTCGGTTTTGCCGAAGCCGCGGTGCAGGGCGCGATCAGCGTTCGAGCAGTTCGAGCTTGCCCGGCTTGTCTTCCCAATCCTTCGCATCCGCCGGGGCATCCTTGCGCGTGGTGATCACGGGCCACGCCTTGGCGAGGTCGGCATTGAGCGCGACGAACGCTTCCTGACCGGCTGGCACATCGTCTTCGGGATAGATCGCATTGACCGGGCATTCGGGCTCGCACAAGGTGCAGTCGATGCATTCGTCCGGATCGATCACCAGGAAGTTGGGACCCTCGTGAAAACAGTCGACCGGGCACACCTCGACACAGTCGGTGTACTTGCACTTGATACATGCTTCGGTAACGACGAACGGCATGATGGAGTTCCGATAGAGGCAGCGCGAAGGGCAATTGTAGCCAGTCGCGTGGCGCGCGCCCATGCACGCCGTCGGTCTGACCCGGTGGCAGCAAAAACCGTCAGTTCCTTTCAATCGCGTAGCGCGGATCCGATTGCAGAGAAGCTGATCCAGAACAGTGCCCATGCGTTTCTGACGGTCTGTAAATTCCCGGGTGCCCAAAAAAAGAGCCCGCATATTGCTATGCGGGCTCTTGGCGAACTACTCGTTGGTACAAGTCGCTAAATAAGCGGGTCGCTGAAAAATGGTGCTCCCAACGAGATTCGAACTCGTGTTTTAGCCTTGAGAGGGCCACGTCCTAGGCCTCTAGACGATGGGAGCAAACCCGCGCCGGACTCTCAACGTCACGCGGCCTGCTAGTATATGCGCCGCTGTTGCCGCCGGCAATGGTTAATCAGCCACCCCATTGGAAAGCGGCCACGTCCGCATCGATGCGACCACAAACCGACTCCGTCATCCTCGCGCCGCGAATCATTCCGCGCGACTCGCACAACGTGTCGCGCAAGGACATGAGCCCGAACGCGCTGCGTGTGCTGTACCGCCTGCGCGACGCCGGCTTCACTGCTTATCTAGTCGGCGGCGCCGTCCGCGACATCCTGGTCGGTGGCCATCCTAAGGATTTCGACGTTGCCACCTCGGCCACGCCGGAGCAGGTCAAGCAGCAATTCCGCAACTGCCGGTTGATTGGCCGGCGGTTCCGCCTCGCGCACGTGGTGTATGGCCGCGAGATCATCGAGGTCGCGACGTTCCGCGCCAATGTCGATGACGGCAGCGGCGACCGCGAGTTGCACGAGGGCGGCCGGCTGCTGCGCGACAACGTCTACGGCACGATCGAAGACGACGCGATCCGCCGCGACTTCACCTGCAACGCGCTGTATTACGCGATCGAGGATTTCTCGGTGCGCGATTACACCGGCGGCTTCGAGGACGTGCAGAACCGGCTCATGCGCCTGATAGGCGACCCCGAAACGCGTTACCGCGAAGACCCGGTACGGATGCTGCGCGGCGTGCGGCTGGCGGCGAAGCTCGGTTTCGAGATCGAGACCGCAACCGCCGCGCCGATCCCCGACCTGGCCGCGTTGCTGTCCGAATCGGCGCCGGCTCGCCTGTTCGAGGAGTGCCTCAAGCTGTTCCTGTCCGGGCACGCGGTACAGAGTTTTCTTGGTCTGGAGCGCTATGGCGTGCTGCCGGCGTTGTTGCCGGAGACCGCGGCCGCGCTCAAGTCCAATCGCAGCGGCGCCTTGCGCGCGATGTTGCTCGAAGGGTTGGCCGGCACCGACAAGCGCGTGGCCAATGACGAACCGGTCTCGCCCGCGTTCTTGTTCGCGTTGCTGCTGTGGCCGGCGTACTGCCGCGCGCTGATGACGCTGCAGGCGCAAGGTATGCACGCAATCGAAGCGCAGCGCCGCGCCGCCGACCGCGTCACCGTGCATCAACTGTCGATGATCGCGCTGCCGCGCCGGTTCTCATTGCCGATGCAGGAGATCTGGCTGCTGCAATCGCGCTTCTCGCAGCGTCAGCGCAAGCGCGTGTTCCGCCTGCTCGCGCACCCGCGTTTCCGCGCCGCCTACGATTTTCTGCTGCTGCGCATGACCGCGTCGAACGAACACCTCGACGACGTCACGTTCTGGACCGAGGCTCAGCAGCATCCCGATGCCATCGCCGCGCAGCTGGACGTGCACCCGGCGGCGAACTTCGACGAGCCCGGCGAGCCGCGCAAGCGTCGCCGCCGTCGCAGCGGTGCGGCGCCGACGGCGGAGTGAACGTCGCGACGATCGCTTTCGTTGGCTTGGGTGGCAACGTCGGCGACGCTGCGGCTAGCCTGCGTGAGGCCCTCACCGCGCTGCAGGGCATGCCGCAGATCCGATTGCTACGCGCCTCGCGGCTGTACCGCACGCCGGCGTGGGGCATCACTGCGCAAGCGGATTTCGTCAATGCCGTGGCGATGATCGAAACCACGCTGGCGCCATCGGCGTTGTTGGCGCAGCTTTTGCGGATCGAGCACGCCGCCGGTCGCGATCGGCGTGCTGACGGTAGTGACCGCTGGGGGCCACGAATTCTGGATCTTGATCTGCTGCTGTACGGCGATGCCATCATCGACTTGCCGGGTCTCAAAGTGCCGCACCCACATCTGCACGAACGCGCGTTCGTCCTGGTGCCGTTGCTGGAGATCGCCCCGCTGGTGCGTATTCCCGGCCGGGGTGCCGCGGCTGACTTGCTTGCGACGATGGCGGCCGGCGACATACAAGCGCTAGGCTAGGCACATGTATACCGACACCCCCGACAAACCCTGGACCGTGCCGGCGCTGCTGGAGGCCAAACGCGAGCAGCGCAAGCTGGTGATGCTGACTTGCTACGACGCCGGCTTCGCCCGCACGCTCGATGCCAATGGCGTTGACCTGATCCTGATCGGCGACTCGCTCGGCATGGTGGTGCAGGGGCACGACAGCACCTTGCCGGTGACCGTCGACGACATCGCGTACCACACCGCCTGCGTCGCCCGTGGACTGGCGCGCGCGCTGCTGATCGCCGACCTGCCGTTCCTTGCCGACGCGACCCCCGAACGCGCTCTTGATGCCTCGATGCAGCTGCTGCGCGCCGGCGCTGGGATGGTCAAGCTCGAGGGCGCCGGGCACAAGCTCGACGTGATCCGTTTCCTGGTCGAACGCGAGATCCCGGTGTGCGCGCATCTCGGCCTCACCCCGCAATCGGTGCTGCGACTGGGCGGTTACAAGGTCCAGGGCCGCGATGAAGCCGCGGCGACGAAACTGCGCGCCGATGCGAGCGCGGTCGCCGAAGCCGGCGCTGCGTTGCTGGTGCTGGAGTGCGTACCCACACCGGTCGCTGGCGCGATCACGGCCGATTTGGCGATCCCGACGATCGGCATCGGCGCCGGCCCGCAATGCGACGGCCAAGTGTTAGTGCTGCATGACCTGCTGGGGCTGGCCAGCGGCCACCGCCGGCCGAAATTCGTCAAGGACTTCCTTGCGCAGGGCGGTTCGGTCGCCGGCGCCGTGTCGGCGTTCGCAGCAGCAGTGCGCGACGGCAGCTTCCCCGACGCCGAACACTCCTACGCCTGACAACCGCCGTGACGATCGAAACCATTACCGCGCTCGACCGGCTGCGCGCGTGCGTCGGCGGATGGAAGCGGGCGGGTCTGCGGGTCGGTTTCGTGCCGACCATGGGCAACCTGCACGCCGGCCACCAGTCGCTGATCACGCTCGCACGCGAGCAGGCCGACCGCGTCGTCGCCAGCGTGTTCGTCAACCCGACCCAGTTCGGTCCGGGCGAGGATTTCGCCCGCTACCCGCGCACACCCGAGCAGGACACAGCGGCTCTGGCTGCCGCCGGCTGCGACGCGCTCTGGTTACCCCCTGTGGACACGATGTATCCGTACGGGGCCGACGCTACCGTGCAAGTGCGGGTGCCGGGCGTGACCGGCGTGCTGGAAGGCGAGCATCGGCCTGGACATTTCGACGGCGTCGCGACCGTGGTCGCGCGGCTGTTCAACCAGGTGCAGCCGGACATCGCGGTGTTCGGGCGCAAGGATTACCAGCAGCTGGCGGTGATCCGGTATCTGGTGCGCGATCTGGCATTTCCCGTCGGGGTCATCGCCGCGGCGACGTTGCGCGAGCCAGATGGATTGGCGATGAGTTCGCGCAACCAGTACCTGTCGGCGGCCGAGCGCCCGCGTGCCGCCGAGATCCAACGCGTGCTGCAGGCGATGCGCGAGGCGCACCTTACCGGCGCAGCGCGCACCGAGGTCGAGTCGGCTGCGTTGGCGCGGCTGCGTAGCGCCGGTTTCGAGCCCGACTACGCCGCACTGCGACGGCCCGATCTGTCGCTGCCCGATGACGGCGACATTGGGCCGCGGGTCGCACTGGTCGCCGCGAAGCTGGGCCGGACCCGGCTGATCGACAATTTGGAAATCGACGCGGTCCAAGCTAGTTGATACAACAAGGCCCGAGCTGCGGCTTGCTCGCATGCCGAAAGCAAAAGTGCCAAGCGGCCATTGTCGGGAAGGCAGCGAGCCGTGCGAAACCCCGCAATTCGTAGCGCCTGGCGTGGTCATCCGGCGCACGCCGGAATGGGTCCCCCCAAGACCATCGCCCCCGGGTTAGATGATCCGGACGAACCGGACCGCGTTCGCGGCAAGGTTGACGTAGAGAACCAGGGGTGTCGATCCAGCTTTTGTCGTGCCGCCAAGGGCGCGACGGGGGCGTTCGCGGCCCACGGGTTTTGGCTTTCACCGTTTGGGAACGTTCCCACCGTCTTAGCGCTCATGTTGCGCTGCGCCATGCACTGCTAGACTTTGGATTCCAGCCCACGCGCCGTGGACGAGAACCGACATGCAATTGACCCTGCTCAAGGCCAAGATCCACCGCGTTACCGTGACCCACGCCGAGCTGCATTACGAAGGCTCCTGCGCGATCGACGGCCGTTTGCTCGACATCTCCGGCATCCGCGAGTACGAGATGGTGCATATCTACAACGTCAACAATGGCCAGCGCTTCGCGACTTACGCGATCCGCGGCGAAGAGGGCAGCGGCGTGATTTCGGTCAACGGCGCGGCCGCGCACCTGGCCCAGCCCGGGGACCTGGTGATCATCTGCGCTTACGGCGTCTGCGACGAGGCGGAGGCGGTCCAGTACAAGCCGACGCTCGTGTACGTGGATCGTCACAACCATCTGACCCATACCAACCATTCGATGCCGGCGCAAGCCGCGGCCTGACCGCATACCGGAGCGGCCCATGGATGGCGCCCAACTGCAGTCGCTTCGTGCCCACGCCCAGCGCCTGGGCACCATCGATATTGTCCGCTTGACCGAAGCCGACCCCGCGCGTGCGGAAGACTTCGCGCTGCAGGTGGGCCCGGTCTACGCCAACTTCGCCCGCCAGCGCTACGACCGTGAGGCCCTTGCCACGCTATTCGCGCTCGCCGAAGCGCGCGACGTGGCGGGTGCGTTGCACGCGCTGTTCGATGGGATACCCGTCAATACCACCGAGCGCCGCGCCGCCCTGCATACGGCGTTGCGCAGCGACTTATCGTCTGCCGCGCCAGCGCGCGACGCCCGCGCCCAGGCCAGCGCGGGCCGCGCGGCGATGCGGCGCATCGTGGATTCGTTGCAGGCCAGCGAGATTACCGACGTCATCAGTGTCGGCATCGGCGGTTCGGACCTGGGTCCGCGTCTGGCAGTAGACGCGCTCGCGGGGATAGATTCATCGCGCGTGCGCGTGCATTTCCTCTCGAACGTGGACGGAAACGCGGTGCAGCGGGTGCTCGTGGGGCTCGATCCGGAGCGCACGGCGGTGGTGCTGATTTCAAAGAGTTTCGGCACTCAGGAGACGCTGCTCAACGGTGCGATCCTGCGCGATTGGCTCGGTGACGACAGCCGTTTGTATGCCGTGACGGCGAAACCGGAGCGGGCGGCAACCGCGTTCGCGATTTCGCCGGAACGCACGCTGCCGATGTGGGATTGGGTCGGTGGCCGCTATTCGCTGTGGTCGGCGGTGGGCCTGCCGATTGCGCTCGCTATCGGCATGGACGGTTTCGAGCAACTGCTCGCGGGTGCAGCCGAGATGGACGAGCACGTGCTGACGGCCGCGCCGCGACAGAACCTCGCGCTGTGGCACGCGCTGACCGCGATTTGGAACCGCAATGGCTTGGGCTTGGGTAGCCATGCAGTGCTCCCGTACGACGAGCGCCTCACGCTCCTGCCGAACTACCTGCAGCAGTTGGTGATGGAAAGCCTCGGCAAGTCGGTACATCACGACGGCACGCCGACCGCCGGCACCGTGCCGGTGTGGTGGGGCGGCGCCGGCACCGACAGCCAGCACAGTTTTTTTCAGGCCCTGCACCAGGGCACGGAAGTGGTTTCGACGGAGCTGATCGGCGTGATCGCGTCCGACACGCCGTACGCCGATAGCCATCGGGTGCTGCTGGCGAACCTGTTCGCGCAGTCGGAGGCATTCGCGCTGGGTCAGACCAGCGACGACCCGCACCGTTCCTACCCAGGCAACCGTCCGAACACGCTGATCCTGCTCGATGCGCTGACGCCGCACACGCTGGGGATGCTGCTGGCACTGTACGAGCACAGCGTCTACCTGCAGGGCGTGCTGTGGGACATCAATCCGTTCGACCAGTTCGGCGTCGAACTGGGCAAGCAAGTCGCGTCGCGTTTGTTGCCGGCGCTGGCAGGGGAAGCCGAGGCCGAAGATCAAGTCACGCGTAGCGCGCTCGCGCAAGTACGACGATCGGATCGGTAGGCCGTTTGGCGGAGCGCCGATGCGCCGCTTGCCGATCGACAACTGCTTCCAGATTTCCCCGTCGCGTCAGTCGGCCGCAGCCGCCGTGGCATGACACGTTCGTGCCCAATCCACGTGCTCCCTGACCACGGGGTCTTCCGAGCCTTGCAGCGCGTTCAACGCCGCGACCACCTCGGGTGTGGCCGGCGCATTGCCGAGCGCGACCGCAATGTTGCGCTGCCAACGCGCAAACCCGCTGCGGCGCAGGGCGCTGCCTTCAGTGCGTTGCAGGAACTCGGCTTCGCTCCACGCCGCCAGCTGCGCCAGCGACGCGTGGTCGAGATCATTGCGGGCGCGGAACGCGGGTTCGTCTGTTCGTTTGGCGAACTTGTTCCATGGGCACACGAGCTGGCAATCGTCGCAGCCAAAAATGCGGTTGCCGATCAGCGGCCTTAGCTCAAGCGGGATCGCGCCTTCGTGCTCGATGGTGAGATAGGAGATACAACGGCGCGCGTCGAGCCGGTGGGGCGCGGTGATCGCCTGGGTCGGGCAGATGTCGATGCAGCGCGTGCAGCTGCCGCAGTGCGCGCTCGCCGGGGTGTCCACCGGCAGTGGCAGGTCGACGTAGATCTCGCCGAGGAAGAACCACGAGCCGCCATCCTTGTCGATCAGGCAGGTGTGCTTGCCGATCCAGCCGAGCCCGGCGTTGCGCGCGAGCGCGCGTTCGAGCACGGGCGCGGAGTCGACGAACACGCGATGACCGAACGGGCCGACGGTCTCGGCGATGCGATCGGCGAGCCGCTGCAGGCGTTGCCGCATCAGCTTGTGGTAATCGCGGCCGAGGGCGTAACGCGCGACATAGGCGCGCTCACCGTCGCCTAGGGTCCGCCAGGCATCCTCGTCGTCGTGGCGGCCGTAGTCGAGCCCGACCGATATCACTCGCAGCGTGCCCGGCAACAAATCCGCTGGCCGCGCGCGCATCGCGCCGTGACGCGCCATCCACGCCATCGAGCCGTACAAACCTTCCGCCAGCCATTGCTGCAGGTGGGCTTCGTCTTCGTCCAGCTCGATGCCAGTGATGCCGCAACGTTGGAAGCCGAACTCGCGCGCTAGCTCGCGGATGCGCGTGGCGAGCACGGCGTAATCGGGCGAGGGGGCGAGGACGGCATTGAGGAGCTTCACGATGAGCCAAGTATAGAATCGCGCGATGTCTGCCGATGAATCCCTGTTCGATGTGGCTGCGTTGCGCGCAATTGAGGCGCGAGCCGTGCAGGCGTCGGGCGACGAACGCGATTTGATGCGCCGCGCCGGTCAGGCCGCGTGGCGGGAAGTGCTCGAACACTGGCCGCAAGCACAGCGCGTGCTGGTGGTGTGTGGCCCCGGCAACAACGGCGGCGACGGCTACGAGATTGCCTGCCACGCGCAGGAGGCGGGTCGTTGGGTGTGCGTGGTGCGGTTGCCTGCGCATGCACCACGCAGTGCGTGCGCGCAGCGGGCGTGCGCCGATTACGAGGCCGCCGGCGGGCAAATTGTTGCGTTTGCAGGCGACTTGGCGCCCGCGGATGTGCTCGTCGACGCGCTGTTCGGCATTGGTTTGGCGCGCGCGCCGGATGATGCGGTGGCGACGCTGATCGCGGCGATTAACGCGCACCCCGCCCCGGTTTTGGCACTCGACGCCCCCAGCGGCATCGATGTCGATCGCGGCAGCGCACCTGGGGCCGCGGTGATCGCGACGCGCACACTCGAATTCATCGCGGCCAAAGCCGGGCTGCGCACCGGCGCGGCGCTGGATCATGTCGGCGCGCGCGCGCTGGCGACGCTGGACGTGACGCCAGCGCACGGGGGTGCCGCCTGCGCCGAGGGCCTGCAGATCCAAGCGCTGTCGCGCTGGTTGCGGCCGCGCGCCCGTGACAGCCACAAGGGTGCGCACGGGCGCGTGCTCTGCGTCGGCGGCGATCACGGCAGCGGCGGCGCGATCGTGTTGTGCGCGCAGGCGGCGGCGCGCAGTGGCGCGGGCTGGACCCAGGTGGCCACGCGCGCCGCGCACGTGAGCGCGTTGCTCGCGCGCCTGCCCGAGGCGATGGTCGATGCGGTCGACGATGGCGCGGCATTGGCGTTGCGCTTGCCGGGCGCGGACGTCGTCGCGATCGGTCCAGGCTTGGGACAGGGCGAATGGGGGCAGCAGTTGCTGGCCAGCGCTTTGGCCGCGGCCAAGCCGTTGGTGCTCGACGCCGACGCGCTGAATCTGCTCGCCCGGCATCCGCATGCGCTGCGCGCCGATGCGATTCTGACGCCGCACCCCGGCGAAGCCGCGCGCCTGCTCGGCATCGGCACGGCCGAGGTGCAGCAGGATCGTTTTCGTGCCGCCCGCGGGTTGAGCGAGCGCCATGGCTGCGTGGTGGTGCTCAAAGGCGCCGGCACGATTGTCACTGCCCCGGGCCAGACACCGCGCGTGATCAGCGCCGGCAATCCCGGCATGGCCGTGGCCGGCATGGGCGATCTGCTCACCGGCGTGATCGCGGCACTGGTGGCGCAGGGGTTGCCGGCGTTCGACGCGGCCAGCGCCGGCGCCCTGCTGCACGCCGCCGCCGGTGATGCCGCGGCCAGCGACGGTGGGCAGCGCGGCCTGCTGCCGAGTGATTTGTTGCCGTGGGTGCGTCGCTTGGCCAACCCGCAGGCCGCGCCATGACCACGCTGTGGCTGGCCGACACCGAGGCCACCGATGCACTCGGCGCCGCGCTCGCGTGCACCCGGCCGACGCCGGCGGTGGTGCATCTGCTCGGCGAACTCGGCGCCGGCAAGTCCACGCTCGCCCGCGCCCTGCTGCGCGCCCTGGGCGTGACCGGTGCAATCCGCAGCCCGACCTACACCCTGGTCGAGCGCTACCCGCTACGCACCGGCGGCGAAGCCTGGCACGTGGATCTGTACCGCATCGCCGATGCCGGCGAGCTGGAATACCTCGGCCTGGACACCGATGAGGTCGTGCTGTGGCTGGTGGAATGGCCGGAACACGGCAGCGCGGCGTTGCCGCTGCCGGACCTGGTGGTGGCGCTGACGGTCGAGCTCGCGGGTCGCCGGGCGCAGCTGCGTGCCGGCACCCCGACCGGGCAGGCGTGGCTGGCCGCGATCTCCGCCACTGTTGGGTTTCCGGGCGTCTCCTGAACGGTTCCACAGAAAGTCGCGGCAGGTGTCGGATTCCAAAGGAAAAAGTGCTTGCAATAGCCTAGGACGGGTGCTTGACTACGGCTTATGCGAGTCAAGGGGATCACCATCCAGAAGTTTCTGTTGGGCGCCGCGCTGATGTCGGCGCTGGCGTGGAATCTGCTGCAGGCCAGTGAAATCAAGGGCTTGCAACTGCAGTCGGGTGCCACCGGCACCCGCGCCGATATCGCGCTCGACCACGACGCCGAGTTCAAGCTCATCACGCTGCAGAACCCGGACCGACTGGTGGTCGACCTGCCGGCCTCGAGTGTGGCGCGTGGCCTGCGTTTGCCGGCGCCGGCCGGCGTGGTCCGCGCGGTGCGCACCGGCGCGCCGACTGCGGGCACGGTCCGCATCGTGTTCGACCTCGCGCAACCCGTCGCCGTATTGAAACCGCGTCTTGAGCAGGGCTCCGGCGGGCCGAGGCTGGTGCTCGAATGGCCCGGCGATGGCGAGCCTGTCGCCCGCCCCGCGGTCGCCGCGGCGCCGTCACGCTCAACACCGGTTGTTGCGCCGACCGTGCCCGCAGCGGTGAGGGCCACGGTCGCTGCCCCGCAAGTGCCCGCAGCGGTGTCGGCTACGGCCGCGGATCCGGCCGAGGCGTCGTCGGAGGCTACGTCGCGGTTGATCTCAGTGTTGGCCAACCGCAATCCTGGGGCCCCTGCGGCTGCCAAAGCGGCAGTAACGGTCACCCCGCCGCCCGCGTCGCAGCGGCGGCCCGACTTCATTGCGCCGACCACGCCGGCGAGCACCGCCTCGTCGAATCCGACGCCGTCGCGCGTTGCGACCGGCGTGCCGACGCGCATCGCCACCGGCCAGCCGATGGCGGTGCCCAATGCCGCAGGCACCCGCAGCGGCGCGGACACCCCCGCCACCGCGGCGCCGCCCGTCAAGACCATCCAGGACGTGATGCGCGGCCGCGGCATGCGCCCGCTGGTGATCGCGATCGACCCCGGCCACGGTGGCCAGGATCCCGGTGCGATTGGATTGACCGGCAACCGCGAAAAGGACGTCACTCTCGCCATCGCGCGCGAACTCGCACGCCAGATCAATGCCACGCCCGGCTTGAAGGCGTTCCTGACCCGCGACGCCGACATGTTCATTGCCTTGAACCAGCGCGGCCGCCTCGCGCGCCGCGCGAAGGCCGATATGTTCGTGTCGATCCACGCCGACGCCGCCGAGAACCGCAACGCCAAGGGTTCGTCGGTGTACGTGCTGTCGCTGAAAGGCGCGTCCTCGCAGCGCGCGCGCTGGCTTGCCGACAAGGAAAACGCCTCGGACCTGATTGGCGGCGTGCGCCTGCCCCAGTCCAGCGACACGCTCGCCTCGGTGCTGCTCGACCTGACCCAGAGCGGTCACATGCGCGCCTCTGAGGATGCCGCCAACCACGTGCTGGCCGGCCTCAAGCGCGTCGGCAACAACCACAAGCCGCAGATCGAGCGGGCCAATTTCGCGGTGCTGCGGACCTCGGATATGCCAGCAATGCTGGTAGAAACGGCATTCATCTCCAATCCCGAGGAAGAGCGGCGCTTGACCGACCCAGCCCACCAACGCGTCCTCGCGCGCGCGGTGCTCGACGGCGTTAACGCCTATTTCACCCGCCAGCCGCCGCCGGGCACGATGTATTCCGCGCGCGCCGAGGCGATGCCGTTCAGCGGTTGGGCGGCAGGCGCCGGCAGTCGATAGTCGTTCAGTGGCGTCCCACGTTGGGGGCGGTTTTTTTTTACCCGCTTCGC
>JAYSZI010000084.1:0-14304 GCA_043738095.1 Lysobacter sp.
CGCGCGCAGCTGTGGGACAAGGCGCAGATGATGAGCCGCACGCTGTCGGGCGGCATGAAGCGCCGGCTGATGATCGCGCGCGCGATGATGACGCGGCCGAGTCTGCTGATCCTCGACGAGCCCACCGCCGGCGTTGATATCGAGATCCGCCGCGGTATGTGGAAGACGCTCAAGGACATCAACGCGGCGGGCACCACGATTATTTTGACCACGCATTACCTCGAGGAGGCCGAGAACCTCTGCCGCAACCTCGCGATCATCGACCGCGGCAGCATCGTCCAGCAGGGCCCGATGAAGACGCTGCTGGCGACGCTCGACATCGAGGGTTTCGTGTTCGATATCGATGGTCAGCTGCCGGCGACGCTGCCGCAGATCGAAGGCACCACGCTGCTGGCCACCGACGACCACACCCTCGACATCGACAAGCCGCGCGCGATGGACCTCAATCGCGTGTTCGCGGTGCTCGGCGAGGCCGGTATCCGGGTGCGCTCGATGCGCACCAAGTCGAACCGACTGGAGGAACTGTTCGTGCGCCTGACCGGCGGGGATTCCCAAAAGGATGCGGCCGAGAAGGGCCCGCTTGGCACCGACGTACCCGCCGCCCCGGAGCAAGCCGCATGAGCCTCGCCCCGGCCCCGGAAGCGACCGATGCGCAGCGCAACCTCGTCGCGCTAGGCACCATCGTCCGCCGCGAGATCAGACGCATCCTGCGCATCTGGGGCCAGACCCTGGTGCCGCCGGCGATCACCATGACGCTGTACTTCCTGATCTTCGGCGGCCTGATCGGCTCGCGGATCGGCGACATGGGCGGTTACAGCTACATGGAGTTCATCGTCCCCGGGCTGGTGATGATGAGCGTCATCCAGAACAGCTACGGCAACATTTCGTCGTCGTTCTTCGGCGCCAAGTTCGGTCGCCACGTCGAAGAGTTGCTGGTCAGTCCGATGCCGAACTGGGTGATCCTGGGTGGCTACGTCGCCGGCGCGGTGCTGCGCGGGTTGCTGGTCGGCGCGATCGTGCTGCTGATCGCAATGTGCTTCACCAAAGTGCGCATTCCGCACCCGCTGGTCACGTTCACCACGGTGCTGCTGGGCGCGACCATCTTTGCGCTCGCCGGCTTCGTCAATGCGGTGTATGCGAAAAAGTTCGATGACATCGCGATTGTGCCGACTTTTATTCTGACCCCGCTGACCTACCTGGGTGGCGTGTTCTATTCGGTCAAACTGCTGCCGCCATGGGCCGAAGCGGCCACCCATGCCAACCCGATCTTCTACATGGTCAATGCGTTCCGTTATGGCTTGCTCGGTAGCAGCGACGTGCCGGTCGGCGTCGCGTACGTTTTGATGCTGGGTTTCGTCGTGGCCCTGGGGGCGTTGGGGTTGTGGTTGCTCAAGCGCGGCGTGGGCTTGCGCAGTTGAGAGAATCAAAGACTTACCAAGCCGCTTGCAATTCGTCTTGTTAATGTTTTATTAATCTCCCCTGGGGCCGTCGCGCAGAAGCGCGTTTGGCTAATTCGTAGATCTGGGGGAAGTCATGTCACGTCGATCCATTGCAGAGCCGTTGCGCCGTAGCCCGTTGATGCTGGGCATCCTGTTCGCGTTGTCCGTGCCGGTCTATGCCCAGGACACGCCAGCGACTGAGGCCGCGGCGGAAACCGACATCGTCGACGCCACCACCCTCGACAAGATCGTGGTCACCGGTTCGCGCATCCGTCGTGCCGGCTTCGACACCTTAGAACCGGCGACAGTCGTTAGCCGCGAGTACCTCGACGAACGCGGCATTACCAACGTCGCCGATGCGCTCAACGAAATTCCGGGCTTCGGTGTCGGCATCACCCCAGAAGGGGGTCAGTCCGGATTCGGCGTGGGGGTCAATTTCGCCGACCGCTTCGGCCTCGGCAGCAATCGCACGCTGACCCTGGTCAACGGCCGCCGCTTCGTCTCTAGCAATGCCCCCACGCTGTTTGGCCCCGCGGCGCCTGGCATCCAGGTCGACCTGAACGCGATTCCGACCGCGATGGTTGAGCGCGTGGAAAACCTCGCTATCGGCGGCGCCCCCACCTACGGCTCCGACGCGATAGCGGGCGTGGTCAACGTGATCCTGCGCAAGAACTACGAAGGCGTGGAATTTGGCACCGGCTATGGCGTGACCGAGCGCGGCGACAACCACCGCTACAACGCCTTTGCGTTGGTGGGTGCCAATTTGGGCGAAGACGACCGCGGCAATGTCACCTTCTCGCTGTCCTACGACAACGTCGACGGCGTGCTGCAAAAGGAACGCGACTTTTTCGCCGCCGGTTACTTCAATGCGACCAATCCGCTGGCCAGCCAGTTGACCCAGTTTCCGGGGCGCACGCCAGGCAACGACGGCCGCTATGACCCGAACGTTCCCTTCAATACCGGCAACGGTGACGGCATTCCCAACGGCGTGCTGATCACCAATCGCCGCATATGGACCACCCCGTTCGGCGGTTTGATCTCCCCGGTTTCCGGGCCCTTCCGGCCAGGCTCGTCAAATCTGCAGCCGGCCGGCTTCGGCCCGGGCGGCAACACCGTCCTCGGCTTCGACGCCAACGGCAGCCTCGTGCCGTACAACCCCGGCAGCACGTTCTCGGCCACCGATGCCAGCGGCGGCGATGGCCTCGACCTGGTGGAGGCCGGCCAGCTCACGTCCGACCTTAAGCGCATGTCGTTCCTGACCACAGCGCGCTGGGGTGTCACCGACGCCGTGGATCTGTTCTTTGAAGGCTCGTTCTATTCGGCCGAGAGCACCGAGCTGGTGGACCAGTGGATGTTCAATTCGCCGCTGTTTGGCGGTCTGAGCGGCAGTATCCGTTTCCCGTCCACCTACGCGTTGCTGACCCCCCAGGCACAGTCCACGCTGGCTGGGCTCGGCGTGACCGCGTTCAACCTGTCGCGCGCCTCGCGCGATCTGGTGCAGAACAACGGTAGTGCCAATACGGAACTTGGTCGCGCGGTAGTGGGGGTGGAGGGTGACTTCGAACTCGCCGACCGCGTTTTCTACTGGGAAGCGTCGGCCAACTATGGCCGCAGCGACGCCAAGTCCTACGGGACCTCGCTGATCCAGCAGAACTTCATCAACGCGCTCAACGTCACCCGCAACGCCAGCGGCCAAGTGGTGTGCGCCGGCGTGCCAATCGCCGGGCTGGTGATACCGGGCGGCAACACGCCGCGCCCCGATCCCAACTGCGTGCCGCTGGATCTGTTCGGCGACGGCCGGCCGAGCGAAGCGGCCAAGCGCTACGTGACCACGCAGACGGAAACGCAGTCGTTGCTTGAGCAGGAGGTGTACAACGCCAACGTGTCGAGCACGCTGGTGAATTTGTGGAGTGGTCCGCTGCTCTACAACCTCGGATACGAGCATCGCAAGGAAAGCGGCCTGTTCGACCCCGACGACTTCCTGGAGCGGGGCCTGGGCCGTTCGGTCGCGATCACCCCGTTGCGCGGCAGCTACTCGACCGACGAATGGTTCGGCGAGTTCATCGTGCCGCTGGTCAATCCGGACAGCGACATCCCGATGCTGAAGAAGCTGGAAGTGATCGGCAAATACCGTACGGTCGACAACACCATCAATGGCCGCGCCGATACCTACACTTACGGCTTGCAGTGGAAGCCGATCAACGATCTGGAGCTGCGCGGCAACTTCACCCAGTCGATCCGCGCCCCGGCGATCACCGAACTGTTCCTGCCGCAGTCGACCTCGTTCCAGGCCGTCACCGGCGACCCATGCGACTCGCGATTCATCACCGGAGGCTCGAACCCGGCGGTGCGTGCCCGCAACTGCCAGGCGTTCCTCAGCTATTACGGCCTGACCACGTTTTCCTCGACGGCCGCCGGCGCCACGATCCAGGGCATCTCGGGCGGCAACCCCAACCTGAAAAACGAGCACGCCGATTCACTGACCTACGGATTCACCTGGGCGCCGTCGTTCCTGGAAGGACTCACCGTCGCGGCCGACTACTACAAAATTGAACTCGACGACTCAATCGTCAACCTCACGGCCGCCACGATTGCTACGTCTTGCTTCGACAGTCCCGACTTCAACACAGCGGACGTGCCCAACGCCAACGCGTTCTGCAGCAACATCATTCGTAACGCCCCAGGCACTACCTCTCCGGGCCAGGCAACGACCTTCACCAGCGGCTTTATCAACGGCAAGTTCTTCAACATGGAGGCCTATTCCGCCGAGGCCCGCTACCGGTTTGATACCGATCGCTTTGGCCAGTTCGCCTTCGGCTTTGCCGGTTACTTCCCGAAGGAACTGATCATCAACAACACCGGTGTCAGCCCGAACCCCGCGGTCGGCGAGATCGGTACCTCAGAGCGGCAGTACCAGTTCAGCAACAACTGGCAGGGCAAGAAGCTCGGCCTGAACCTCTCTGCCAACTACCAGAGCAGCGCGGTGTTCAACGTGTTCGATACGGCCGAAACCCGCGATATCCTGAAAGTCGATAGTTATTGGCTGCTCAACGGCGGCGCCAGTTTCAAGTTCAGCGACAGCATGATAATGCGACTGGCGGTGACGAATTTGCTGGATGAAGACCCGCCGTTCCCGGCATTTGGTGTCGGCATCGGCAACTACGACATCCTCGGTCGTCGCTACAACCTCTCTTTGAATTGGAAGTTCTGATCGGAGCGATTCGTAGCTAGGAAAATCAACGGCCTCGATCGCAAGATCGGGGCCGTTTTGCGTTGGCGGTTCGCCCGTGCCCACTTGCCACACGATGGCTATCAGCCTGGGCTTGGGGACGTCCGTGAACGCACGGCGGGCGCGCGGGGTTGGCCATAAATGAGGGCCGCCACCAGGCCAAGAACACAATCATGTCCCGCGATTCTTGCCTGCGCTGTCGTCACGGCGAGGTTGCGGTGCGGGTGCAGACGTTCGAGGGATGCGCTACAACACAGCTCCGTGAATCGAAGGACCGGCTAATGCATCAGATTGTCAGCCTGTTGACGCTCCTTCTGACCGCCACCGCGTGCGCGCCGGCGGCGAAGCCCCCGCAGCCAAACTCAGCACCGTCGCTGCCGGCGACGGCACCCCCAGCGGCCGCGATGGCCAAGCGCTCGCCGCCACAGCCTGGAGAGCAGGTTAGTCCGGTGATCGCGTTCCGCGGCGGCGGGGAGTTGTGGCGTGTGCAGATCGAGAATGCCGGCGGTTATGCGCATACGGTGAATTTGAGCTGGGGTAAGGCCAGCCAGCACGCGACCGGTGCGCTGCAGTACCGCGCGCCGGGCACGGCGGCGGCGATCGTGCTCGAGGGCGCGCTGGATCACGAGGACGGAACGCGGGCGCTGCGGGTCGAAATCACACCCGCGGCGTGTACGGATGATGCTGCCCAGGCCTACACCCACACCGTGCGGGTGACAGTGGCGGGCATAGCGCCGATGCTCGGTTGTGGTGACCTCGCCAAGTAATGCGGCTACGCGTTCGCGCGGGCAGAGCGTCTTGCGGCGGACAGTGGACTGCGGGCGCCTTGGCTCACTCACGTTTCGAAATGGATGAGACGTCTGCGATTGCGGCGTGCACGCGGCCGCTGTCGGAAACGGACTCGAAGACTGCCGGTCTGAAGCCACAACGACTCGCCATCTAGACCGATCTCCCGCTGCGCCAACGGTCTCCACCCACGCGACAGATCGCCCAAGCCAGCGCTGGGCAGGCCAGCAACAACGCACTGGCGACGACGCTGACCGCCGCGGGCATGTCGATCCGAGGCAACACAAACTGCGACAGCCAGGCAAAGCCCAGCAGTAGCGGCCCGATCAGCGCCGATGACGCGAACGCCGGCCACACGCTGCTGCCAGCGCGCGCGGGCGGCCATAACGCCCAAAGCAACGCGTGCGCCACGCCTAGCGTCACCGCGAGAAACGGCAAGCCGAACTGCAACGTCTGCAGTGATACCAAGTCGAGCATCGCCATCAGCCGGCCCTGTAGCGGCAGCAAGCCGATACAAGCACCGAATGCCACGATCGCCGCGAGCGCGCGCCGAGCCCGCAGCGACCACGCCACTGGAACCGCGCCGCGCCCGCCGAGCTTCCATGCGAGCGCCAGACTCAACACCGCAACCAACAGCATCTGCAGCAATGACGCAAACGGCATCCAGGTCAGCAGCGCGCGTGCAACATCCTGCGGCTGCTCGACGATCCACGCGTTAACAGCCCAGCCGCGTGCCAGCGACAGCAGAAACGACGCGGCGTAGAACACCACTATCGCCGTGATCAGCGCGATCGCGAAGCGCGCCGGGGTACCGCGCCGGGACACCGCTGTCGCTGCCATCGCGACGTTGATCGCGACCAGCAAGCCAACGCCGCAGAACCAGCCCAGCCACTGCCCAAACGCCTCCAGCGACGTGATCGTCGCCGTCGGTGTCACCACACCTACGACGACGGCGGTCAGCAACGACACAGCCAGTAGGCTGCCCGCCAGGGCCAACGGAAACGCGGATGGACCGTGGGTGGCGCTAGCGGCGTGGCTCATGCGGTCGCCTCCAGGCCGGGCAGGCGGAAGAACGCACGCGCGGTTGCGGTGCTGTTGGCGGCGGTAATCGCGACGTCCTCGCCGCGATCGCGCGCGAGCTCAGTGACGATGTGCGCGAGGTACATCGGCTCGTTTCGACGGTGCGATGGCGCCGGTTTGACGGTGCGCGGCAATAAGTAAGGCGCGTCGGTCTCGATCATCAGTCGGTTCGCCGGGATGTGCGCGACCAGTTCGCGCAGGTGCTGGCCGCGGCGCTCGTCGCACAGCCAACCGGTGATGCCGATGTGCCAGTCCTGATCGAGGTAGTCGAACAATTCCGCGCGGGTTCCGGTGAAACAGTGAACAACCGCTGCGCCGAGACGGCCATCGAAGTTCTTCATCATCGCCATGAAATCGGCATGCGCATCGCGCTGGTGCAGGAACAGTGGCTTGCGCTCGGCCACCGTCGCGCCGCTGTCGACCGCGATCTGCAATTGCAGTTCAAACGCGCGCCGCTGCGCCGGCCGCGGCGAGAAGTCGCGGAAGTAATCGAGACCGCACTCACCCACTGCGACCACTTCGGCATGCGCCTGCAGCGCGCGCATCTCGGCATCGCACTCGGCGGAGTAGTCGCTGGCGTGATGCGGGTGCACGCCAGCGGTCGCGAACAATTCGCCAGGGTGTTGCAGCGCCAGGGCCAGGGCCTGCGGCGAATGTTCGCGGCTCGCGCCGGTGATCACCATCTGCGCCACCCCCGCATCGCGCCCGCGCTGGAGCACGGCGTCGCGGTCGGGATCAAATGAGTCGTGGGTGAGGTTGGCGCCGATATCGATCAGATGCATGACTTGAAGTTTAGCCGACCGATTTACTTTTCCCGCGCTACACGGCGCCCGTCGCCCGGCAGCGGATGATCCCCACCGCATGCGCCGTATGCTTGTCGAGGTGAACCGTCCCGTCATCCCCACCTCAGCGTTCCCTATCGACGAGCTGCTGCCGCGCATTTGCGCCAGCTTGATCGCGCACCCGCGGCTGGTGCTGGAAGCGCCCCCCGGCGCCGGCAAAACCACCCAGGTGCCACCGGCGCTGCTCGATGCGCCGTGGCTCGCCGGCCGCAAGATCCTGATGCTGGAACCGCGCCGGGTCGCCGCACGCGCGGCCGCGCACTTCATGGCGAAGCAACGCGGCGAACAGGTGGGCGACACGGTCGGCTACCGCATCCGCTTCGACAACCAGGTGTCGGCGAAGACGCGGATCGAGGTCGTCACCGAGGGCATCCTGACCCGCATGATCCAGGACGATCCAACCCTGGGTGAGGGCCGGCCCGACGGCGTCGGCGCGATCATCTTCGACGAGTTCCACGAGCGCCATCTCGCCGCTGATCTTGGTCTCGCACTCGCGTTGGACGTGCAGGCGGCGCTGCGCGAGGACCTGCGCATCGTGGTGATGTCGGCCACGCTCGACGGTGAGCGACTCGCGCAATTCCTCGACGCGCCGCGGCTCAGTAGCGCGGGCCGCAGCTACCCGGTCACCGTCGCGCACTTTCCCGCGCGTCGCGTCCTTCGCCAGGCGCAGGATGGCCGGTCGGAGCCGCTCGAAACCCAGACCCGGCGCGCGGTCGAACACGCGCTGGCGCAGCACCCGGGCGACGTGCTGGTGTTCCTGCCCGGGCAGCGCGAGATCGCGCGCGTTGAAAGCGCATTAGCGGCCAGCGACTACGCGCGCGACGTCGACGTGTTGACCCTGCACGGCGAGCTGTCCGTCGAACAGCAATCGCGCGTGCTGCAACCGGCACCGCTCGACGAACACGGCCGCGCCGGCCGCCGCCGCGTGGTGCTCGCGACCAACGTCGCCGAATCCAGCGTGACCCTACCCGGCGTGCGCGTGGTGATCGATGCCGGCCTCGCGCGCGAACCGCGCTACGACCCCAACAGCGGCTTTTCCCGGCTCGACATCGTCAGCATCGCGCAGGCCTCGGCCGACCAGCGCGCGGGCCGCGCGGGCCGGGTTGCGGAGGGCTGGGCCTATCGCCTTTGGCCGGAATCGCAGCGGCTGGAACCACAGCGCCGGGCGGAAATTGCCCAAGTGGAACTAGCTGGCCTCGCACTGGAGCTCGCGGCCTGGGGCGACGCCAATCTGCGCTTCGTCGATGCGCCGCCGCCCGGCGCGCTCGCCGCCGCGCGCGAGTTGCTGCAGCGCCTCGGTGCGCTGGACGCGGACGCGCCCGCCGCGACCGCCACGATCACTGCACTGGGCCAGCGCATGTTGATGCTCGGCACGCATCCGCGCTTGGCCGCGATGTTGCTCGCGCCCGATGATCCCCAGCAGCGTGCGCTGGCCTGCGACCTGGCCGCGCTGGTTGAAGCCCGCGACCCGCTGCGTTCGCGCTCCGACGCACTGGCCGAACGCTGGCAGGCATTGGCTGCATTTCGCCAGGGCCGCGTCCTTCGGCCCGCTCAAGATGATCGCGGTGGGATGTCGCGCTCGGCGTTGGCCGCGCTCGATCAAGCAGCGCGGCAATGGCGTCGACGTCTGCGCATTGACAACCCGTCACCGCCCAGCGTCCCGGCGCACGCGCTCGGCGATGTGTTGCTGCACGCGTTCCCGGACCGAATCGCGCGCCAGCACCCGGACGACCCGCGCCGCTACCAACTCGCCAACGGTCGCGGCGCAACCTTGTTCGACGATAGCGTGCTCTATGGCGAGCCGTGGCTGGTGATTAGCGAGCTGCGCGCGCAACGCCAGGCGCCGGGGCATCGTAGCGATTCGCTTGTGCTTCGCGCCGCGCCGCTGGACGAGGCGCGGCTGCAGCGCGAGTTCCCGCTGCGGTTCACTGACGAGGATCGGGTGCAGTGGGACGCGCAGACGCGCGCGATAGCGGCGGTGCGCGAGCGACGCTTCGACCGCATCGTGCTCGACTCCCGGCGGGTGGCAAACCCGCAAGGTGGGCAATGGGCGTCGCGCTACGCCGATGCGCTGGTCGATGCCGTACGCGAGCTCGGCCTTGAAGCATTGCCGTGGAGCGAAACGCTCAGCCGATGGCGCGCGCGCGTGCGTTGTCTGCGCGTGTGGTTGCCGGAGCTGGCCGCATTGCCGGAGCTTTCCACCCAGGCATTGCTCGCTGACCTGGACGCGTGGCTCAAGCCCGCGCTCGTGGGCAAGACGCGGCTCGCGGCGCTCGATGAGGGTGCGTTCGGTGATGCCTTGAAGTCGCCGGTGTCATGGTCGCTGCGCCAGCAGATCGACGCGCTCGCGCCCACCCGCATCCTCGTGCCATCGGGCATGGAGCGGCGCATAGACTACGCGTTTGACGACGAGACCAGTGCTCCGGTCGCGCCGGTGCTCGCGGTGAAACTGCAGGAGCTATTTGGCCTGGCCGACACGCCGCGCATTGCCGAAGGCCGCGTGCCGTTAACCCTGCACCTGTTGTCGCCCGGTGGCCGGCCGCTGCAAGTGACGCAGGATCTCAAGGGCTTTTGGCAGCGGACCTATCCGGAAGTCAAAAAGGAAATGAAAGGACGCTATCCCAAGCATCCCTGGCCTGACGATCCATGGACGGCGACGGCAACACATCGCGCCAAGCCGCGTGGATGAGCGCGGCGTCCCGGAGAATCGCGCAATCGTGCGCGCTGGGGCTCGGCCCCGGGGCGAGGTCGGGCAAGTTCTCGACAATGCAGTCGGGCCTATCGACCGCAGGACTGACCCCCTCCCCTAGACTGCAGGCATGACCATTTCCCCGGTGACTGACCGCGAGTTCCTCCCATTCAAGCTCGACTTGGTCGGTGGTCGGGTGCTGTGGTTGCGCCTGACGACTGCGCAGCGCCGTGATGCGGCTTTTCTTGACGAGCGCGCGCTGCCGACGGGTGTTGCAGGAGGCTGGCTGCCGTTGGAATCGCTGCTGCAGGATGACGTTGATGGCCCGAGCGTTGATGCGCCGAGTGCCGATGCGTTGTTCCACATCGGCCACTGCGGTTCGACCCTGTTGAGCCGGTTGCTCGACGGTTGGAGCGGTGTGCAGGGCGTACGCGAGCCGTTGCCCTTGCGCACCTTGGCTGAGGCGTGGCCGCTGTTGCGGACGCCGCAGTCGCGGCTGTCGGCGCCGCAGGCCGCCACGCTAATGCAAGCCCTATGGTCGCGGTGGTCGCAGCCGCTGCCGCCGGCCACGCGCTGTCTGGTCAAGGCCACCAGCAGCTGCAACGGTTTGATCGCGCCGTTGCTGGCACAGGTGCCCGCAATGCGCGCGATCCTGCTCGACCTGCCATTGCGGCCCTACCTTGCCACGCTGCTAAAGGCGCCGGCGTCGGCGCTCGACGCCGCCCACGCCGCCGGCGAGCGCCTGGCCGATCTGCAGGGGCGAGGGTTGGCCGAAGGCGTGGCCTTGCACGGACTGTCGTTGCCGCAGCAATGCGCGATGGGTTGGCTGGCCGAACGCGTGCGCTTTGCCGAACTCGCTGCGGACGAGCGCGTGCTGCGAGTGGATTTCGACACGTTGCTGATCCGGCCCGAACCCACGCTGCACGCGATCGCCATGCACTTGGCGCTTGAGCCCGCCGGCGTCGACGCCGCGCTCGGCGCGCCGGCCTGGGGACGATATTCCAAGGCCCAGAACCATGCCTACAGCCGCGAGGATCGCGCCCACGATCTGGCGCTAGCGGTTGACCGGCATCGGGCGGACATCGATGCGGGCGGCGCGTGGGTAGAGGCTTGCGTGCGTCGCTATCCCGCCTTGCAGGCACTCAGCCACGGGTGATATTGGGGGCGATCAGGTGTCCGCCCACATCCGGAACAGGTTCGTGCGCAGTGACTCCAGCAGCACCTGCAGCCGCGCATCGTCCGGTGCATTACGGCTGACCAGGGCGCGAGCTTCGTCCAGCTGCACGAGCAGTTCGCGCTGTTGGCTGTCGGCGATCCAGCTGTGCAACCAGGTGATAGCGGCTAGCCGCACACCGCGCGTGACTGGGGTGATCCGGTGGATCGTGGTCGACGGGTACAAGATCGCGCTGCCGGGTTCGAGCTTGTAGGCCAGTTCTTGTGCGCCCAGTTCGATGGTGAGCTCGCCGCCATCGTAGTCCTCCGGCGGGTTGAGGAAGATCGTGCACGACAGGTCGCTGCGGATTGGCGGTGTCGACGGGAACAACGCCTCGTCGACGTGCCAGCCGTAGTCCATGCCCGGTTCGTAGCGCACCACCGTAGTCCGCGCCATCGTGCGCGGGCGCGCGAAAGTGCGCAGGTCGGCGTGGCGGACCAGGGCGTCACGGGCAATCTGGGCAATGCGGGCGTTGGCCGGATCGTCCTGTGGGGCCTGCAGGTTGTGCTTGACCGTCGAATCGGGATTGGTAACGCGACCGTCGCCGAAACGCACCTGCGGGAGAAGTTCGCGGACCGATTGCAGATCGGCAGCGCTAAGCACATTCGGCAATATTCGGATCATGTTCGGCGGCGGGCCCGGAGACGGTGCGGCCATGATCCGCATTCAGTCGCCGGCCAGCAACCGCTCACGCGGTTTCAACGGTGGGAGGTCAACACTGGCGGCTGTTCTCGTATTGCAGGATGACCCCATGAGCAAGCTCACTTCACTGCCCGAACGCGCGCTGGAGCTGGCCAGCCAGGCCGGCGACAATTTCAAACATCTGGTTCCGCACGCAGGCAAATGGCTTGAAGCGGGTGCCAAACTCGGCGTGCTCAAAACCGGCGCGCGCGTGGCCAGCGTGTTTGTGCGGCGCAACCCGGTGGTCACGGTTGCGGCTGCGGCCGGCGTCGGTTTGTTGTGGTACGCGGCGCGTCGTCGGGCTAAGCAGGCAGAAAAAGGTGCGATCGAAGGCAGCGCCAAGCGCGTTGATGCGCGACGAGGCGAGGCGAGCAACAGCGGCGCCCGACGCACCAGCGCGGCGGCCCGCAAGCAGTCGCGCGCCAGCAGCAATGGCACTCATAAAGCCGCGGATTAAAGTCCCGTGATTTGAGGCTTGTTGAACACCTCGAGCCTCTGGCGTACGACGTGCTTACGCGTCGTACGCCATTACGCCATCGGTAACTCGATGACAAACCGGGCACCGCCCTGTTTGCGGTCCTCGTACCACAGCTGTCCGCCCGCGTCGTGGACGATCTGCTTGGCCAGTGACAATCCCAAGCCATGCGACATGCCGTCGTTGCCGGCGACATCGTCCTGCAACCGCGTGAACGGTTTAAACAACTGGCGTTGTTTGTGGGCTGGAATTCCCGGGCCACGATCGGACACGATCAACTGCCAGAATCCCGGCGCGCCGGCACGCCCGATGAGTGTGAGTTCGGCATCGGGTGCGTACTTCATCGCGTTGCTGACCAGATTCTCGCTGACCTGGCGTAAAACCCGCTCGTCGATAGCCACCCGTGCGTGCCCCGGCGGGGGCGAGACCGCGATCCGAATGCCCCGGGCCTCAAGTTGCATCTCGTAGCGCTGCACCAGCCAATCCAGTGTCGCGGCGAGCTCGGTCGAGGGACGCGCGCCATCGTGGTTGGCTTGGCCTGCGCGCCGTTCCAGGTAGTGGCGGATGTAACCAAGCGCATCATTGGCGCTGTCGTAGATCATTTCCAGGTAGCGCGGAATTCGTTCGGGGCGGCAGCCATTAGTGCGCAGGATGTCGCTAGCAAACAGGACGCTGCTGAGTGGATTCTTGAGGTCGTGCGCGACCAGGTTGACCAACTCTTCGCGCTCGCGAGCGACGCGTTCCAGGCGGTCGCGGGTCAGCTTGAGGCCGATGTGCGCATTCACGCGTGCAAGCAGTTCTTCCGGCAGGAACGGTTTGGTCACGTAATCGACCACCCCACTTTCGAACGCGCGCAGCAGCAGGTCGCGGTCATGCGCAGCGGTGACGAACACCACCGGCGCGCGCAGCGGCGTGTCGTGCTGGCGCAATGCCTGCATCACCTCAAACCCGTCCATTCCCGGCATCATCATGTCGAGCAGGATCAGATCAGGCGGGTCCTGCGCATACAGTGCGAGCGCTTCCTCGCCGCTGGCCGCGGCGGTCACTTCGTAGCCTTGGCGAGTCAACAGCATGCCGACCACGCGCAGGTTCGCGGCCTGATCGTCGACGACCAGGATCCTGCCCGAGCTGTTGATCGGCGTATGCATTCTGCTTTCGTTTCCCCGGGACAAAGCCCCCTCCGACAGAGGCTTTGTGCACGGTATCAGAACATATTCAGCAAGGAACGCCTGGCCTATTCATGATTCTGAATATTTGCAGTGGGGCGGGGGGCAGCTTTGACGCAATGCCCATTGCGCTACGCCGAAGCGGGTGGAACTAAACCACTACATCAGGCTGCCAGCACGCGCCATTGCCCGGGTTCGAGGTCCTCAAGGTGGTGGTGGCCAATCGCCACCCGAACCAATCGCAGAGTGGGCAGGCCCACCGCCGCGGTCATCCGACGCACCTGGCGGTTCCGACCTTCGCCGATGGTCAGTTCAAGCCACGCATCGGCCACCGTCTTGCGGAAGCGCACCGGTGGATCGCGTAGCCATAAGGTTGGTGCTTCGATTCGTGTCGCCAGCGCAGGCCGCGTCACGCCGTCGTTGAGTTCGACGCCGCGAGCCAAGGCATCCAGTTGCGCTGCATCCGGCGTGCCCTCGACTTGCACCCAGTAGGTTTTCGGCTGCTTGTGGCGGGGATCGGTCAATCGGTGGGCCAGGCCGCCGTCGTCGGTCAGCAGCAACAGCCCCGTGGTGTCGGCGTCGAGCCGGCCCACCGGCTGCAAGCCGCGCACGCGCAGCGGCGCAGGCAGCAGCGACAGGATCGTCGGGTGATGCCGGGGCTTGGCCGAGCACTCGTAGTCGGCCGGCTTGTGCAGCATGACCAA
>JAYSZI010000085.1:0-3039 GCA_043738095.1 Lysobacter sp.
CCGTGCGCACCGCGCTCGGCGGCGAGGAACCGCTTCTGGTGGATGCCACGCAGATCGCGATGGCGCTGATCGGAGATGCCATCGGCAGCAATCTCTTCATCCTCGGCTATGCGTGGCAGCAGGGACTGGTACCGATCGCGCTCGATGCATTGATGCGCGCGATCGAATTGAACGGCGCTGCCGTCGAAATGAACAAGACCGCATTTGCATGGGGCCGTCTTGCCGTCGTCAATCTGCAGGCCGTCAATGAAGCCGCCGGCATCATCCGCAACGCGCCGACCGCTGCCGAAACCACGCCGCGCGAATTGCCGATGCTGGCGCCGCGTCCGTCGGAAGGCCACGAATCCGGTCTTGCCGACGCGCTGTCCGCGACACGTCGCGAGGATGAGCTGCGTCATCTCCCGGCATCCGCTTCTGCCCCTCTCCCGCCTGCGGGAGAGGGTGGCGCGCAGCGCCGGGTGAGGGGCAGTGACGAAGCAGGCATCGCCTTCCTGCCGCTGGACGACCTGCGCCTGTCGCGCTCCCTCGACGAACTGGTCTCCCGCCGCACCGCCTTCCTCACCGACTACCAGAACGCCGCCTACGCCAAACGCTATTCCGACTTCGTAGCAAAGATTCGCTCAGCCGAGCAAGCCAAGGCCCCCGGCTCCACCGATCTCACCGAAGCCGTCGCCCGCTATTTCTTCAAACTGATGGCCTACAAGGACGAATACGAAGTCGCGCGCCTGTACACCAGTGGTGATTTCCAGCGCCGGCTCGCGCAGCAGTACGAGGGCGATTACAAGCTCAAGTTCCACCTCGCACCGCCACTGCTGGCGAAGAAAGATGCGCAGGGCCATCTGATCAAGCGCGAGTTTGGCGCCTGGGTGCTGACCGCGTTCAAGCTGCTGGCGAAGTTCAAGTTCCTCCGCGGTGGCGCGCTCGATGTCTTCGGCTACACCGCCGAGCGCAAGATCGAGCGCCAATTGATCGGCGAGTACTTCGCCACGATCGAAGGCCTGTTGCCGACGCTCGATGGCGGCAACGTCGACCTCGCCGCCGAGATCGCCTCGGTACCGGAACACATCCGCGGCTACGGCCATATCAAGGAAGCGCACCTGCACCAGGCCAAGCAACGCGAAGCGGCGTTGCTCGCGCAGTGGCGCAATCCGCTGCGGATCGTACAGGCGGCGTGACTCGGGGGCAGTAGGGCGGGCTCGACCGGGGCAACGCAAGCACTACGCCTGGTTTGAGCACCGCCAAATCCCGGCGCGCAGCCGAAGCAGCCGCACAAAAGCAATCGGCGGCGTCTCGCGTCTGACGACAGCGCTACTTGGCCACGGCACGTCCCGCAAAAATAGCCGGCCGTCAGGACCGCGTCCCACCGCGACGCGCGCGCCGGGCACGATCCAGACCGCCTGGCTGCGGCCCCTATTCAGGCTCGTGACTGAAACGCAATCCCTCCGGCTCTGTCGGTGTGGTACAGCTGCCACACCGCCCTTAGCTGGTTGCGTCCCGTCCCGCGATGGACCCTGCACGAACCGACGCGTTGCCCCTGCTCGCCGAGTCCCCCTTGGTTTGGCTCGCGCCTCTGCTCGAAGCGGCAACACCACGTGCGGTTGCAGTCGCCGTCGTCGAGATTTTGCATACGCTGCCCGGCTGCCGCGATGTGCGGGTGGTCTGGGGGTTGGATGGGCCAGACGGGCCCTCGAGCGAGCCCGCCCAACCCGCCACCGACGACGCCGCGCTCAAGCTGGCAGCCAGCGTGTTGCCCGATGATCGACCGCGCCTCTGCGACGGTGACAGCCCGCGCCTGGCGGTGCCCCTGTTCCGCAGCGGCGCGGTGGTCCTGATCGAACTCGACCAGCGCAGCCGCGCGCCGCTCGTGCTGGATCTGGCTGGCGAAGCGCTGCAGGTGGCTGACTTACGCCTGCGCAGCGCGCTGGAAATTGCCGAACTTCACGGCACGCTGGCCCGACTGGAACGTTCGGAGCTGGTGCAGCGCGCACTGTTCGCGATTTCCGACCTCGCGGGCTCCGATCGCGACATGCCGGAGCTGCTCAAGGGCATCCACGCGATCGTCGGCACCCTGATGTACGCCAATAATTTCTTCATCGTCGGGCTCGATGCCGAGCGCCAGATGATGCGCTTCCTCTATTTCGTCGACACGGTCGACCCGCCGCGCGTAGGTGAGGTCAGCCTGCGCGAGCGCGAAGGCTCGCTGACCTGGTACGTCATGCACGATCGCAAGGCGCTGCGCGGCAACAACGCGCAACTGGCGACGCAGGTGTCCGGGCCGCTGCGCATCGTCGGCAGCGACAGCTTCGACTGGATGGGCGTGCCGATGCTGCGCGACGGCGTGGTTAAGGGCGCCATCGTGGTGCAGAGCTACGAGCCCGGCATTGTCTATTCGGCCGACGACCAGGCGCTGCTGGAGTTTGTCAGCAACCACATCCTGATCGCGCTGGAGCGCAAGCAGAATCAGGACGATCTGGAGCGCAATGTCCAACAGCGCACGTTGGAACTGGCCGAAGCCAATCGCGGCCTGCAGCTCGAAATCGTCGAGCGCGAGCGCGCTGAACGCCTGCAGGCGGCCTTGTTCCAGATCGCGCAGCTGGCCACGGCGGATATCGATGAAGAAACGTTCTATCGCAGCGTCCATAAGGTCGTCGGTGAACTGATCAACGCGCGGAATTTCTTCATTGCGCTGCTCTCCGACGACCGACGCCAGCTTGAATTCCCGTACTTCGTCGATGATCTGCAGCGCAACTATCCCGCGCGCCCACTCGGCCGGGGCCTGAGCGAGTACGTGTTGCGCCACGCCCAGCCATTGCTCGGCGACCTTGATCACATCCAGCACCTAGCCGATGACGGCGAGATCGAAATCGGTAAGGCCGGCCCGCCCGCCGTGTGTTGGCTCGGCGTACCGTTGGTGTTCGGCGACGACGCAGTCGGTCTGGTCGCGGTACAGAGTTACGACCCGAAAGTCACTTACGGCCCGGCCGACCAGGAGCTGCTCGGCTTTGTCGCCTCGCAGATCGCCAACAGCCTGCACCGGCG
>JAYSZI010000086.1:0-63933 GCA_043738095.1 Lysobacter sp.
GTCGGCGGCCAGGTCCACGTTGCCGGCATCCAGCTTGTCGAACAGCGCGCTGACGGTTTTCTCGTATTGACCGATCAATGCGCGCTCGCTGCGGCGCTCGGCGCTGTAGCCGAACACGTCCAGAGGCGTGCCGCGCAACCCGCGCAACGTGGCCATCAGCCTGAACGCGGTGAACACCCAGCTGCCGTATTCCTGCTTCTGCAGCTGGCCCTGTGCGTTCTTCTTCGCGAGCAGCGGCGGCGCGAGGTGGAAGTGGAGCTTGTAGTCGCCTTCGAACTGCTGTTGCAGCCGCCGCTTGAAATCCCCGCTGGTGTACAGGCGCGCGACTTCGTATTCGTCCTTGTAGGCCATCAGCTTGAACGCGTAGCGCGCGACGGCCTCGGTCAGGTCGGTGCTGCCTGGCGCCTTCGCACTTTCGGCCTCGCGCACCTTCGCCACGAATGCGCTGTAACGCTCGGCGTAGGCGTCGTTCTGGTAGTCGCGCAGGAACGCGATGCGGCGCGCGATCACCTCGTCGAGCGAGCGCGACAAACGTGCGTCGTCGAGCGGCAGGAACGTGACGTTGTCGCTGGCGCCGTGTGCGGGCACGTGGCGCAGCTCGTCCTCGTTGCGGGTCGGTGCTGGCGCGGCGTTCGCGCCCCATTCGTGGCCTTCCCACTCGCCTGGCGACAGCATCGGCAGCGCATGCGGGGTGGACTCGGCGGTGGTCGGGGCGTTGTGCACCAAACCCGCGGCCTCGGCCACGGCGAGCGGGTCGATCACCGCCAGTCGGCCCCACGCGAAAGCGGTCTTGTTCATCTCGATCGCGGCGCCGTTGAGCTCGACCGCGCGCATGATCGACTCAAACGCGAGCGGCACCAGGCCCTGCTGCCACGCGTAGCCGAGGATGAACAGGTTCGACATGATCGCGTCGCCGAGCAGCGCGGTCGCGAGCTGGGTCGCATCGACGACCATTAGATCGGACGCTGACGACTGTGCGCCGCCGAGCGCGACCTTGACCGCGTCGATGATGTCGGTCGCCGGGAACTGCATGTCCGGGCGCGTGGTGAACGTGCCCGGCATCGCCTCATAGCTGTTGAGCACGACGCGGGTACGGCCGGCGCGGACTTTCGACAGCGCCCAATAGTCGTTGACCACGACCATGTCGCAGCCGAGCACGAGGTCAGCTTCGCCTGCGGCGATGCGCACGGCGAAGATGTCGTTGGGCGAGTTGGCGATGCGGATGTGCGTCGTCACTGCTCCGCCTTTCTGCGCGAGGCCGGTCTGGTCGAGCACGCTCGCGCCCTTGCCTTCCAGATGCCCGGCCATGCCCAGCAATGCGCCGATCGTGACCACACCGGTGCCGCCGACGCCGGTGATCAGGATGTTCCACGGCGACTCCAACCCCGGGAGTTGCGGCAGCGGCAGATCGGCGAGGCGATCCTTGGCGTTGCTGGCTTTCTGTTTGCGCAGCGCGCCGCCGTGGACGGTGACGAAACTCGGGCAAAAACCATTCACGCAGGAATAGTCCTTGTTGCAGTTGGACTGATCGATGTCGCGCTTGCGGCCGAACTCGGTTTCCTTGGGCAGCACCGACACGCAGAACGATTTCTTGCCGCAGTCGCCGCAGCCTTCGCACACGAGCGAGTTCACCATGACGCGTTTCTGCGGATCGACCATCTTGCCGCGCTTGCGGCGGCGGCGCTTCTCGGTCGCGCAGGTCTGATCGAAGATCAGCACCGACGTGCCCTTCACTTCGCGCAGGCGCTTCTGCACCGCGTCGAGTTCCTTGCGGTCGAAGTATTCCAAGCCGTTCGGGAACAGCGAGCGGTCGGACCATTTGCTGATGTCGTCCGACAGCAGCACGATCGTTTGCACGCCTTCCGAACGCACCTGGTGCGCGATCTGCGGCACCGACAGCGTGCCGTCGACGGGCTGGCCGCCGGTCATCGCGACCGCGTCGTTGTAGAGGATCTTGTAGGTGATGTTGACGCCGGTGGCGACCGACTGGCGGATCGCCAGCGAGCCACTGTGGAAGTAGGTGCCGTCGCCGAGGTTCTGGAACACGTGCGGCGTTTCGGTGAACGCCGCCTGCCCCGACCACGTGACGCCTTCCCCGCCCATATGGGTGTAGGTGTCGGTGCTGCGGTCCATCCACGTCACCATGTAATGGCAACCGATACCGCCGAGCGCGCGCGAACCTTCGGGCACCACCGTCGAGGTGTTGTGCGGGCAGCCCGCGCAGTAGTGCGGCACGCGCGGGAACGCGGCGCGCGGCAATGCCAGTTCGGATTCCTTCTCCGCCATCCAGCTCAGCACGTCCTGCATGTGCTCGCTGTTGTGGAATTTCTGGATGCGGCGAGCGATCACGCGGGCGATGCGCGCCGGCGTCAGTTCGCCGGTGCTCGGCAGGATCCATTCGCCGGACTCGTCGTACTTGCCGACGATCGACGGACGTGCGCCACCGTCCCAGTTGTACATCGACTCCTTCATCTGGCTTTCGATGAACGCGTGCTTTTCCTCGACCACGAGGATGTCCTGCAGACCGCGCGCGAACTCGCGCACGCCGATCGGTTCCAGCGGCCAGGTCATGCCGACCTTGTAGACCCGGATGCCGAGATCGCTGCACGCGCGTGCATCGAGGCCGAGGTACTCGAGCGCCTGCAACACGTCGAGGTACGACTTGCCGGTGGTGATGATGCCCAGGCGCGCGCTGGGCGCATCGATCACAATGCGGTCGATCTTGTTGGCGCGCGCGAACGCCTGCGCGGCCTTGACCGCGTACTGGTGCAGGCGCATTTCCTGATCGAGCGGCGGATCGGGCCAGCGGATGTTGAGGCCGCCGGTCGGCAGCACGAAGTCGCTGGGGATGACAATGTTGAGTGCTAGCGGATTGACGTCGACCGACGCCGACGATTCCACCGTCTCGGCGATCGTCTTGAAGCCGACCCAGCGCCCGGTGTAGCGCGACATCGCCCAGCCGAGCAGGCCCATGTCGAGGATGTCCTGCACGCCGGCCGGATTGAGGATCGGCATCATCGCGCTGCTGAATTCGCCTTCGCTGCCGTGCGGCAGGGTCGAGCTGCGGCAGGCGTGGTCGTCGGCGGCCAGCGCGAGCACGCCGCCGAACTTTGACGTACCGGCGGCGTTGGCGTGCTTGAACACGTCGCCGCTGCGGTCCACGCCGGGGCCCTTGCCGTACCACATGCCGAACACGCCCTCGACCGTGGCGCCGGGGAACAGGTTGGTCTGCTGCGTGCCCCAGACCATGGTCGCGCCAAGGTCCTCGTTGAGACCCGGCGAGAACTTCACCCCAGCCGATTCCAGATGCTTCTTGGCGCGCCACAGTTCGAGGTCGAAACCGCCGAGCGGGCTGCCACGGTAGCCGGAGATAAAGCCGCCAGTGTTGAGCCCCGCGGCCTGGTCACGCAGTCGCTGCATCAGCGGCAACCGCACCAGCGCCTGCACGCCGGACAAATAGATGCGACCGTCCTGGCGCGTGTATTTGTGGTCGAGCGTGTAGTCCGGATCCAACACGCTATTGGTAAGCGCGGCGGCACTGGAGGGATTGCCGGCCGACGAGGGCGAGCTGAGTTCGGCGGTGCTGGTCATGCGGGGCTCCGGCGCGGTGGGCCCGCGGCTGGCTGGGAGTCGTGGAGAAGGGGCGGCCGGGGCGTCGTTAGCGCAATGAACAGGCCCCGTTTAGCCGCGGAATTGTACCAGCCGCCTTCTCGGGCCAACCCATACACCAGCGTACAGATGCGATGGCGGTGCGTGGCCCTGCGCTTTTCCCGGCTCACGCCACCCGGACGGGGCGATTGAGCTCACGGACGCGGTGTGCGACAGCGCCGCGAACGAGGGGCCTCCGTACCGCCGGTCGGTTGACGTATCCCTCGGCCTCAACCCCTACGCCGCGTGTTGCCGAAAGGACTAGAGTAGGTGTGTCAGGGCACCGGGACGTGCAGCCAATGCAATCGTTTTCCAACCCGCAATGGTTCGCGCATGATCGCGCCGATTATTCCCCCGGTGAACGGTACACACGCGCCCTGGTCGAACTGACTCAGCGGGTCTGGCAGCCCGACTGCACCTTCGACACTGCTCTGGCCTTGGTCTGTGAGGCAGCGGCCAACGCGCTGCAAGTCGAGCGCGTCAATGTCTCCATCGATACCCTCAAGATCGTTCGCAGCTCCGTGCAGGACCTCGCGCATGACGCGACCGACGCGGCGATCGTGTCGGCGGTGTTTGGCTTGGCCCAATCGCGGCAGATCGAGGTCGTGGCCGAAGGTGTGGAACGGCTCGAGCAGCAGCACGCGATGCAGGCTATTGGCGTGAGCCACATGCAAGCGATGGACCAGACGGAGATTCGCAAACTGTTCGAACCGGCGTGAGGGACGACGGCTGCTGGGTAAGCCCCGAAGGGCGCTTGATGGTGTGATTGGCTCTCGGCAGCGCTATGGTCTGGGTGCGGCGCCCGGGCCACCCCGTTTCTGAGTTTTCATTACCGGCAGACCAACGGAGGGGCCATGCCATCGTTGTCCAAGCCAGCCACCGTCGCAGCCGTTGCGCCTACCTCCAGTGAGCGCTTCACGCGCGCGCTAGTTGCGCTGACCAGAGCCGTGTGGCATCCCGAGTGTTCATTCGAAACCGCGGTTGGCGCGATCTGCGAAACCGCCGCGGGCGCGCTCCAGGTCGACCGCGTCAGCCTCTGGCGCTACGAGCGTGATGCTGGCCTGCTGCGTTGTTTGAACGCCTACGCCACCCGCGAGGATCGCCACTCCCGCCCCGAGGAACTGGAGACGTTGTCGCTGGAGGGCGACGACTACATGGCGGCACTGCTGGAAGTACGCACGCTTGATGCGGACGCGTTCGATACCGATGCGGACACCGCCGGGTCCCACCACGCGCTGCGCGAGTATCTGGATCGACACCGCATCCACACGCTGCTCGATGCGCCGGTGTGCATCGAAGGCGACTTGCTGGGAGTGATCTGCCACGAGAGTGTGGATCGTTCACGGCTGTGGTCCCAGGAAGAAACCACGTTCGCCGCCAGCATGGGCGACTACGTGGCGATGGCCTTCGAGATCTCGCGCCGGCGCAGTGCCGAGCTGGAAGTGCAGCACCTGCGACTGCACGACGCAACGACCGGCCTGCCCAACGGCGATTACATGGTGGAGTTGGTCGCGCAACGCTTGGCCTGCATTCGCGCGGCTATAGAAGTGATCGCGGTGGTGCATGTACGCATCGACGCCTCCGGCGGCTTGGCCCTGGGCGCCGGGGCGCCCACCGCGGACGAGGTGATGACCCAGGTCGCGCTCAGGTTGAGGCGGTTCACCAGCACCGATGTGGAACTGGCGCGCGTACGCGCTGACGGTTTCGCGTTTCTGCTCGTGCGCAACATCTCCCAGCAGCCCGCGATCCAGCTGGCGGAGCGCTGTCTGGCCGCGGTCCGCGGGTTGGAATGGCAGAACCAGGAAGTCGACCCCGGCGCCGCCGTGGGCATCGCCTTTGCCGACGCTGCCACCAGCGATGCCCGCGTGCTGATGCGGCAAGCCGAGGAGGCGGCCGACCGGGCCGGCGAGGGCGACAAGTACGCGTACGACGTGTTTGACATCGACCACCACGACGCACTGGTCAAGCGTCTGCGGTTTGAACGGACACTGCGCGATGCATTCACGAACGGCGATTTTGAGGTCCATTACCAGCCCGAGTACGACGCGGCCGAGCACCGGTGGGTGGCTGCCGAAGCGCTGGTGCGCTGGCACGACGGCGACCGCGTGGTGGTCGCGGGCGAATTTATCGACGTCGTCGAATCCTCCGGACTGATCTTGGCGTTGGGCAGTTGGGTGTTGCACGCGGCTTGTCGGGACGCGGCGCAGTGGCCGAGCATTGCGGAGGGAGCGATTCCGTCACTGCGGGTGAACGTGTCCGCGCGCCAGTTCGACGACGCCGGCCTGGTGGAGGACGTCGCCGCGGCGCTCGCAGCTTCGGGCCTGGCGCCGCAGCGGCTGTGCCTGGAGCTCACCGAGACGACGTTGATGCGCGACATCGAGCACGCTTCGGCGGTGCTGCAGGAACTCAGGGCCACCGGGGTGCAGGTCGCGATCGACGACTTCGGCACCGGCTACGCCTCGTTGGTGTACCTCAAGCGCCTGCCGGTCGATGTGCTCAAGATCGATCGCAGTTTTGTCGAAGGCATGCCCGGGCACGCGGCCGACACCGCGATCGTGGCGGCGGTGGTCGGCCTGGCGACGTCGCTGGGGATCGATGTGATCGCCGAGGGCGTCGAGCGCATCGAACAGCAACACGCGCTGCAGGCCATCGGCGTACGGCGCATGCAGGGTTGGCTGTACGCCAAGGCGATGGACCACGCCAGCGTCTGCGAAGTGCTCGCCGCGACTATCACATGAGTGCGGGGACGGCGTGCGCGAAGTTGCGTGCGCGCGGCCGTGCGCGCGCGTTACGCTGCAGATGAACTTCCGGAGTCACCCCATGCCGCCGATCCGTCTGCTTATTACGCTCGCGTGCCTCACGGCGCTGCCCTTGTCTGGCCTCGCCGCCGACCGCGTTACCGGCCAGCCGTTTGCGACCCGCAGCGAGGTGTACGCGCCGCATGCGATGGCCGCGACCTCGCACCCGCTGGCCACCCAGATCGCGCTCGACGTGATGCAGGCCGGCGGCAGCGCGGTGGATGGCGCGATTGCGGCCAACGCCGCGCTGGGACTGATGGAGCCCACCGGAAGCGGCATCGGCGGTGATCTGTTCGCGATCGTGTGGGATCCGAGGACCAAGAAATTGCACGGCTACAACGGTTCGGGCCGCTCACCGCAATCGCTGACACCGGCGGAGTTCGCCCGACGCGGCCTCACCGACATCCCGCCGCACGGTCCATTGCCGGTAACCGTACCCGGCGCCGTCGATGCGTGGTTCGCGCTGCACGGCAAGTTTGGTCGCAAGTCGATGGCCGACAACCTCGCGCCCGCGATCCGCTATGCGCGCGACGGCCATCCCGTGCACGAGACGATCGCCTACTACTGGAACCTGTCGGTGCCGCGCCTGGCGAAATGGCCGGGCTTCACCGAGCAGTTCACGATCGACCCCACGACGGGCGAAGGCCGGCGCGCGCCGCGCCGCGGCGAGACCTGGAAGAATCCCAACCTCGCCAACACCCTGCAGCAGATCGCCGACGGCGGCCGCGGCGCGTTCTATCAAGGCGCCATCGCGCGCACGATCGATGGCTATTTCAAGGCTAATGGCGGCTTTCTGTCGTTGCAGGACCTCGCCGCCCATCGCGGCGAGTGGGTCGAGCCCGTCAGCACCAACTACCGCGGCTTCGATGTCTGGGAGCTGCCACCCAACGGCCAGGGCATCGCCGCCCTGCAGATACTCAACCTGCTCGAACCGTACGACCTCAAGGGCTATGGCTTTGGCAGCGTCGAACACGTGCACCTGTTTGCCGAAGCCAAGAAACTTGCGTTCGCTGACCGCGCACGCTGGTACGCCGATCCGGCATTCGCCAAGGCGCCCGTGGAAAAATTGATCGGCAAGGCCTACGCGAAACAGCGCGGCAAACTGATCTCGATCGACAAGGCCGCGCGCGAGGTGCAACCGGCGACGCCGAAGGAGCTCGACGAGGGCGACACGATTTACCTCACTGTCGCTGACGCCGACGGCATGATGGTGTCGCTGATCCAGTCCAACTACCGCGGCATGGGCAGTGGCATGGCGCCGCCGGGGCTCGGTTTCATCTTCCAGGACCGTGGCGAGCAGTTTGTCTTGAAGGAAGGTCATCCCAATTCGTTTGCGCCCGGCAAGCGCCCGTTCCACACCATCATCCCAGCGTTCGTGACCAAGGCGGGCAAGCCGTGGCTGTCGTTCGGGGTGATGGGCGGCGCGATGCAGCCACAGGCGCACGCCCAGATCATGATGAACCTGATCGATTTCGGCATGAACCTGCAGGAAGCTGGCGATGCCCCGCGCATCCAGCACGACGGCTCGACCGAGCCCGCCGGGCAGAACACCGTGATGAGCGACGGCGGCGAGCTCGACCTCGAAAGCGGTTTCCCGTATGCGACCGTGCGCGGACTAATGCGCAAGGGCCACAGCGTGCGTTTCGCCGACGGCCCGTACGGCGGCTACCAGGCGATCATGGTCAATCCGAACGGCGGCTACATCGGCGCCAGTGAGTCGCGCAAGGATGGTCAGGCGGCGGGGTACTGAGCGCCCGATGATCAACAACGCACACGACCTTGCCCAGTTGCGCGCGCATCTGAAGCGCGACGGGCGCGTCCAGGTGGATGACTATCTGCAGCCCGACGCAGCACTGCGCCTGCAGGCGTGCCTGCAACGCGAAGTGCCCTGGACTCTGGCCCTGCGCGACGCCGACGGTGCGCGCACTATCGACCACGCCACCTACGACGCGATGGACCCGGGACAACGCCAGCGTCTGCTGGCGCAGGTGACCGCATCGGTTCGTGATGAGAGCACCGCCGAGGGTCGGTTCCGCTTCGCCTACGACAGTTACATGATGGTGCGCGCCTACCAGGAAGGGCGCGACCCCGGGCTGCTGCTGCATCGGGTGTTGGAGGTGTTCAATTCGCCGGACTATCTCGGCTTCGCGCGTGAGCTGACCGGCGACCAGCGCGTGCGCCGCGTCAATGCCCAGGCCACGCGCTACCAGCCGGGACATTTCCTTCGCTACCACACCGATATCAACAGCCAGGAAGGCCGGCTGTATGCGTACGTTATCAACCTAAGCCGCGAGTGGAACGCCGATTGGGGCGGGCTGCTGCAATTCATCGACGACGATGGTCGCGTGCTCGACAGCTTCCTGCCGCGCTGGAACACGTTGTCGCTGTTTGCCGTGCCGGCCGGCCACGCGGTGTCACTGGTGGCGCCATGGGCGGAGCAGGAGCGGTTGGCCATTACGGGGTGGTTCCTGCTGTAGGCGTCAGCGTCAGCGCCAGGGCGCTGCGATGGAGTAATGGCGTGATGGTGAAGTGGCAACCGTGCGGTCGTTGCTGAAGGCGGCCGGCCGTCCGGAGCCGCCGCCGCCCGGCCGGCTGCCCACCAACGCGTTTTTGCGCGCACGGATCACCGGTCGTCCACCGCCCAGTTGAACCATCGTGATAGCCGCCTTCGCACCCCCGGTGTACGCTGCGGGCTGCGTTGATGTGCGCCCAAGGGGGTTCGATGAAGACCGTGCTGGTGGCCTGTTCCAAAGGCGGCGTCGGCAAGACCACGATCGCCACGCACCTCGCCGCGCATGCGGCGCTCGATGGCCTGCACACGGCCCTGGTCGATGCCGATCCGCAGGGCTCATCCACCCGCTGGGCCCATCGCCGGGCAGGACTCCAAAGCGCGGTGCTGCCGCTCGACGGTACCCGCCGCAAGACGTGGCGCAAGCAGCTACCCGACGACACCCAGCGCGTGATCATCGATGCCTCGGCCGGCGCGATGGCCGCAGACCTGGAGCACTACCTCGACATCGCCGACGCGATCGTGGTGCCGGTGCTGCCTTCGACCCTCGACATCGAGGCCACCGTGCCGTTTTTGGATTCGCTGGCCCGTCACCCACGCGTGCGCAAGGGCGCGCTGCGGGTCGGCCTGGTCGGCAACAAGCTCAAGCCGTGGACCAATGCCTCGCAGCAGGCGGTCGACGTGCTGCGCGCGTGGCCCTACCCGGTGGTGGCGCAACTGCGCGACAGCCAGGCCTACGTGCTCATGACCGGGCTCGGCAAGAGCCTGTTCGACTACCACTCCGCGCAAGTGCGCGAGCATCAGGACGATTGGCAGCCCCTGCTCAAGTGGCTCAAGAAAACCTGATGCCGGGCCCGGGCACCCAGCCGTGGCACCCCCTTTGATCCCGACACTCTCCCCCCGAGGCCACGAATGCGTGAATTGATCCTGCTGCGCCATGCCCACGCCGAACCGGCCACCGCCGGCCAAGCCGACCTGGACCGCCCGTTGTCAGCCGAAGGTCTGGCCGAGGCCGAAGCCGCCGGTCGCTGGCTGGCCGAACACAAGCTGGTGCCCGACTGCGTGCTGTGCTCTCCGGCGCGGCGCTCGCGCGAGACCCTCGAGGCAATTCTCGGCGCGGTCGGTTACGTCGACCAACGCATCGAGCCATCGATCTACGAGGCCACGCCCGGCACGCTGATCGCACTGGCCGACAACCACCACGAAGCCGAGCGCTTGATGATGGTCGGTCACAACCCGGGCTTCGAGCAGCTTGCGGCGCTGCTGCATAGCGGCCAGTCAGGGGATCATCGCGGCATACCGCCGGCGGGCGTGGTCGTGCTCTCGGTGCCGGCCGGCGTCGCCCTGGAGCCGGGCGTGGCCCAACTCAACAAGTTTTGGTGGCCGTGACCGCAAGCCTGCGAATTGTCTGGCTGGTCCTGCTGTGCGTGCTGTCGTGGCCCGGTGCGGCCCAGACGTTTGATCCTGCGCTTACCGGGTTCGGGTTCGAGTTGCGCACGCGTTGGGGCCAGCGCGTGGTGGGCACATTTCCGCGTTACCAAGGCGAAGCGGTGCGGCTGCCCGACGGCCGCCGCCAGGTGCGGATCCAGTGGGCCGCCGCGGCAGTCGAGGTGGCCGGGTCGACGCGTTACACCGCGATGGCACGCGGAGCGGGCTTCTTTGATTCAGCGCGCTACCCGCTGATCGAGTTCGTGTCTGAGCCGCTCACCGACACGTTTTTGCGCGCCGGGGGCGCGTTGCGCGGGCGGCTATCGATGCACGGCGTGGTTCGCAGCGAGAGCTTCGTGCTGCAGCCATCCACGTGCGAGCGCCCGGGACTCGATTGCGACGTGCTTGCGCACGGCAGCGTGCGCCGCGACGAATACGGTCTGGACGGTTGGCAATTGGCTTTGCGCAACCAGGTGCGTTTTACATTGCGCGTGCGTTTGCGCGACCAGGGGTCATGAGGGATTTGCGCCATGTGATGTTGTCGGCGTGCGTGCTGGCGCTTTCGGCGTGCGCGACACTGTCACCGGGCCAGCGCGACCGCGCCGCGGCGATTGCGGTCGCGGCGCGCTCGCAACAGCTCGACTGCACGGCCGCCAATGCATGTGCGCAGGAATCACCGCTGCGTGATCTGGCAGGGCGGGCGTTCGCCGAATCCACCCCTCAGCAGCCGCGGCATTACGCCTTGATCCTCGATCGCGGCACCGATGCACTGCTCGCACGGATCAACCTGATCCGCAGTGCGACCACCACGATCGATCTGCAGACCTACATCTTCGTCGAGGACGACGCCGGCCGGCTCGTGCTCGAGGAGTTGCTCGTGGCCGCGCGCCGCGGCGTGCGCGTACGGCTGCTAATGGACCAGTTGGCTGCGCTTGAGCACGTGGATACGCTCGCGGCCCTAGCCGGCGCCCATACCAATTTGGAAGTGCGCCTGTACAACCCGATGTTGGGTCGCGCCCGCATCAACTACCCGCAATACCTGCTTGCGGCAATGTGCTGCTGGCGCAAGCTCAACCAGCGCATGCACACCAAGCTGCTACTGATCGATGGTGCGGTCGGCATCACCGGCGGGCGCAATTACCAGAACGACTATTACGACTGGGACGACAGCTACAACTTCCGCGACCGCGACGTCCTGATCGCCGGCCCGACGGCGCGAGCGATGGACGCCGACTTCGCGACATTCTGGAGCGACCGCCGCAGCGTGCCGCTGGAGCACTTGAACGACATCGGCGCGCGGTTGCTCAACAAAGGCGTGCCAACGTTGCCGGCGGCCACGTTTGAGCGCCCCCAACGCGCCGCGGCGATGCGCGTCGAGGCATCCGACCCCCTAGCGGTGCAGACGCGGCTGGTGGCGCCGGCGTTGCCGGTCGGGTCAGTGCGCTATATCTCCGACTCGCCCGACAAGCATCGCGGCGACACGCCTGGTAACGCCGTCGCTTCGGACTCGTTGCGCGGGTTGATCGAGTCAGCGCAGGCCGAGGTATTGCTGCAGACGCCGTACCTGGTGTTATCCAAGCCGGCCCAGCGAATGTTTCGCGAACTGCACGGGCGCCCGAACGCGCCGCGCGTGATCGTGTCCACCAACAGTCTGGCCGCGACCGATGCATTCATCGCCTACGCGTTGTCGTACAAGTACAAGCGTCGGTACCTTCGCGATTTTGGCTTCCAGATCTACGAGTACAAACCGTTCCCGCTGGATGCGCCGATCGATCTTGCAGCGACCGGTGCGCGACTGCTCCCTACTGGCGCTCGCGTCGCCAGCGGATCGCTGCCAACGCGCATCCCGCCCGACCGGCGCAGCATCGTCCGCCAGCCGCGGCAACCGTTGTCGCGTGAACACGGCGCGTTGCGCTTCGGTTCGCGTGGGGTCAACGACCAGGTGCCGCTCCAGCGCGCCGGCGTGCGCGTGGGCATGCACGCCAAGTCGCTGGTGATCGACGAGCGCATTGGTGTAATCGGCACCCACAACTTCGACCCGCGTGGCGACCACTACAACACCGAGAGCGCGGTGGTGATCGAGGACGACGCGTTTGCGCGCGCGCTCGCCGCGAGCATCCGTCGCGACATTGCGCCGGCCAATTCGTGGGTGATCGCACGCCGCGACCGCCTGCCGGTGTTGTCGGGGCTGGAGTACTCGCTGGGCAAGCTGTCCGAGCACTTGCCGCTGTTCGACCTGTGGCCGACGCGCTATGCGACCAGCTACGAGTTCGTACCCGGGCCGAACTGTCCGCAGCCGTTGCCGCCGGACCATCCGGGTTTCCGCCAGTGCTACAAGCCGGTGGGCGACTTCCCCGAGGTCAATATCGGGCTAAAGAGCCTGACGACGCGTATTTTTACCGCGTTCGGGGCCGGGCTCGCACCGATCTTTTAGCCCGGCGTCAGCTCAGCGATACGGCGAGGCAGGGACCGACGCTTACGAGATGGGCGTTACCGGGAGTTGGGGCAGCCCACCGCTGAGGGCGTCCCGGTGGGGATCCAGCGATCGGCAGAAATCGCCCGTGTGCCGCCGCGGACAATCACCGCAGAGAGCCACGCGCCCAACCCGGCCCCACCCTCCGTAGTGCTTCTGCGACCCCCTGCCGAGCGCTGCAGCGGGGCAGGCGGCGTCAGCATGGCGACCGCTATCCCCTTTGCACCTAGCTGTGTGGGACCTCACCTGCGGTGCTGCCCATTCCGAAATTTCCTAGGTCTTCGGTGGGGTGACTTCTGGCATATGTCGGTATTGAAGTGGTGTTGTACTTTACCAACACACCAAGGCACACCACGCCACCCACCAGAGAAGAGACCCGCCATGAACGCCATTCGCAACGTCCCGTCCGCCGCCCCCCAGTCCAGCCCGAACGCCCAGCCCGCCGGCGCCAATGTGATCGCGATGCCGATCCGCCACACCCACCGGGTACGTGATTTCGGTGTCGGCTACGGCAACAGCAGCGGCTACGCCAGCAGCCGCCAGTACGCGAGCCAATGGGCGACGCCGCGCTTCAAGTGCGCCTGACCCCAGCCTTTCCGCAGCATCCACCCTTTCTTCAGGACCTAGCCATGAACGCCTTCGTTGCCCTGCCGACCAAGCCCAACCCGATGCCGACCCTGGCGCCGACCGTTGCCGCTGCGCTGACCCGTCGCCCCCACCGCGAACGCGATTTCGGCGTCGGATACGGCAACAGCAGCGGCTATGCCAGCTCGCGCCGCTACGCCGGCACCTCGGGGCAGCCGCGCTTCCGTTGCGTGTGATCCGGTGGGCCTGATCCGCTGTTTCGCCTGCTTGCATCTGCGCATGCACCCCCACTGCGCGACCGCCGTGCTGTGAAGCCCCACTGCTAGACCCACAGCGCGCTGGTCGCCGGCCAACCGCCTCCGCTATCGTGGCGCGATGACATCCCACGACAGCTCCGACATTTCCCCCGCGCCCGCCACCGGCGGCATTTTCCGCGGTCAAGCCACTGTCGCCGACCTCAACGCGCTCTCGCATGGGACCGCGATGCAGCCGTTGGGTATCGTTTTCACCGAAATCGGCCCCGACTTCCTGCGCGGCACCATGCCGGTCGACGCGCGCACCCGCCAGCCCTACGGCTTGCTCCACGGTGGCGCCTCGGTGCTGCTGGCCGAGACCCTGGGCAGCAGTGCCGGGGGACTGTGCGCGGCCGCGGGCCAAGGCGTGGTCGGCATCGAGATCAATGCCAACCACCTGCGCGCGGTGCGCGACGGCGTCGTCACCGGCACCGCGCGGCCGCTGCAGCTGGGCGGGCGCATCCAGGTCTGGGAGATCCGCATCGAGGACGACCAGGGGCGGCTGGCCTGCATCTCCCGGCTCACGCTGGCGGTCATTCCGCGGCCATGAGCGCGTGCCGATGACGCCGCCGCGCTGGCCGCGTCGAGGGCCGTTCGGTATCGTGGCTCCATGAATTCGCCGCCAACCCCCGCCGGTGCCGCCGCGCCGCCCGGCGCCGCGGCCGCCCGTGCACTGCGGTATCTGGTCCGCGTGCCGATGCTGGTGTGGCACCTGCTGGTGCACCTGCCGTTGACCCTGCTGATGATCACGCCGGTCACCCGGCGCCTGCGTTGGCGCGATGAAAGTCTTGAACACCGGGTGATGCGCGCGTGGTCGGCCGGGATGATGCGGGTGTTCGGCTTCCGCCTGCGCCGGATCGGCACCCCGCTGCCTGGCGCGGCCCTGTTCGTCGCCAACCACGTCAGCTGGGCCGACATCTCGCTGCTGCACAGCCAGCGCATGATGGGGTTTGTGGCCAAGCGCGAGATCTCGAACTGGCCGGTGATCGGCTGGCTCGCGGCGCGCGGGGAGACCATCTTCCACCACCGCGGCAGCACCGAATCGCTCGGCGGGGTGCTGCATGAAATGCTCAGCCGCCTGCGCTCCGGGCGGGCGGTTGGCGTGTTCCCCGAGGGCGGCGCGCGCGGCGGCGGTGAGATCGGACCGTTCCACGCCCGCATCTTTCTGGCCGCGGTCGAGGCCGGCGTACCGGTGCAGCCCGTTGCGCTGCGCTACGGCGACGGTGGCAACTCCCAGCGAGCGGTCGCGTTTGCGCCGGGCGAGAGCTTCTTCGGCAATTTCGTGCGCCTGCTGGGCGAACCGAAGCGCAGCGCCGAGGTGCATTTCCTGACCCCGATCGAGCCGGGCGACACCGAGGGCCGTCGCCGCATCGCTGATCTCGCACGCCAGCGCATCATCGACGCGATGGCGGCCACGAGTACCGGGCGTTGACCCGGTGGCTTGCATTTGCCCTGGATGCCGTTAGACAGGACAACGTTGTCACTCCAGGAAGGAAGCCATGACCGCCTCAAATGCGGAACGTCAGTTAGCCGCCCTGGCGGAAATCGACTTTGGCCTGAGCTCCGACGATGCCGACGGTGCGGAGGCATGCCGTGTAGCCCATCGCCCGGCCCGCGCGGCAATCGCAGCCCGTCACTGGTTGACGGCGGCTGACTACCGACCGCCACGATGGCTGCGCAACCCGCACCTGCAATCGGCGCTTGGCACCAGCGCATTGCGGCGACGTGCGGGCGAACGCCGCCTGGCTGCCAGTGGAGCAGTCAGCACCGAGCACGAGATCGACGCCGGCGATGGCGTGCGCTTGAACGGCGTGCATAGCGCCGTGCCGGGGGTCGAGCCGCGCGGCCTGGTCTTGTTGCTGCATGGCTGGGAAGGCAGCGTCGATTCCAGTTACATGCGCCTGACCGCAGTGCACCTGCTCGCGCGCGGGTTCGAGGTGTTCCGGCTCAACTTCCGCGACCACGGCAACAGCCACCATCTCAACGAAGGCCTGTTCCACTCCAATCGCATCGACGAGGTCGTGCGCGCCGCGTGCGTGGTAGCCCGGCGTTTCCCGCTGCGGCCGATGATGGTTGCGGGCTACTCGCTGGGCGGCAATTTCGCCCTGCGCCTGGCCCTGCACGCGCCTGCGGCAGGGCTGGAGCTTGCGCATGTCGCCGCGGTCTGCCCGGTGCTCGACCCGGCGCGGACCATGGACGCGATGGAGCAGGGCCTGCCGCTGTACCTGTGGCATTTCGAACGCAAATGGCGCGAATCGCTGACGCGCAAGCGCGCGCTGTTTCCGCAGCACCACGACTTCGACGACCGCGCGCTCGGCCTGCGCATGCGCCCGCTGACCCAATGGATGGTCGAGCGCTACACCGACTTCGGCACGCTCGACAATTACTTCGATGGCTACGCGATCGCCGGCGACCGCCTCGCTGCATTGCAAACGCCGGCCAGCATCCTGATGGCCGAGGACGATCCGATGATCCCGGTCGACGACTTCCGCGAGCTGCAATTGCCACCGTCGTCGACGCTGGAAATCTCTCCGTGGGGCGGACATTGCGGCTTCCTCGAAAGCGCCAAGCTCGACGGTTTCGCCGAGCGCTGGATCGCGGAGCGGCTCGCAGGCGCACTGGGCTGAGGCGGCACTGGCTCGGCGCAATTCGTAGCCCGTAGCCGATGTGGGGCGTAGCGATACCCGAGCTTTGCTGGCGCCACGTCAAAGGCATAGCGACGAGCTTCCCCCTGAGGCCGGTGACTTTCTTGGAAGGGCCAAAGTCCGAGTGGGTCCCTTTGGTCAAAAGTAACCAAACAAGGCCCTTCCCCGACAGGGCTAAATTAACTCTGCGTGGCACGTCGGGATTTTCCGACTCCCCATCCACGGCTCGGTCGGAAAACCACCGAAGGAAGTCCCCGCTTGCAGGACGACGCACATCCATGTGCGCCCCCCGGGTGTGCGGGCTAGGCGGGGAGTCGATGTCCTGTGAGGGCACCAACTAGGAGGCGAGCACAGTAGCCGGGTCAACGAAGTGCGGGAACGACGGATTGGCGCTCCCCGCCGGGACCTACCGCAGAGGCCGGGCCGCGCCCTGCCGCTACAATCGGCGTTTCGTCCGCCCCCGAGTTGCCTGTCCATGTACGAACCGATCATCGAAGCCCTGCGCCGTGGCGATGCCGCTGACGCGCTGCTCGCCGCGCGCGACGCCGTAACGGCGCAACCGCAGGACCCGCAGGCCCGCCGTCTGCTCGCCGCCGCCCTGCGCCTGGAGGGGGACCGCGAAGGGGCGCTGGCCGCGATCGATGAGGCCATCGAGCTCGCGCCCGAGGATGCGAACCTGCACCTCGAACGTGCCGGGCTGTTACTGCAGGAACGCCAGCTGGACGCGGCCCAGGCCGCCTTGGCGCGCACGATCGGGTTGGATCCGAACCAGTTCCCGGCCTACGTCGTCCAGGCCCAACTTGCGCTCGGCCGCGGTGACCTCGACGAAGCCGAGCGCATCGCCCGCACTGCCGCGCGCATTGCGCCCGAGCACCCGCAGATCTCGGCGATCGAAGGCATGCTCGCGCTGCGCCGCGGCGACGCCGACCGCGCGCTGTCGATCCTGACCCGCGCGTCCGACAACGCCCCCGACGAACCGCAGTTGCGTCTCGCGCTGGGCTTGGCTCACTTCGCCAAGGGCCATTACGCATTCGCCGAACAGGCTTTTCGCGGAATGATCGACAAGGATCCGAGCTCGCGCCCGCTGCGCGCGTTGATTGCCGACATCGTCCGCCGCCAGGGTCGCTCGGGGGAGGCTGCCGACGAGCTCGCGCCGTTGCTGGATCAGGACGCCTCGCCCGCGCTGCAGCGTCTAGTGGGTGAGCTGGAACTGGAGGCGGGCCGCGCCGCCCAGGCGTTGCCGCGATTGCGCCTTGCGCTGGCCGCGGCACCTGGGGATCGCCGCACTCTGGGCGCCTCGATCGAGGCCTGGCGCCAGCTCAACGACCAAGACGATGCGCGCAGCACGCTCGACACGCTGCTTGCCGCTCACACGCAGTTACCGGACTTGTGGCTCGCGCGCCTGACCGTCGAGACGTACGCCGACCAAGCCCGTGCCGTGGCCGACCGCTGGCTCCTGGCGATGCCCGAGTACGTGCCGGCGCACCAGGCCCAGCTAACGCTGCTCGATACCGCCGGCGAGCGCGAGCAAGCGGACGCAGTTGCCCTGCGCATCACCGAACTGGAGCCCGGCCACACCCAGGCAGAGTTGCGCGTGGTCGATAGCCTGCTCCGGCGGGATAGCGAAGCGGCCCTGGGACGTGTCGAAAGCCTGCTCGCGCGCGCCGAAGACCCTGCGGTCCAACGCAACCTGCGCCAGTTGCTGGGGCGCACCCTGGATCAGGCTGGGCAACCGGCCGCGGCCGCGGCAACCTGGGCTGAACTGCAGGCTGAGGTGGTGACCGAGCGTTTGCCGCTGCCCGAACCGAGCACCCTGATCGCGCAATGGCCAGCGCTGGCGCCGCTGCCCGAGCCCGCGCCCGGCGTGCTGTTGCTGTGGGGCCCACCTGGTTCGTTGGTGGAGCGCATTGCGCTCACGTTCGCACACGCCGACGGTCCATTGCGGGCCGACCGGTTCGGTCCGCAGCCGCCATCGGACCCGATGCAGCGCTATGGCACACCGGCGGCCCTCATTGACGGTTCCCTTGATGGTGCCTATCTGGTCGCGCAGTGGCGCGCCGGACTGGCAGCGCGCGGGATCAACGACGGCAACGTGTTCGACTGGCTGTTGTGGTGGGACAACGCGTTGCTGCTGGCGCTGCGCCCGCACCTGCCCGAAGCGGTGCTGATGATCGCGCTGCGCGATCCGCGCGATATGTTGCTCGAGTGGCTCGCGTTCGGCAGTCCGGCGCCGTTTGCGCTGGAGTCGCCCGTCATCGGCGCACGCTGGCTGGCGCAGGTGCTGGCGCAGGTCGCCGAGCTGCACGAACAGGACCTGTTCCCGCACCGGCTGCTCAAACTGGACGCCATCGCCGACGACCCTGGCGCCCTCGCGCAGACGATCGCCGACGCTCTTGATATCGACCTGGCGCCTGCGGCAGCCGGATCATTTGGGCCAGAACATTTCCCCCCCGGCCGTTGGCGCGCGTTCGCCGAGCCGCTCGCTGCGGCGTTCGCACTGTTGACGCCGGTCGCCCAACGGCTGGGATATCCCGAAGCCTGATCTCTTTTTCGGAGGCCCGATGCGCATCCACAGCGACAGTTTCGCCCACGGCCAGCGCCTGTCGGCGCAGTTCGCGGCGGGTCAGCTGAATCCGGACGGCAGTGTCGGGCAAGCGCCCAACCGCAACCCGCACCTGGCGTGGGACGAAGTCCCCGCGGGCACGCGCTCTTTCGCGTTGCTGTGCCTCGATCCGGACGCTCCGACGGTGGCCGATATGGTCGGCCAAGCCGGCGTCGAGATCCCGGTCGCGCAGCCGCGCGGCGACTTCGGCCACTGGGCCATGGTCGACGTCCCCGCCGACGTGCGCGTGATCGCCGCCGGCAGTTGTAGCGATGGCGTGGTGCCGCACGGCAAGGCGAAGCCTCCCGGCCCAGCGGGCGCGCGCCAGGGCCTGAACGACTACACCGGCTGGTTCGCCGGCGACGCGGCGATGGCCGGCGATTGGTGCGGCTACGACGGCCCGTTCCCACCGCCGAACGACCTACGCCTGCACCGCTATTTCTTCCGCGTGTTCGCGTTGGATTGCGACCGGCTTGAGCTGTCGGACTCGTTCACCGCCAGCGACGTGCTGCGTGCGATGCACGGCCACTTGCTCGCCGAGGCGGCGACGTACGCGACGTATTCGTTGCACCCCGCGGTCACGGACTGATGGCGGGCTACGGTGCGGCTGTGAAGCGTGGCGCAGCCGCCGCGGCTGGTTGACCCAACGTGGGTCTGTCCGCTTGGCGCCAGCGCCTGCACGCGCTCAAACGCGAAACCCTCACTGTGTACTTCGCCGCGCGCGATCCGCGCCTGCCGTGGCCGGTGCGGCTGCTGGCGCTGGCGATCGCCGCCTACGCATTGAGCCCGATCGACCTGATCCCGGACTTCATCCCGGTGCTCGGTTATCTCGACGATCTGATCCTGATTCCGCTCGGCGTGGCGCTGGTGGTGCGGCTAACGCCACCGGCAATCCTCGCCGATGCGCGGTCGCGCGCCGAGCACGCGGCCCAGCGCCCGGTCAGCGTGATCGCCGCGGTGGTGATCGCGGCGATCTGGTTGCTGCTGCTCGCCGGCGCCGGATGGTGGGCGTGGCATCGCTGGTACGCATGACCGCGCCGGCGCCCCGCTGGCGTAAAAAAACGCGACTGACCGGGGCGTTGTTGCTTTGGGTTGCCGCAGGGATCAGACCCTCAGCAATGACAGCCCGTACATCCTCAGGATCGGGTTCAGACGCTCAAAGTAGGACTCCCGCTCCGATCTCGGCACCGAGCAATTGTCGTTGCTCCCCTCCGGAATTGTGGCGCCCGACGACACGCCTTGCGCCTGGCCCGTCCCGGTGATCCAGGAACCGCCGGAATCACCCTTACCGGAACAGGCGTTGGATTGCGTCATTCCGAACACGCTCCCAGCCGCGAAATTGACGGTCACGTCCTTCGCCGTGATCGCGCCACAGCGCCAGCCCGTGGTGCGCCCGGAGCGACACAGCAAGGCTCCGGTGTCCGCTTCGGTGCTGCCACGCACCACGGCATTGTCGCCGTCCCAGTTGTCCCAGTTGTTGACCCACGGCCGCAGCGTGTGCCTGCGGCGGACTCGGACCCATGCCCGGTCGTTGGTCGGGAACCTCGACGCTCTGAACGAGCCGACACGCTCGCCGCCGATGGACACGTCTTCGTCTCGATCGCCACAGTGCCCGGCGGTGACAAACCCCTTGGTGGGGCCGCGCATGACCGAGAAGCCGACCGAGCACAGAAAATCCTCTTGGCTGTGGATGACGTACTCGATGCCGCCGCGAACTTCTGCAGTGGTCTGCGCCTCACCTTCGGTCGTGACAAAGCGCACAACATTCACGTCGGCGCCGCTGACCGCAACGAAATCGATCGCGTGCTTCACGGCGTTGGGGGCGATGCTGACGACCACACTGTTGGTCATCGGATCTACATGCCAGGAGTGGATGCCGCGCAGATGCGTTCGCCCGGCCGGTGCGCGCATCTGGGTGCCATCGAGCTGGGACTTCGCTGCGTCCAGTTGCGCCAGGCTGTGACGGACTTGGCGGACCTCGACCTTCCCCAGGCCGGCCGGCTTGCTCGCGCTGGTGGTGGCCACGACAAACTTGAACGAGCCGTCGTTCTTGCGCTCGATCCAGTGGCCGGCGTAGCTCGCTCCCAACTGCCGTCGCGCGACGGGGGCCGTGGTTTCAGCAATACGTTCGGTTTGCAGATATTGCGAAACCTGGCCCGGAAAAATACCCAGATCGCGTTGCATTGCGAACTTTACAGCCGGACTGAATTCTTCGGCCGCGAGCGCGGAACCGGACGAAAATACGGCTACTGCCGCCGTTAAAACGGCAAACAAGTTGGTGCGCCCGAAACTTCCACGAGCAGCGAATTGCGATGCAGGCATGTTTGAAACTCCATTTCAAGCGATCAACTAGAGGGTGGTTAATCCAGCGACATGGCACGTTTGTCTCAAGCAAACGCGAGCCGTCCGCGGTGCGTCGCAGACTGGCTGGGCAAGGCTGCGAAGTCAATGAATGAACGTCTCAACAAGCCCTGGTCGCACAACGGCAACTAAGTCCTGCGTGGACGAAGCAGTTTCCCGTGGACTGTGGGAGGTCACGCCAACTTGCAGGCGGCCTTGCCGGCGGAACCGCCGCTGATCCGCGCTCCATGCAGGTTTGAAAAAGCTACCGGGTTGCACAGCCGGCTTCGGTTTCGACGCTCAATCCGCGATTTGATGACCGCGACGATCCTTGCGTGGCGCCCTACCGCACGATCCGTGCTCAGCCCCCGGTTGGCAATACCAACAGCAGTGCCGCGCCGAGCACGAAACGGTAGATCGCGAACGCGGTAAACGTGTGGCTCTGGATGTAGCGCAACAGCCATTTCACCGCCACGAACGCGGTGACTGCCGAGGCGACGAACGCGACCGCAAGCGCACTCCAGTCCTCGTTCGCCGCAGCGGGCGTGCCGTAGATGTCGACCAGCTCGTACGCGGTCGCGGCGAACATCGTCGGGATGCCGACCAGGAACGCGAACTCGGTCGCCGCCGCGCGCTGCGTGGTGCCCGCCAGCAGCGCCACGAAGATCGTCGCCGCCGACCGCGAGGTGCCGGGGAACACGCCCGCCACGATCTGGGCGATGCCGACCAGAATCGCCACGGTCCAGGTGATCGTGCTGCGCTCGCCAAGCACGGCCGCGCGCTTGGCCGCGAAATGCTCGGCCGCGATCATCCACACGCCACCCAATACGAGTGCCCACGCCACTGGGGTCACGTCGTCGGGCAGCTCGAAACCCAGCTTCTTGACCAGCACGCCGAGTACTGCGGTGACGCCGAACGCGGCGGCGAGTTTGTAGGCGTAGTCGCGCGGTGGCTGGCCGTGCACCAGCGCCGTCGCTGCCGCCGGGCGCAGGAAACTCAACGCCAGCTGCGTCAGACGCTGCCGGTAGATCAACACCACCGCCAGGATCGCGCCGGCCTGGATCGCGATGTTGAACAGGTCGCTGCGGTGGCCGAGCCAGCGCTCGGCGATCAGCAGGTGGCCGGTACTGGAGATCGGCAGGAATTCGGTGATGCCTTCGATGATGCCGAGCAGCAGCGCGGCGAGCAGATCGGTCATGGAGGGGCCGTGGAATAAAGGAGCGGGAATGCGGAGCGGGAATGCGGAGCGGGAATGAGAAGCGGGAATGAGAAGCGGGATGGCGAACGGAATGATGGCGGGGAACAAAGGGAAAACGGCGGGGCGGTTTTGCTCGTCATTCCTGCGAACGCAGGAATCCAGTGTCTTCAGCTCTTAAGAGACTCGCGTCCCTCTGGCGGGGGCGCGGCAGCATAGCTCAAGCACGCAACGCACCGAGTTGGTGCGTTACCTCCCGCGCTTGCTTCATACAGGTGCAACTGGCACGACGTCTAATATTATTTTTTGTTATCTATCAATAGTTTGCGCTGTTGCCGACGTTGGCACGGGGATTGCTACTTGCACGATAGACCGCGGCTACGCGCCGCGCTTCCATTCCCCCTTCCCGTTTTTTCCTGCCCGGAGTTCCCCCATGTCCCTCGAACACGTCGAAAAAATGATCAAGGACCACAAGGTCGAGTTCGTCGACCTGCGCTTCACCGACATGCGCGGTGTCCAGCACCACATGACGTTTCCGAAGTCGATCGTCGAGCCGGGCCTGTTCGAGGACGGCAAGATGTTCGACGGCTCATCGATCGCCGGCTGGAAGGGCATCCACCAGTCCGACATGGTGCTGCTGCCCGACCCGAGCACCGCGTTCCTCGACCCGTTCACCGCCGACCCGACCCTGGTGCTGACCTGCGACGTGCTCGAGCCGACCACGATGCAGGCCTACAGCCGTGACCCGCGCGGCATCGCGCGCCGCGCCGAGGCGTTCCTGAAGTCCAGTGGCATCGCCGACCAGGCGTTCTTCGGCCCGGAGCCGGAATTCTTCATCTTCGATTCCGTGCGCTACGCCAACGACATGGGCCACACCTTCTTCCACGTCGATTCGGAAGAGGCGGCATGGAACTCCGGCCGTGAGTACGAAGGCGGCAATACGGGCTACCGTCCGGGCGTCAAAGGCGGCTACTTCCCGGTCGCGCCGCTGGATTCGCTGCACGACATCCGCGCCGAGATGTGCAAGACGCTCGAAGCCGTCGGCATCGAGGTCGAAGTGCACCACCACGAAGTCGCCAACGCCGGCCAGTGCGAGATCGGCACCAAGTTCAACTCGCTGGTGAAAAAAGCCGATGAGCTGCTGACGATGAAGTACATCATCAAGAACGTCGCCCACCGCAACGGCAAGACCGCGACGTTCATGCCCAAGCCGCTCGTCGGTGACAACGGCAGCGGCATGCACGTGCACCAGTCACTCGCCAAGGGTGGCACCAACCTGTTCTCCGGCGACGGCTACGGCGGCCTGTCGCAGATGGCGCTGTGGTACATCGGCGGCATCTTCAAGCACGCGCGCGCGATCAACGCGTTCGCCAACGCGACCACCAATTCGTACAAGCGTCTGGTGCCGGGTTACGAGGCGCCGGTGATGCTCGCGTACTCGGCCAGCAACCGCTCGGCGTCGTGCCGCATCCCGTACGTCGCCAACCCGAAGGCGCGCCGCATCGAGATACGCTTTCCCGATCCGATGAACTCGGGCTACCTCACGTTCGCCGCGCTGATGATGGCGGGTCTGGACGGCATCAAGAACCAGATCGATCCGGGCGCGCCGAGCGACAAGGACCTGTATGACCTGCCGCCGGAAGAAGAGAAAGGCATCCCGACCGTGTGCCATTCGCTGGACCAGGCGCTGGAAGCGCTCGACAAGGACCGCGACTTCCTCAAGGCCGGTGGCGTGTTCACCGACGACTTCATCGACGCCTACATCAGCCTGAAGATGAAGGAAGTCACCGCGTTCCGCGGCGCGACCCATCCGTTGGAGTACCAGATGTATTACGCGATCTAAGCAACTCGCGTCGCCCACTTCGGGCGACGCATGACGGGCCGCGCAAATCCTCGGCGCAACGCTGTCCCGTCGCGGTCAACAAAGCAGTAGTAGTAACGCCGCGGCCTGTTTCGGCCGCGGCGCCTTTATGACGAACCTTAAACCGCTGGCGGATCGGTCTCGCGCTGCCAATGGCGGTGTTGTGCGACGGCGGCGATAAACGTCTCGGCCCCCGCGGGTGCTGACTTGGCCTCGGCGAACACCAGCCCCGGGTCTGGCGTCCCGTCGGGCAGATTGCGCGCCGCGCCAGCGCCATCCAACAGGGCGTTGGACGCGCCCAGCGCCAGGATCGTCTTGCAATGGCGGTATTGGTCCTTGATGAATTCGCCACTGCGGCCGTCTAACGCGAGCGCTTTGACCCCCGCCGCCCCATCGGGCAACACAAGCCCATCGAATACCACCGCCGGGTCGGTCTCCATCGATGCTTCGGCTTCCAGCACGTCACCCGACGCGGTAGTGATGGGCCCGATGCGGCTGCCGACCAGCTTCGGCACGGCGCCGGCTGCGAGCAGCGCCTCGCGTACGGCGCTGACCGACGCGCCATCAATGCCGTCGGCGATCAGCAGCGCGATCTTGCGCGTGCGGATGCCGCCGTCGCCCGGCCGCGCCAGCAAGGACAATGTAGGCGAGACCTTGACCTCGGATTTTGGCGGTTTCGCGATCGCCCTCGGCATTGCCGCCGGCACCGCCATGCCGAGGCCGTCAGCGACGTCGGCGGCGAGCTTCGGCGACACATTGACCAGCATCGACAACACACGCTCGCGGATCGCCGGGACAGTGAGCTTGCTGAGCTCGAACCGGAACGCAGCGACGATGTGCGCCTGCTCGACCGGGCTCTGACTGTCGAAAAACAACGTGGCCTGGTTGAAATGCTCCGCAAACTTTTCCGGCTTGCCGCGTACTTCGTCTTGCTTGACCACCTCCGGGAACGAGACGAAACCTGCCGCGCCGGCCTGGAACGGACAGCCGCCGCCGAGGCTGTTGGGTTCGTACGCCACGCGTCCGCGCGCAATTGCTTGCCGATGCATGCCGTCGCGCTGGTTGTTGTGCACCGGCGCGATCGGCGCGTTGATCGGGATCTCGTGGAAGTTCGGTCCGCCCAGGCGCGAGATCTGGGTGTCGACATAGGAATGGATGCGGCCGGCGAGCAGCGGGTCGTTGCTGAAGTCAATGCCGGGCACGACGTGCGCGGTACAGAACGCGACCTGTTCGGTCTCGGCGAAGAAATTGTCGGGGTTGCGGTTGAGCACCATCCGGCCGACCGGCTGTACCGGCACCAGTTCCTCGGGCACGAGCTTGGTCGCATCGAGTACGTCGAAGCTGAACTTGTCTGCCTGCGCCTCAGTGAACACCTGCAGGCCAAGTTCCCACTCCGGATACTCGCCGGCTTCGATCGCCTCCCACAGATCGCGACGGTGGAAGTCGGGATCGCAGCCGGACACCTTGACCGCCTCGTCCCACACCTGCGAGTGCGTGCCGAGCACCGGGTTCCAATGGAATTTGACGAACACCGACTCGCCCGCGTCGTTGACCAGGCGGAACGTGTGCACGCCGAAGCCCTGCATCATCCGGTAGCTGCGCGGGATGCCGCGGTCGCTCATGGCCCACATCAGCATGTGGGTGGTCTCGGGCATCAGCGAGGCGAAATCCCAGAACGTGTCGTGCGCGCTGCCGGCCTGCGGCATGCCGTGATGCGGCTCGGGCTTCACTGCGTGCACCAAGTCCGGAAACTTCATCGCGTCCTGGATGAAGAACACCGGGATGTTGTTGCCGACCAGGTCCCAGTTGCCTTCGTCGGTGTAAAACTTGACGGCAAAGCCGCGTACATCGCGCGCCGTGTCCTTGGAGCCGCGCTCGCCGGCCACGGTAGAGAAACGCACGAACACCGGCGTGACTTTCCCGGCCGCCTGGAACGGCGCCGCACGGGTGAGGTCCGTCAGCGGCTTGTAGCATTCGAAAAACCCGTGCGCCGCCGACCCGCGCGCGTGCACGATGCGCTCGGGGATGCGCTCGTGGTCGAAGTGGGTGAGCTTCTCGCGCAGGATGAAATCCTTGAGCAGCGCGGGGCCACGCAGGCCGGCCTTGAGCGAGTTCTGGTTGTCGGCGACCGGCACGCCCTGGTTCGTGGTCAGGCGCTGGTCGCTGGAATCCACGCGCACCCGGTCCAGGGGTGCGACCGTTGGATTGCTCCCTGGCGCCGGCGGCTCCCCCGCCTTGGCCGAGGCATTGCCCTCCGACAAGGTGCTCGCGCCGACCAGTGCCGACGGCGGTTGCACGCGCGCGCCCTCGGGCGGCGCGAGGGCGTTGTCATGGCCGTGCTCGGCCGCCTTGTTCGCGTTGAACGGCATCGCCGCCGCGGTGGCCTGGGTGTCGGCGGCCTGCTGCGCAATCGCATCGGCGGCGACATCGGGGGCCATGCCGGTAGGATTCTTGGCGGGCTTCTTCGGTGCTTTCGCGGCGGCTTTCTTGGTCGGAGCCATGACGGGGTCCAGGGGGGAAGAGAGGGCCCGCCAACCTAACCAAGCAAACGTGAGCGAGATATCTACATCGCCATCCAACATTTTGGCGTCGCTCGCCCGGCACCGTGGCTTCACTGACCCGAGTCGTCGCTCTGGGGGCCAACGCCAGCGTGTAGTCCTCACATACCTTCTACCGTTCGATACGGTAGATTCTTGCATCCAGCCCGTGGGGAACGGGGGTATTTTTCGGAGCGTCGCGTGCCTGAATCAATGAGCCGGGGCGTGCGCAGCGCCAAGTCCCCCACCGATCCGTCGGGCAAACCCTTGAGCGATCCGCTGCGCGATCCACTGAGCGAACCACTCAGCGCTCCACTGAGCGATCCACTGCATGAATTGTTGGCCGCAATGGCCGCGATTCGCGACGGCGATTTCTCCGTGCAGTTGCCGCGTCACTGGGACGGAATCGCCGGCCGCCTGGCCGAGACCTTCAACGAAATCGTCAGCAGCAACCGGCGCCTCGCCCAAGAGCTGGCGCGGGTTGGCGACAAGGTCGGCCGCGAAGGCCACACGCGCCAGCGTATCGCCGCGGCCAACCGCCAGGGCGCGTGGATGGACATGGAGCGCTCGGTCAACGATCTGATCGACGACCTGGTGCGCCCGGTCGAGACCATGACCGAGGCCATGGCTGGCGTCGCCAAGGGCGACCTGACCCGCACCGTGCCGCTGGAAGCCGATGGCCGCCCGCTACAGGGCGAGTTCCTGCGCTCGGCGACGATCGTCAATAGCATGATCGAGCAGATGGGCGAGTTCTCGTCCGAGGTGACGCGCGTCGCGCTCGAAGTCGGCACCGCCGGCCGATTGGGCGGTCAGGCGAAAGTCAAAGGCGTGTCGGGCGAGTGGAAGGACCTGACCGACTCGGTCAACCAAATGGCGTCCAACCTCACGGCGCAGGTCCGCAATATTTCCGAAGTCACCATCGCGGTGGCCAACGGCGACCTCTCGCGCAAGATCACCGTGGACGTGCGCGGCGAGATCCTGCAGCTCAAGGAGGCCATCAACACGATGGTCGACCAGCTGCGTGGCTTCGCCTCGGAGGTGACTCGTGTTGCAAGAGAGGTCGGCACCGAAGGCAAGCTCGGCGGCCAGGCGATCGTGCCCGGCGTCGCCGGCACCTGGAAGGACCTGACGGACTCGGTCAACGCGATGGCGTCGAACCTGACCTCGCAGGTGCGTAACATCGCCGAGGTGACCACCGCGGTGGCGAAAGGCGACCTCTCCCGCAAGATCACCGTGGACGTACGCGGTGAAATTCTGGAACTCAAGGACACCATCAACACGATGGTGGACCAGCTCAACGGCTTCGCTGCGGAAGTGACGCGCGTCGCGCGTGAAGTCGGCACCGAGGGCAAGCTCGGTGGCCAGGCGCAGGTGCCCGACGTTGCCGGCACCTGGAAGGACCTGACTGACCACGTCAACTCGATGGCCTCGAACCTCACGCTGCAGGTGCGCAACATCGCCGACGTGACCACTGCAGTGGCCAAGGGCGACCTGTCGCGCAAGATCACCGTAGACGTGCGCGGCGAGATTCTCGAACTCAAGAACACCATCAATACGATGGTCGACCAGCTCAACGGCTTCGCCGCCGAGGTGACGCGCGTGGCGCGCGAGGTCGGTACCGAAGGGAAGCTCGGCGGCCAAGCCGTCGTGCCTGGCGTCGACGGCACCTGGGCCGACCTGACCGACTCGGTCAACGCGATGGCGTCCAACCTCACTGACCAGGTGCGCAACATCGCCGAGGTCACCACCGCGGTGGCGAAAGGCGACTTGTCGCGCAAGATCACCGTGGACGTGCGCGGCGAAATCCTGCAGCTCAAGGACACCATGAACACCATGGTCGACCAGCTCAACGGCTTCGCCGCGGAGGTGACGCGCGTGGCGCGTGAGGTCGGCACCGAAGGCAAGCTCGGCGGCCAGGCGCAGGTGCCGGGCGTGGCCGGCACCTGGAAGGACCTCACCGACAACGTCAACTCGATGGCGTCGAACCTAACCTCGCAGGTGCGCAACATCGCCGAGGTCACCACCGCGGTGGCGAAAGGCGACCTCTCGCGCAAGATCGGCGTCGACGTCAAAGGCGAGATCCTCGAACTCAAGGACACCATCAACACGATGGTGGACCAGCTCAACGGCTTCGCCGCGGAAGTGACGCGCGTCGCCAAGGAAGTCGGTACCGAAGGCAAGCTCGGCGGCCAGGCGCAGGTCCCCGGCGCCGCAGGCACCTGGAAGGACCTCACCGACAACGTCAACTCGATGGCGTCCAACCTCACCACCCAGGTGCGCAACATCGCCGAGGTCGCGACCGCGGTGGCGAAAGGCGACCTGTCGCGCAAAATCGCGGTCGATGCGAAAGGCGAAATCCTCCAGCTCAAGAACACCCTCAACACGATGGTCGACCAGCTCAACGGTTTCGCCGCCGAGGTCACGCGCGTTGCGCGCGAAGTCGGCACCGAAGGCAAGCTCGGGGGCCAGGCCGCGGTGCCGGGCGTGGCCGGTACCTGGAAGGACCTCACCGACAACGTCAACTCGATGGCGACCAACCTCACCGCGCAGGTGCGAGGCATCGCCAAGGTCGTGACCGCGGTCGCCAACGGCGACCTGCACCAGAAGCTGACGGTGGAGGCCAAGGGCGAAATCGCGGCGCTCGCCGATACCATCAACGGCATGACCGACACGCTCGCGATCTTCGGCGACCAGGTGACCACGGTCGCGCGCGAGGTCGGCGTCGAGGGCCGGCTCGGCGGCCAGGCCAACGTGCCCGGCACCGCCGGCATCTGGGAGGACCTCACCGCCAACGTCAACCAGCTCGCCGCCAACCTCACCACCCAGGTGCGCGCGATCGCCGAGGTCGCCACCGCGGTGACCCAGGGCGACCTGACCCGCTCGATCCAGGTCGACGTGCGTGGCGAGGTCGCCGACCTCAAGAACAACATCAACTCGATGATCGGCACGCTGCGCGCGACCACCGAAACCAGCCGCGAGCAGGACTGGCTCAAGACCAACCTGGCCAAGTTCAGCGGCATGATGCAGGGCCAGCGCGACCTGATTACGCTCGGAAGCATGCTGCTCACCGAACTCGCGCCGCTCGTCAATGCCCAGCAGGGCTTGATGTATGTGGTCGAGGTCGATGAGCCGAGCAATATCCCGCGGCTGCGTCAGCTGGCCGGCTATGCCGATGCTTCGACGTCGTCGGTCAACCGCACGCTGGAGTTTGGCGAAGGCCTGATCGGCCAGTGCGCAGCGCAGGCGCGCATGATCCTGATCAACGATGTCGCGCCCGGCACCGCCCAGATCCAGTCGGGCCTGTTGAACGTGCTGCCGCGCAATGTGATCGTGCTGCCGGTGTTGTTCGAGGATGAAGTCAAGGCGGTGATCGAACTAGCGTCGCTTGGCGAGTTCACGCCATCGCACCGCGCATTCCTCGAGCAACTGTCGCGCAGCATCGGCCTGGTGCTCAACACCATTGAAGCTTCGATGCGCACCGAGCGCCTGCTGTCGCAGTCGCAGCAGCTCGCCGGCGAGTTGCAGTACCAGCAGAAGGAATTGCAACAGACCAACGAGGACATCGCCCTCAAGGCGGCGTTGCTGGCCGAGCAGAAAGCCGAGGTCGAGCGCAAGAACCAGCAGATCGAACACGCGCGCCGCGCGTTGGAAGAAAAGGCCGCCGAGCTCGCGCTGACGTCGCGTTACAAGTCCGAATTCCTCGCCAACATGTCGCACGAGTTGCGCACGCCACTGAACTCGATCCTGATCCTCGGCCAGCAGCTGGCCGAGAACGCCGATACCAACCTGAGCCCGCGCCAGGTCGAGTTCGCCAAGACCATCCACGCCGCCGGTACCGACCTGCTGCACCTGATCAGCGACATTCTTGATTTGTCCAAGATCGAGTCCGGCACCGTCACTGTCGACAGCGAGGAGATCGCGTTCGCGCATCTGCGCGAAAATCTAGAACGCGGCTTCCGCCACGATGCGGAGCGGCGGGGGCTGGACTTCTCGATCGATTTCCCCAGCGAGCTCGGCCGCTCCCTCAGCAGCGACCCCAAGCGCCTGCAGCAGATTCTCAAGAACCTGCTGTCCAATGCACTGAAGTTCACCGAGCGCGGCAGTGTTCGCATGTCGGCGCGGGTGACCACCACCGGCTGGTCGATTGGCCACCCGATCCTCGATGGCGCCCCGACCGTGGTCGCGTTCGAGGTCACCGACACCGGCATTGGCATCTCCCCGGAAAAGCAGCGGATCGTGTTCGAGGCGTTTCAGCAGGCCGATGCCGGCACCTCGCGCAAGTACGGCGGCACCGGCCTGGGTCTGGCGATCAGCCGCGAGATTGCCGGCCTGCTCGGGGGCGAGTTGCGCCTGCACAGCGCGGTCGGCAAGGGCAGCACGTTCGTGCTGTATCTGCCGCTGCACTATGTCGGGGCCGAGGTGGTCGAAACCAATTTTCCGCTCGCCGCCGCCGCCCACGCGCCCATGCACAGCGAAAGCAAATACGCCCAACTGCAGGACATCAGCGACGACCGGATCGCGCTCAATCCCGACCTGCCAACGCTGCTGGTAGTCGAGGACGACCCGCGCTACGCGGCCGTGATCCGCGACCTCGCCCGATCGCGCGGTTTCAACGTGCTGGTTGCCAACCGCGGCGCCGAGGCGCTGCGCTTGGTGCGCGAGTACAAGCCGAGCGCGGTGTCGCTGGATATTTTCTTGCCCGACATGCTCGGCTGGACCGTCCTGGCGCGGCTCAAGCAGGACGCCGATACCCGCCACATCCCGGTGCAGATCGTCACCATCGAGGAAGACCGCCACCACAGCCTCGAGCGCGGCGCATTCTCGTACCTGGCCAAGCCGTCGAGCTCGGAGTTGATCAGCGAAGCCCTTGAGCGCATCCGCGTGTACACCTTGCCGCGCATCAAGCGCCTGCTGGTGGTGGAGGACGATGCCGGCGAGCGCTTGAGCATCGAGGAGTTGATCAATCACGACGATCTCGAGATCGACTCCGTCGGCAGCGGCGAGGACGCGATGACGCGCCTGCGCGTGGGCGGCTACGACTGCGTGGTGCTGGATCTGCGCCTGCCGGATATGACGGGTTTCGACCTGCTCGACAAGATCCAGGCCGAGCCGGCGATGCGCGACGTGCCGATCGTGGTGTTCACCGGCAAGGAGCTCACCGCCGACGAAGACAAGCGCCTCAAGCGCGCGGCCAAGAGCGTGGTGATCAAGGGCGTCGAATCGCCCGAGCGCCTGCTCGATGAAACCGCGTTGTTGCTGCACCGTGTGATTGCCAATCTGCCGGCGGCCAAGCAGCGCATGGTGCAGCAGCTGCACGAGTCCGACCATGCGCTGAAGAACAAGCGGGTGCTCGTGGTCGACGACGACGTACGCAATATCTTCGCCCTGTCGAGCGTGCTCGAACGCCACGGCCTGGACGTGCGGACTGCCGGCAACGGCCAGGAAGCGATCGAAAAAGTGGCCGAGGACAGCGACATCGCCCTGGTGTTGATGGACATCATGATGCCGGGCATGGACGGCTACGACACCATGCGCGCGATCCGCGCCAAGCCCGAATCGCGCTCGCTGCCGATCGTCGCACTCACGGCCAAGGCAATGAAAGGCGACCGCGAAAAATGCCTGGAAGCCGGCGCGTCGGATTACCTCGCCAAGCCCGTCATGACCGACCAGCTGCTGGGAGTGCTGCGCCAGTGGCTGCATCGCTGAACCCTGAGGGGGCCGTTGCCAGCGCGGCGACCGACCCCGTCACCATCTTGCTGGTCGACGACCAGCCCGGACGGCTGCTGTCATATCGCGCGATCCTCGAGCCCCTCGGCGAGCGCCTGATCGAGGCCAGCTCCGGCGACGAGGCGTTGCGTTGTTTGATGCGCGAGGAATGTGCGCTGATCCTGCTCGACGTCAACATGCCCGGCATGGACGGGTTCGAGACGGCTAACCTGATCCACCAACACCCGCGTTTCGAACGCACACCGATCATCTTCGTCACCGCCGTCAACGTCAGCGACTTCGACCGCATGCGCGGCTACGACCTCGGCGCGGTCGATTACGTGATGGTGCCGATCATCCCGGAGATCCTGCGCAGCAAGGTCATGGTGCTCGCGGAACTGTTCCGCAAACGCCGGGACCTGCAGCTCGCCAATGAAACGCTGTCGCTGGCCAACATCGAACTGCAACTGGAGAAATCCCGGGTACTGGAGGCGCTCAACGCGTCGTTGAGCGTGGCCAACAACGAACTGGCCGAGCGCAACGTGCAGCTGCAGCTGCAGATCGGCGAACGCGAACGCGCCGAGGCCCGGCTGCTGACCCTGGACCGGCGCAAGGACGAGTTTCTGGCCACGCTCGCGCACGAGCTGCGCAACCCGCTGGCCTCGCTGTCCAATGCAGTGAACGTGTTGCAGCTGTCGGCGTCCGATCGCAGCGAACCGCTGTACGTCACCATGCAACGCCAACTCGGCCTGCTCGTGCATCTGATCGATGACCTGCTGGATGTGGCCCGTATCAGCCAGGACAAGCTCACGTTGCGGCCGGCCACCACCACGCTGGAGGCTGTGCTCGACGCCGCAATCGAATCGGCGACGCCGTTGATGCGTAGCACAGGCCATGGCTTGGAGGTGCAGTTGCCGGCGCAGCCGGTGCCGGTCACCGGCGACCCCGCACGCCTGTCGCAGGTGTTCTCCAACCTGCTCAGCAACGCCGCCAAGTACTCCGACGCCGGCACCCAGATCGTGCTCGATGCTCGCCTCGAGCAGGACCGCGTGGTGGTGTCTGTCGAGGATCAGGGCATCGGCTTGACCTCCCAACAGGCCAGGGAGATTTTCGAGCCGTTCGTCCAGATCGATGCGTCGATCGAGCGCGCGCGCGGTGGCCTCGGCATTGGCCTGACGCTGGTCAAGCGCTTGGTCGAAATGCACGGCGGCGACGTGGTCGCGCGCAGCGACGGCCTCGGCCATGGCAGCCGCTTCGACGTCACCCTGCCGCTGGGTGTGGCGCCACCGGTCAGCGCGCCGGCAAGGTCGACTGACGTCCCGCGCGTCCTTGCGCCGTGTCGTGCATTGGTGGTCGACGACAACCAGGATTCGGCCGATACCTTGGCGATGATGCTGGAGCTACTGGGCCACGATACACAACGGGTCTATGACCCCCGCGCAGCGGTGGAGACCGTCGCCGCATTCGCGCCGGATGTGGTGTTTCTTGATATCGGCATGCCCGGGCTCAGCGGCTACGATGTCGCCCGCCTTCTGCGCGCCAGTCCCAACGGTGAACGCTTGATGTTGGTGGCGGTCACCGGCTGGGGCCAACCCGAAGACCGACGTCGCACGTCCGATGCCGGCTTCGACCACCACCTGGTCAAGCCGCCTGAAATGGCGGCGATCTGCGAGATCTGCGCTGACCTGCCGTTGCAACCGCGGAGTGCGGCATGAAAACGCGCGAGGTGCCGTTGCTGGACCGGCTGATGCATGACCTCAAAGGGCCGCTGGCGCCGCTGCAGACCGCGGTCTATCTGCTCGGTCGCGATGACCTGCCGCCCGAACGCCGGGGCGAACTGATCGAAACGCTGGATCGGCAGTCGCGCCGCCTCGCGCAGATGATCGACGAGGCCGGCGACTGGTTTCGCGCGTCGCAACAGGCGCTGGCCAGCCGCCGCGATCCTTGCGAGCTGGCCCTGTTGATCGACACCGCCATCGGTGGCATTGCCGGCTGCCGGGTCGAGCCGCACATCCCGGCCGATCTCGACGGGCTGGTCATCACCGGCGATGAAGTGCGTTTGGGTCAGATGCTGGCGACATTGATCCGCCACGCCAGCGCGCGCGACCCCGAGCACCCGCCCGGGCTCGTGGTCGCGCCGCTAGCCGCAGACGGCGTTCGCATCATCGTCAGCGACTGGGGCCCAGCACTGGACCCGGACGCGTTGACCGGGCTGCTTGAGCAACCCTGCCCCGAGCCGATCGACTCGGGCTTGGGACTGCGCATATTGATTGCCGCCGCCATCGCCCGCGCCCACCAAGGCAGCTTGACTGCGGTGCCACGCGAGCCCGGCCGCGGCCTGTCGCTGGTGTGCGAACTGCCACTGGGTTGAGCGCCGCTCGCGCCAGAATGTTGCACTAACATGGTGCAATGTCGTCCTTGCCCGCTGCCGGCCCCGCTCTCGACCTCGACACGCTGACCACGCCGCTGGCGTGGAGCGATGCCGACGGCGCGATTGCGGGCTTCAACCCCGCGTTCTCGCGTTGGCTGACGGTCAGCGCGCGCCGGCTGATCGGCTGGCCACTGGCGGGTCTCGACGGCGAAGGCCGGCTCGCCGAAGCGCTCGCGCGACTGGGCGGCGCCGTCGATGCCCCGCTGCGTCTGCGTCGCGTCCGCCTGCGTTACCCCGAAGCCGACGAGCGTTTCGCCGATGTCTGGATCACTCGACGCGAGGAGGGCGGCTGCCTGCTGGAGGCGCACCCGGTCGACGAGTTTCCCGGCGACGATCCGGCCCTGCTGCTGCCTTCGGCACTATCGGCGTCACTCAAGGGGCTGGCGCACGAACTGCGCAACCCGCTCGCTGGCCTCAAAGGCGCGGCGCAGCTGCTGGCGCGACGGGTCGAGGGCGATGACGCGCAGGAACTGCTCGCGCTGATCGACAGTGAGGTGGGACGCCTGACCGGGTTGCTCGACCAATTGCTGACGCCTACGCCACCGCGTGCGCACGCGCCGCTCAACATCCACGCGGTGCTCGAGCGCGTGCTGCGCTTGGCCGAAAGCGATGCCGGCTGGGCGGTGCGCTTGCTGCGCGACTACGACCCGAGCCTGCCCGAACTCAATGGTGATGCCGACCGCCTGGTCCAGGCGGTGTGGAACCTCGCGCGCAACGCGATTGAGGCCGGCGCGACCCACGTCAGCCTGCGCACGCGCGCCGAACACGCGTTGCGCATCGGCGACGCGCTGCACCCGATCGCATTGCGGCTGGAGATCATCGACGACGGCCGCGGCGTGCCCGAGGCGCTGGCCGAGCAGTTGTTCCTGCCGCTGGTGTCGGGCCGCGCCGAAGGCAGTGGCCTGGGCCTCGCGCTCGCGCAGCAGGTCGCGCGCGAGCACAAGGGCTCGCTCGCATACCGGTCGCGGCCCGGGCATACGGTGTTCACGCTGCTGCTGCCGATGACGGTCGAGGAGAGCGGCGATGGGGTTTGAATTTGCGGCTTGGGAATTGAAAGCATCGGCATCGGCATCGGCATCGGCATCGGCATCGGCATCGGCTTCGGCTTCGGCTTTGCTTTTGGTAGTTGAGGTTGCGTTTGCTCCTAACCCCCTCCCTTTCGCGCAGCGAAGGGGAGGGCTGGGGAGGGGTGCCCCTGCTCTTGGCCTTGCTTCACACCCACCCCGCCCTTCGACGCACCGAAAAACTCCATGACTACCGCGCCCACCATCTGGGTCGTCGATGACGACCGCAGCGTGCGCTTCGTGCTGGTCACCGCGTTGCGCGACGCAGGCTACCGCGTCGAGGATTTCGGCAACGCCGCCGACGCACTCGCCGCCGTGGTCGAATGCGGCGCGCCGGATCTACTGTTCACCGACGTGCGCATGCCTGGCGATGACGGCCTGGTGCTGCTCGACAAGCTCAAGGCGAATACGCCGCAGCTGCCGGTGATCGTGATGAGCGCCTACACCGACATCGCCAGCACCGCCGGTGCGTTCCGCGGCGGCGCACACGAATTCCTCTCCAAGCCGTTCGATCTCGACGACGCGGTGACGCTGGCCACGCGCACGCTCGGCGCCAACGCGATACCGCAGGACATCGAGGCGCCCGCGCCGGTCTTGCCTGCGGCTGACGCGTTGATCGGCGATACCCCGGCGATGCGCACGCTGTTCCGCGCGATCGGCCGGCTCGCGCAGGCACCGCTGTCGGTGTTGATCACCGGCGAGACCGGCACCGGCAAGGAGCTGGTCGCGCGCGCGCTGCACCGCGAATCGCCGCGCGCCGCGCAGCCATTCGTCGCGCTCAACACCGCCGCGATTCCGTCCGAGTTGCTGGAAAGCGAGTTGTTCGGCCACGAAGCCGGCGCGTTCACCGGCGCCCAGCGACGCCACCTCGGCCGCTTCGAACAAGCCCATGGCGGCACGCTGTTTCTCGACGAGATCGGCGACATGCCGCTGCCGTTGCAGACGCGGCTGCTGCGTGTGCTGGCCGAAGGCGAGTTCTTCCGTGTCGGCGGCCGCGAGCTGATCCGGGTCGATGTGCGCGTGGTTGCCGCCACCCACCAAGACCTTGAGGTGTTGGTCGCCGACGGCCGCTTCCGAGCCGATCTGCTGCACCGGCTCGACGTCGTGCGCCTGCGCCTGCCCCCGCTGCGCGAACGTCGCGACGATGTGCCGCAATTGGCCGAACGCTTCCTCGCCGCCGCTGCGGCCAAGTTCCACGCCCCAGTCAAACGCCTCGCCGCGCCGGCACTCGAGCGTTTGCGCGCGCACGACTGGCCCGGCAACGTGCGTGAACTCGAGAACCTGTGCTGGCGCCTGGCCGCGCTCGCGCCGGCCGACACCCTCAGCCGCGCCGACCTCGACGAAGCGCTTGGCGCCAACGCCGCGTCCGCGCGGGCCGACCACGACTGGGATGCGCAGCTGGCCGTGTGGGCCCGCGCACAACTCGCGCTCGGCACCGCCGGATTGCACGCGCACGCGCGCGACCGCTTCGACCGCGCGCTGTTGCAAGCCGCGCTCGATCACACAGGCGGCCGCCGCAGCGAAGCGGCGAGCAAGCTCGGCCTGGGCCGCAACACGCTCACGCGCAAACTCGGCCCGGTGCGTCCGCGCTCGTGACTGCGGCGCGTTTCACCCCTATTGAACCCACGCAGGGCTAGCGTGCGGCGTCATCATTCTCTTTTCGAACCACGCCGTCTGGGATCATGCCCTTGGAGTCTTGCCATGAAGACCGTCTTGCTCGCCGCCACCATCGCGCTCGCATTGTCCTCGTGCAGCAGCGCGCCAACGCGATCGACGCGCGCGCCCGCCGTGTCAACGGTTTCGACGGCGCAATCGGCGCTAGTCATTCTCGCGCCCGCTTCTGCAACGCTGGTCAGCGGAAAACTCACCGCGGTCCCGATGACCGGCGGCGTGCATCTGCGCGGTGAGATCGGCGGGCTATCGCGCAACAGCAGCCACGCGATCCATATTCACGAGCGCGGCGACTGCAGTGCGGCCGACGCCAGCAGCGCCGGCGCGCATTTCAACCCCGGCGCCAGCGCTCACGGCAAGGTCGGCGCCGGTGCGCACCATGCCGGCGACATGGACAACATCGTCGCCAACAGCGAAGGCGTGGCCCGCATCGATGTGCACGCCAGCGGCGTCACCTTGGGTGGCAACGCCGCCAACGACATCGCCGGGCGCGCGGTGGTGGTGCACGCCGCACCTGACGACTACCGCAGCCAACCGGCGGGCAATGCCGGCGCGCGTGTGGCCTGCGGCATCATCAAGGTCACGCGTTAGTCGGTGCTGTCCCGAGCGCGGATCAGCCTGCTTTACTTTGCGCAACAATTGGCGGCAATTTTCAGCCAATCCGGCTTTGCGGTCGAGCGGTTTTAAGGAATCCCCACTGCCATGCATGCCACCCTGCGCATTCGCGAAGCCGCTGCCGACGATCGTGATCTGCTCGCGCAATGGGCGACAGCAATGGCCCTTGAAACCGAGCACAAACACCTTGATCCCGCGACCATCAGCGCCGGCGTCGCCGCCGGCCTCAGCGATCCGGCCAAGGCGCGCTACTTCATCGCGATGAGTGAAGTCGCCGTGGCCGGCCGCGAAACCATCGCGCGCGCGGCCGGCACCCTGATGCTGACGCGCGAGTGGAGCGACTGGCGCAACGGCGACTGGTGGTGGATCCAGAGCGTGTACGTGCCCGAGTCCGACCGCCGCCAAGGCGTGTTCGCCGCGCTATACCGGCACGTCGAACAGCTCGCCCGCGACACCCCCGACGTGATCGGTCTGCGTTTGTATGTGGAACGCGAAAATGACAATGCCCAACGCACCTACGCCGCGCTGGGCATGCGCGATGCGGGCTACCGCATCTACGAAGCGGAGTTTCTGGCGCCAAAGTTTCAGGAGGGATAAGGGCGGCGGCTTGGATCCAGGGGCCATTCCTAACTCATGCAATAGCGCGAGGTTAGTGGAGAGCAGGATGTTGGATGCCACGCCGAGGGGCCGACTGCTATGAAATTCTTGAGTGCGACTTGACTGTTGGTGGGATCAATCAGGGGCGCCTCTACTACCGCAGAGCCAACCTGGGGCGACGCACCCGCTTCGCCCCTGGCAAACCACCGTTTTCGGCCGGCGTCGACGACCGCAAGTGTGCTTTTCTCGCAGGGGCAAGAAGCCTTTGCGCCGTGATGCAGTCCGGAGCTTCCGAACATGGGGCTGAGAAGCGGCCCGAGTGATGCCGGGCCGCCGTTCAACTCATCCTACAGCTCAGGAAGCTGCGACTACCGCTAGAAAGTACACGTCGGCAGTGGTGTAGCAGGCCGCGCGTGCGGGGTTGTACCAGGCGTAGCTGTGGCGGCAGTTCATCCGCATGTGTTCGCGCAGGTTGACGTCACAGATTTTCTTGTCCGTGGTGCCGCCGTAGCACAGGTCGTGCCGTGCACAGGGGCCGCGGAAGTTGGCGTTCGCGCCGGCCGGATTGGGAAACTCATCGGGCGAAGATGTGCAGTAGTCGTGCAACGATCCCAAGCTGGGTTGGTACACGTAGTTCGTCGGTATACCCACATAGGTGCTATACGTCGGACCGACCATGCCGTGCGGCTCGTGTTCGGGATCGGCGTTGGGCTCATCATGATTTGTCTGGCTACCGGCGTACATCAGCACAGCGATGACGGGCTGCGTGCCGGCATCGGAAGCATCGATGGTTTGCACCAGCGTGCGGCCTTCGATCTGGAAGAACGTAAAGAGTGAATTCCCGCTCGCGTCCTGCGCCCATGGCGAGTCGATGACGCCGATCACGTAACCGCTTTTGTCCTTCACCAAGATATCGGACACCAACTCGCGCTGGCCTTGCTCGCTTGCTATGGGATGGAGCGACGCGCCTGGCGGAAGTTGCAACGCAAAGCGCTGCACCGCTCTGCCACGCGTTGCGCCGAGGGTCACGATTCGCTCAAACGACTGGGTTGCGGAAAGCGGCTTGGACGGTGCTGGCCGCGATGAGACAGCTACTTGCGATTGCGCTGGGGTGGGCAGTATTGCTGTAGCGACTGCCAAGACAGACGCGAGTATGCCGACGACGATCAGGTGGGTTTTCACTATCAACGCTCCATGTTAGCCGAGAGGGAAGCCTGCAATCTCCATAACGATTCGCCAGCGATCCGTGTCACTCAAAGCGTTGGCCTCTGGAGCATAGTCGAGAATGTCGCCAAGTCCGGCAGCGACCCTGCTACACCAAACATCACCGGCAGCGGCGCGGGCGTTTCCGGCTATTACGCTCAAGCACTGCACCGATCGCATCCCCTCATAGACGATGCTGCGAGTTGCGCTGCATTCCCATGGAGCCCGTGGTCGGCACGTCCGGCTCTCACTTGGCGGTGGCGGCTAAACATTGCGTGGATTTTTGCAACGGGCTGCGCAGCGAAGGACGGCATTCGAAGCGCCGGCGCGCGCTTAGCCAAGTGTGTCGCGCGCCTGTGCGCCACTGCCGCAATGCACGAAATTTACCGCCACCGCGTGCGCGCCCAACACCGCAGCGAACTGCCGTTGCCGCGCTTCGAATTGTTGATACTGCCGCCCGAGTCGTTCGCGGTTTTCTTCGCCGCTGCGCGCATCGGTGGCGCCCAACGTCTGGCTCGCATAGCGCGCCTGCCACGCCGCCGGCGTGAACAAGGCGATGCGGGCCTCGCGCTCGGCGTAGTGCAGCAGCGGTTCGGGCGGGGTGTCGAGCCACGCCTCACCGTCGGGACGCAGCAACGCGGTCTCCAGCAACGGCCATAGCGGCGCCAGGCCGGCGTGCTCGTACTGCAGCGCCATCATCGCGGCCAGGTCGTGCACGGTCAGGTAGCGCGCGTGCTCGACCTGCAGCCCGAACGCGGCTTGCGCGGCCAGCGCGGTGTCGGCGCCGGCCATGCCGCGTTCGAGCAGTTCGCGCTCGAATGCATCGCCGACACGCGCGACCACGTCGGCGTCGCCGCCAAGCAGCAACGGCACCAGCCGCAACGGGCCACCGAGGAAGTCCGGCGACGGGGTCAGCGCGCCGGGTAACTGCGCGTCGTGCGCACCGAACGCGACGATGTGGCCGCTTTCGGGCAAACCATCGGGTCCTGCGCCGCGAGGGGCATCGGGACGTGGCGCACGCGCCGCCAATTCATCCAGTTCGCGATGCAATGGCCAGCCGGGGCGCAGCACCTCGACCGGGTCGTAGTGCGCGCCGACGGTGACCAGTTGCAGCGACGCCGCTTCCGGGGCGAACGTGCCCAGATCGCGCGCGATCAGCGCGGCCAGCGCGCCGACTTCCGCCAGCGCTAGCGCCGAGCGCGCCACGGCCGCGTCGCCCTTGAGCTCCAGCGCAAGCGCGCCAAGTACCTGCACGATCGGCAGCGGGGTGCGGGGGGATGAAGCTGAATTCATGACCATCCGAGAATACGCAGGCGTTTGGTCGCGCGCAGGCGCGGCGCTACACTGCCACCATTATGCCCGCCTGGCCTGTGCGCCTTTACCTCTAAGCGGGCGTTGTAACGAGGTGTTCCGATGCGTCAAGCCCGTCCCGTCGCCGTGCTCGGCGGCGTCCGCATTCCGTTCTGTCGCCAGAACACCGCGTATGCCGATGTCGGCAATCTCGGCATGTCGGTACGCACGCTCGGCGCGCTGGTGGAAAAATTCGGCCTGCACGGACAGCAGCTCGGCGAAGTCGCCATGGGCGCGGTGATCAAGCACAGCAGCGACTGGAACCTCGGCCGCGAAGCCGCGTTGTCGTCGGGGCTGTCGCCGCTGACGCCGGGCATCACCCTGCAACGCGCCTGCGGGACGTCGCTGGACGCAATCATCACCGTCGCCAACAAGATCAGTGTCGGCCAGATCGAGGTCGGCATCGGCGGCGGTTCCGACACCACGTCCGATGTGCCGATCGTGTACGGGCAACGGTTTCGCCGGCGCCTGCTGGCGGCGGCGATGGGCAAGACCACCCGCGACAAGCTCGCCGCGTTCAAGGGTTTCCACTTCCGCGAACTCAAGCCGGACTTTCCCGGCGTGGCCGAGCCGCGCACCGGCAAGGCGATGGGCGAACACTGCGAGGACATGGCCAAGCAGTGGGCGATCGCGCGCGATTCGCAGGACGAGTGGGCGCTGGCGTCGCATCAGAAACTCGCCGCCGCTTACGAGCGCGGCTTCTTCGACGATCTGGTGGTGAGCTTCCGCGGCATTGCGCGCGACAACATCCTGCGCGCGGACAGTTCGCTGGAAAAACTCGCCTCGCTCAAGCCCGCATTCGACAAGGTTTCCGGCCGCGGCACGTTGACGGCCGCCAATTCGACCCCGCTCACCGACGGCGCCGCCGCGTGCCTGCTCGCGTCGGACGAATGGGCGCAGGCGCACGGCCATGAGGTGCTTTGTTATCTGCGCGATGCCCAGATGGCGGCAGTCGACTTCGTCCACGGCGAAGGCCTGCTGATGGCGCCGACCGTGGCCGTGCCGGAAATGCTCAAGCGCAATGGCTTGAGCCTGCAGGATTTCGACTTCTACGAAATCCACGAGGCATTCGCGGCGCAGGTGCTGTGCACGCTGCGCGCGTGGGAGAGCGAGGAGTACTGCAAGACCCGCCTCGGTCTCGACGCGCCGCTGGGCCGCATCGACCCGACCAAGATCAATCCGAACGGTTCCTCCTTGGCGACCGGACATCCATTCGCCGCGACCGGCGCACGCATCGTCGCCACCGCCGCCAAAGAGCTGCAGCAACGCGGCGGCGGTCGCTGCCTGATTTCGATCTGCACCGCCGGCGGCATGGGCGTGGTCGCGATCCTTGAGCGTTGATATGCCGCCCGCGCCAATCGCCCAAAGCGGGCGGTCGAATGCTCCGATGACCGCGCTGCAGGGTCCGTCGCGCGCGACCCGATTGTGGTTCTGGGCCGGCGTCGCCGTGCTGATCGCGGGCAACGCGTGGCTGGCCCGGATCCACCCGTCGCCTACGCCGGAATGGCCGGTGGCTTTCGACCTGCTGCTGTTGCTGCCGTTCGCGTACTGGTGGGTGCATCGCAAGCGCGGACGCGCAGCCCTGGTGGGCGCCGCCGCGTTATTCGGCACCGGCATTCTGGTGGGCGGCTGGATCGTACCCACGGGCAGCCAGGTGTGGTGGCCCTGGCTGCAGCAATTGCGCTATGTCGGACTGTTTGCGGTGCTGCTGGTGCAGGCGGGTTTGCTCTCGGTGCTAGTCCGAGAGGTGGTGCGGGCGCAGCAAGGGCAGAATCTTGAGCTGGCCTTGGATGACGCGATCAGCCGCCGCCTCGGTCGCACCGGCATCGCCAGCGTGTTGCGGCTGGAAGCGCGCATGTGGCTGTACGCGCTGGTGCGCCGACCGGTGCGGCATGCGTTTGCCGGCGATGCGCATTTCCACGTCCATCTGCAGCAAGGCAACGCCTCCAATCAGGGCGCCTTCCTACTGCTGATCGCGGTGGAAGTGCCGGTGATGCATGTGATCGTGCATCTGTTCAATCCGCTCGCCGCGATCATCGTCAGCGCGTTGAGCGTCTACGGGTTCATCTTCCTGTGGGCCGAGTACCGCGCCACCCGCCTCAGGCCCGTGAGCGCGACTGCCACATGCTTGCAGATTCGCTACGGCGTCGCCGGCGATGTGGCCGTTCCGTGGGCGTGCATCGCGTCGGTCACTCGCCACAGCGGATTGGCCCGGCGCGCGACCGGGCGCATGCGCTTCATCGGCATGGGCGCGGCGAACGTGCGCATCGGGTTGCGCCGGGGCACGCGGTTGCCCGGGCTGCTGGGCGAGCGCGAGGTCGACGAGGTGCTGCTTGGCATCGACGAGCCCGAGCGGTTTATCGCCTGCCTGCACGCGCGGATCAGTCCGGAGTGACGGAAGCGATCGCGCGGCGGCGGCTGTTGCCGCGTCCCGCGCGGTGGTGCGGGCTGGCGCTGCTGGTTGCTACGGCGGGCGTTGCGGCGCAGGCGCAGCCGGCAGCGGCAACCAGCGCAACCACCCCCACGGCGGAGTCGGGCGCCGGGTTCGACGTTTTGCATTACGCGGCGCGGCTTGAACCCGACATCGACCAGCACACCCTCACCGGCACGGTGGCTTTGCACGCACGGGCGCTCGTCCCCGGCCAGCACACGCTCGAACTCGACGCCGGCGCGCTGACCGTGGATGCCGTGCGCATCGCGGGGAAATCGCTGCAGCACACGCGCGTCGGCCGGCGGCTCGTCATCGCACTGCCGCGGCCGACGGTTGCCGGCGAACGCTGGATTTTCGACATCGCCTATCACGGCGCGCCGAAATTCGGCCTGGAGTTCGCCCCAAAGCGCAGCCAGCTGTACACGATCTTTTCAACCAGCCAGTGGTTGCCGGCCGTGGACACTCCGGCCGAACGCGCCACCCTCGACCTCAGCGTGGTGCTGCCGCGCGGATTGCGCGCGGTCGGCAACGGTCGCTTGGTTTCGCATCGCGCGCTCAGCGGCCGCACCGACCTGTACCGCTGGCGCCAGGACCTGCCGGTGCCGAGCTACACCTATGGTTTCGCCGCCGGCCGTTTCGTCGAAGCGACGGATCGCCGCGGCCGGGTGGCTTTGCGCTACCTCGCCGAGGGCTACAGCGCCGACGAGCTGCGTCGCGTGTTCGCCGATACCGGCGACATGCTGGCTTACTTCGAGCAGCGCGCCGGCGTGCGTTACCCGGGCCAGCAGTACACCCAGGCATTGGTCGCCAAGACGATCGGTCAGGAGTTGGCCGGCTTCGCCCTGATGTCCGAGGCCTACGGCCGCGAGGTGCTCGCCGACCCGCAGGCCGAAGCGCTGATCGCGCACGAAGTCGCGCACCAGTGGTGGGGCAACGGCGTCACTTGCGCGAGCTGGAACCACTTCTGGCTCAACGAAGGTTTCGCCACCTTCATGACCGCGGCCTACCTGCAGCATCGCTTCGGCGAAGCGGCGTATCAGAAAAAGATCGGCGGTTGGCGTGCGCGGGTGGAGCGGCTGCGCGCCGAAGGCAAGGACCGGCCCTTGGTGTACCCCGACTGGAACCAGCCCAGCGGCGACGACCGCGCCGTGGTCTATCAGAAGGGCGCGTACGTGCTGCACCTGCTGCGCGAGCAACTCGGCGAGCGCGCGTTCTGGCGCGGCATGCGCGCCTACACGCGCAAGCACTTCGGGCGTGCCGTGGTCACGACTGACTTTAAGGCCGCCATGGAACGCGCCAGCGGCAGATCGCTGGCGGGGTTCTTTCAGCAGTGGGTGTATCCGATGCCGCGCGACGGCGTGACCGCCGCGCCACCGCCGCCGTCCGTGCTCGTTTCGCCGGCACGAGCGCAATAGCGCTACCGTGAATCTTCGGGCCCTGCCGCCCAACGAACAAGTTGCGCGGCTGCTGCCCGGCTAGCCGGTGGATGTCAGCGGCCGATGCCTCGTGGCGACGCGCAAGAAGGGCTTGGTCGCGCACCGAGCCGCGCTCGCGGCGCGCCGTCGTCGCACGTACCACGGCGAATTGTGCTGAGGTCGATAGCCGGTTGAACCGACGCGGTATGCTTCGGCCTGCGCCGACGGTCAGCGCGCCCGCCTCGCCAAGGACCGCCCCATGCGCCTGAAATCCGCCGTCCGAATGCTCGGCCTGCTCCTGATGCTCACCGTCGCCGCGTGCAGCCGGCAGCAGCACGAATCTGCCGACGCACCGATGGCTAAAACGACAGAAGCGGTGATGGAAGATGCCGCCGCGCCGTCGGCTCCGGCCGCCAAGGCCAACGCCTCCGGCTCTGCCGTGGCGCAACTCGATTCCAGCGCGGTGACCTACACCGACGAGCAACGCCAGTTTATCCGCACCGCGAACGTGGAGTTCCGCGTGCGGGATGTGTATCGATCCGCGCTCGCGATCGAAGACATCGTCGCTGCGCAGGGCGGCTTCGTGACCAAGAACGACATCAGCAGCCAAATCGAGAGCGTGCAATCGCGCCCGAGCGGCGATGGCAACCTGATCGAGCTAGCCACTTACACCACGCGCGGAATGCTGCAGGTGCGCGTGCCGAGCGAGAACACCCAGCGCTTCTTGCGGACGATCGTCACCCAGATCGAGTTTCTTGACCGGCGCCAGTTCGAAGCCGTCGACGCGCAGTTCGAACTGCTGCGGCAACAGCTGGCGCAACAACGCAACCAGGAGGCGCAGCAGGCGCTCGGCGCGGCCACGGCAGAGGGCGGAAAGCTCGGGCAGAAAGCCGAGGCGATCGCCGAGCGCAACGATGCCAAAGCCGGGCGCGATGAAGCCCTCATCGCGCAAAAGACTTTCGAAGACCGGGTCGCGTTCGCCACCATTGACCTGTCGCTGTACCAACCGCCGCAGATCCGGCGCACGCAACGCCTAGACGTCGACGCCGTGATCCGCCGAGAGGGCCCAGGCTTCTTCGCCCGCGCCGGCCACGCCTTAAGCGTGGGCTGGTACGGGTTGCTAAGCACCTTGGTGGTCCTGCTGAAGCTTTGGCCGCTGTGGCTGGTGCTGCTGGTGGTAGGGCTACTGGCCCGACGGCTGCGCAGGGCCAGTCGCAGCCGCACCTGACGCACTCGGCAAGATAAGACCCAAGCCTGTCCCAAGGCGAGTGGGTAGGGCCTGCTCAGTCGCGCGCAGGCTACGGCAACCGGGTTGCAAAGGCGGCCGAACCGAAATACGAGCTAGCGCTCCGGACGGAGGGATCAGGTGACTATGGCCTCATGCCGCGAGGGCGGTACCTGACTGGGGCGGATGGAGGTCATCAGCGTCAGGGCGAGGGAATCGTCGACATTGACCGGGTCTTGGAAGCGCGCGGCAGTCCTCGCCAGCGCGTGACCCGCCACTGGCATTCCGCCGGCCAGAACCCGGCGCTAGAGCCCAGCCGCCGCAAGCGATACGCTGGGCGCTGGGCGGTTAGCAGGATCGAACACAGTGCAGTGGCTCATATGGGTGTCGGCGACGGCGCTGGTGGTCGGATGGCTGGCCGGGTACGCCTATATGCGTGCTCGCCAACGCACTGAATCCGAAGCGTCGCAGCGGCGAATCGTCACGCTGATGGACCGGGCCGACCGGCTGGCTAGCGAGAAGGTCATGCTGCTCACGAAGCTGGAGCGTCACGGCGAGGATCTGACCGCGATCAGGCAGCAATTGCTCGCGCGCGAGCGGGCGCTGTATGCCATCACCGGCACGTGGCCGGTGACTCCCGGGGCAAGAAAAGACGAAAGCTGAGCGGCAGCCTTCATAATCCCGGCCTCCTGAACCCCGCAGGGATCGGCGCCACTGGCCGTCCCGAGACCGATCGATGACGCCGGCTCCGCTCCCCGACTACCCGTTCCAGCCGCAGCGTTTCGACGTGCGCCCCGGCATTGCGATGAGCTACCTCGACGAGGGCCCGCGCCATGGCGAGGTGGTGGTGATGCTGCACGGCAATCCTTCGTGGAGTTACTACTGGCGCAAGCTGGTGCTCGGGTTGCGTGATCGCTACCGCTGCATCGTGCCGGACCACGTCGGCATGGGGCAGTCGGACAAGCCGGGCGACGACGCGGGTTCAACGCCGCAGTACGCCTATACGCTGCAGTCGCGCGTCGAAGATATTCGGACCCTGCTGCTGCACCTGGGCATCACCGGGCCAGTCACGCTGGCGGTGCACGACTGGGGCGGGGCGATTGGTTTTGGCTGGGGCGTGACGCATTCGGCGCAGATCCAGCGCCTCGTGGTTCTCAATACCGGCGCGTTTCCACTGCCCTCCGCCAAGCCATTGCCTAAGCGCTTGCGGTTGGGCCGCGACTCGGCGATCGGCACGGTGCTGATCCGCGGCATCAATGCGTTCGCCGCGGGCGCCACACGCTGGGGCGTGGTCACGCCGATGTCCGCCGATGTCCGCCGCGCCTACTTGGCGCCGTACGACTCGTGGGCCAACCGCATCGCGACGTCGCGCTTCGTGCAGGACATACCGCTGGGCGAGGGCGATGCGGCCTGGCCGCTGGTGCAGGCAATGGCGCGCAAGCTGCCTGAGTATGCGGACCGGCCCGCCTTTATCGGTTGGGGCCTGCGCGACTTCGTGTTCGATCACCACTTCCTCGCCGGCTTCACCGCGGCGCTGCCTTCTGCGCAGGTGCACGCATTCGCCGATGCCGGGCACTACGTGCTGGAGGACAAGGCCGCGGTGCTGGTGCCGGCGATCCGCGACTTCCTCGACACCCAGCCGATGGCAGGCTGACGCGTCTTGCGGCGTCGGCGGTGGTTGCAGGCTCGGCCCACGTCTGCGGTGCCGCATCGATTGCCGCGCCCGATCCAGCCAACGCGAATACGCCACCTACAATGCCGGCATGACCGAGCCTTGCAACATCGCCGCGGCGCTGCCACGGCTCGCCGCGCAATCGCCTGAGCGCATCGCAATGCGCTGCCCGGGCACGCGCGGGCCGGACGGGTTGGCGCGTTACGACGTGACCCTGACCTACCGCGAACTTGATACGCGCAGCGACGCGATCGCGGTGGGGCTGGGCCAACGCGGCATCGTGCGCGGCACCCGCGCAGTGGTTATGGTGCGGCCGTCGCCGGAATTCTTTCTGCTGATGTTCGCGTTGTTCAAGACTGGCGCGGTGCCGGTGCTGGTGGATCCCGGCATCGACCGGCGCGCGCTGCGGCAATGTCTGGACGAGGCGCAGCCGCAGGCGTTTATCGGCATTCCGCTCGCGCATGTCGCACGAGTGGTGCTGGGGTGGGCAGGGTCGGCGCGCATTCGCATTACGACGGGCCGGCGGGCGTGGCTCAGCGATGCGACGCTGGCGCAGGTCGAACGCGACGGCGCCCACCCCGGCGACACCTCCATCAGCGCGCAGTTGGCCACGACCCAGCCCGACGACATTGCCGCGATCCTGTTCACCAGCGGCTCGACCGGTGTGCCCAAGGGCGTGGTGTACCGCCATCGGCATTTTGTCGCGCAGGTCGCGATGCTCGGCGAGGCGTTTGGCATTGCGGGGGGCGGTGTCGATTTGCCGACGTTTCCGCCATTTGCGCTGTTCGATCCGGCGCTCGGGCTCACCTCCGTCATCCCCGACATGGACCCGACCCAGCCGGCGCATGCTGATCCACGCAAGCTGCACGATGTCATCGCGCGCTTCGGCGTCGACCAGTTGTTCGGTTCGCCGGCGTTGATGGCGGTGCTGGCGCGCTATGGGGTGCCGCTGCCCGGGCTGAAGCGCGTGACCTCAGCTGGCGCACCGGTTCCGGCTGATGTGGTTGCGCGCATATGCGAGCTGCTGCCTGACGACGCGCAGTTTTGGACGCCGTACGGCGCGACCGAATGCCTGCCGGTGGCGGTGATCGAAGGCCGCGAGCTGCAGGCCACGCGCGCGGCGACCGAGCGCGGCGCCGGCACGTGCGTCGGCCGCGCGGTGCCGCCCAACGACGTGCGCATGATCGGCATCACTGATGACGCGATTGGCGAATGGTCCGATGGGTTGGGCGTCGCCACGGGCGTCGTCGGCGAGATCACCGTGGCCGGACCCACCACGACCGACAGCTACTTCAATCGCGAGGCGATGACGCGGCTGGCAAAGATCTGCGAGCGCCTCGCCGATGGCAGCGAGCGCATCGTGCACCGCATGGGCGATCTGGGCTACTTCGATGGGGAGGGGCGGCTGTGGTTCTGCGGACGCAAGTCGCATCGGGTGGAGACGGTGGATGGGCCGCTGTACAGCGAACAGGTCGAGCCGATATTCAACACCCATCCGGACGTGCGTCGCACGGCGCTGGTGGGCAAGGGCGCACTCGGTGCGCAGACGCCCGTGCTGTGTGTCGAACTGAGCGAAGGCACGAAGTCTCGCGAATGGCCGCGCATCGAGCGCGAGCTGCGTGTGCTCGGCGCGACCCAGCCGCACACGGCGGGCATTGCGCATTTCTTACGGCATGCGGAGTTTCCGGTCGACATCCGCCATAACGCCAAGATTGGTCGCGAAAAACTGGCGGCGTGGGCGGCGAAGCAGCTGGCTTAGCGTTTGCCGCAGGTGCGCGTTGCTTGCAATTGCGGTCTTGCAATTGCGGTCTGCAGTCTTGTAGTTGCAGTTGCAGTTGCAGTTGCAGTTGCAGTTGCAGTTGCAGTTGCAGTTGCCGTTGCGGGTGCGGGTGCGGGTGCGGGTGCGGTTGCGGTTGCGGTTGAGCTCCCTCCCTTTCGCGCAGCGAAGGGGAGGGTTGGGGAGGGGTGCTCTTGCTCTTGCCGTTGTTTCCCCGCTAAGGACGACCATGGATCAGCTACGCCTTCGCGCCCGAGTGCTGCGCAATCATTCCACCGACGCCGAGCGCCACTTGTGGCAGCGACTACGGCTTGCTCAGATCGGGGGCTTCAAGTTCCGGCGACAGGTGCCAATCGCGGGCTACGTCGCCGACTTCGTATGTGCGAAGGTGAAGCTCATAGTCGAACTCGATGGCGGACAGCACGTTGAACAGTCCGACTACGATGGACTGAGGACGCGGACATTGGAAGCCATGGGCTATCGCGTCGTGCGGTATTGGAATGATGATGTGTTGTTGCAGACGCAGGATGTGTTGGATGATCTTTTGCGGGTCTTGCAGCGTTGTGTTGAGAACAAGGCCAAGGCCAAAAGCACCCCTCCCCAGCCCTCCCCTTCGCTACGCGAAAGGGAGGGGGCTAACAGCCACGTCAACAGCAGCCACGTCAACAGCAGCCACAGCAACAGCAGCCACAGCAACAGCAGCCACAGCAACCACAACAACAGCAACCACAACAACAGCAACAGCAACAGCAACAGCGACAGCGACAGCGACAGCGGAGCCAACCATGGCAGCGAAGGCAACCAGATACGCAACACCCAGGTGAGCGACCAATGAAAATCCTGGTCACCGGCGGCGGCGGTTTTCTCGGCCAAGCGCTGTGCCGCGGCCTGCGCGCGCGCGGGCACGACGTGGTGAGTTTCAACCGCGGCCGCTACGACGTGCTCGACGCGATCGGGGTCGCGCAAGTGCAGGGCGACCTCGCCCAGCGCGACGCGGTGATCGCGGCGGCGCAGGGTTGCGAGGCGGTGTTCCACAACGCCGCCAAGGCCGGAGCGTGGGGCAGTTACCGCAGCTACCACATGTCCAACGTAGTCGGCACCGACAACGTGATTGCTGCTTGCCGCGCGCATGGCATTGGCAAGCTGGTCTACACCTCGACGCCGAGCGTCACCCACCGCGCGACCCACCCGGTTGAAGGCGGCACAGCCGACAGCGTGCCGTACGGGGAGGGGTTCAAGGCGCCGTATGCAGCCACCAAGAAGCTTGCCGAACTCGCGGTGCTGGCCGCCAACGACGCCGTGCTGGCAACGGTGGCGTTGCGGCCGCGTTTGATCTGGGGCGTCGGCGACAACCAACTGCTGCCGCGCCTGGTGCAACGCGCGAACGCCGGGCGGCTGGCGTTCGTCGGCGACGGCAACAACCGCGTCGATACCACATACATCGACAATGCCGCGCAGGCGCATTTCGATGCATTCGCGCATCTCGCCGTGGGCGCGGCGTGCGCCGGGCGCGCGTACTTCATCAGCAACGGCGAGCCACGGACCATGCGCGAGACGCTCAATGGCCTGCTCGCTGCAGTCGGCGCGCCGCTGGTGCACAAGACCATTCCGTTTGCGGCGGCCTATGCCGCCGGCGTGCTGTGCGAAGGGCTGTGGCATGCGCTGCCGCTGCAGGGCGAGCCGCCGATGACGCGCTTTCTGGCCGAGCAACTGGCAACCACGCATTGGTACGACATGGCGCCGGCGCGGCGGGATTTTGGTTACGTGCCGACGGTCACGTTTGATGAGGGGCTGGCGCGGCTACGGGCGGCGCATGCGGCGTAGGGCCTGGTTCTGCGCGGCAATGCGACTTGCCGGAGTTAAGGCTGGGAACTACGGCGTGGCACCGCGGGCGGCTACCCCGCCACCAATGTAGTGCCGCTATCCGAGTCATGCATCCGCGCAGGCTAGGCCCGACGACCGCGTAGCAGCCTGAGTCTCACGTGGGCCCTGTCGGGGCTCGGCACTGAAGGCAGCGCGCCACCCAGGCAGAAAGCAGTGCCGCTACCCAAGTGATGCTTGCCAAGCAGGCCGTACTACAACGGAGTAACACTGCTGGGCATCACGCCCGCACAGCAGCGCGGCTACCGCGGGCAGTGGCGACCCAGTACGTAATCGCACCGCTAACCGAGGCATGCTTGCCGAGCCGGCTCGGTAGTGCGAGCGCGTAACACCCCGAGTCATGCGCCTGCAGAACAGGCTTGGGCACCTACCAACCCGTGCCGGTAATGCCGCGTGAGCAGCCGGGGCCGCGCCCGCCGTTAGAATGCCGGTATGACGCAACGACCCTCGCCGTTCGAATCGCTCAAGCCGCTGGCCGGGCGCGCGCTCGAGGCCGCACTCAATCGCGCCCTGGCCCTGGACCCAGAAACCCGCGACGCCTTGCGCGCGCTCGATGGTCGCCGTGTGGTGCTGCGCATCGCCGCGCCGCCGCTGGCGGTACAGGTGCGCGTAGCCGGCGACCGGCTCGAAGTCGGCCCCACCGACGACGACGAGCCGGACCTCGCCGTGCGTGCGACGCTCGGCGGCCTGCTGTCGCAGTTGCCGTTCTTCAAGCGCGACGACGCTCCGCCGGTCGGCAAGTTGCGCATCGAAGGCGATGCGGACCTTGCCCGACGTTTGCAAAAACTCGCCGCGCGCTTCGACCCGGACTGGCAGCAGCCGTTTGCGGCGGTGTTCGGCGACGTGATCGGCGTGCAGATCGCCAACGCGATCGCCGGCAGCCTGCGCCATGCGCGCGATGCCGCCGGCGCGTTCGCCCACAACGCCGCCGAGTTTGTCACCGAGGAATCGCGCGACGTGGTGGCGCGCGATGAACTCAATGCATTTCACGATGACGTCGACACCTTGCGCGACGACGTCGAACGTATCGGCGCGCGCGTCGTTCGCGTACGCCACGGCATCGAATCTGCGGCTTCAACATTGAGCAGCGCGACCAAGGATGGTTCCACCGAGGGATCCGCATGAAATCGCTGCTGCGCGCCTGGCGCATCGGCCGCGTCCTGTTGCGCTACCGCCTCGACGACCTGCTCGACGACACCCCGGCGGAGCGCTGGCTCAAGCTCGCGCGGCCGTTCGTGCCACGCGCTTCCAGCGAGATCGCGGCGCAACCGCGCGGCGCCCGGCTGCGCCTGGCTTTGCAGGAGCTCGGGCCGATTTTTGTCAAGTTCGGGCAGATCCTCTCGACCCGCCGCGACCTGGTGCCGGCGGACGTGGCCGAGGAACTGTCGCTGTTGCAGGATCGCGTCGCGCCGTTCGATGGGCAGGTCGCGCGCATGATCGTCGAGCAGGCGCTGGGCTTGCCGATTGCCAGCGCGTTCGAGCAGTTCGACACCACACCGCTGGCATCGGCGTCGATCGCCCAGGTGCATGCGGCGATCCTGGCAGCGAGCGACGGCAAGCCCGCGCGCGAAGTCGTGGTCAAGGTGCTGCGCCCCGATATCGAGCAGCAGATCGCCGGCGACATCGCGCTGCTCAAGGCGGTCGCCGGCGTGGTCGATCGCACCCATCCGAGCGCCGACAAGATCCGTCCGCGTGAGATCGTGCACGAGATCGAAAACACCTTGGCGGCCGAACTCGACCTCCAGCGCGAGGGCGGCAATGCCAGCGTACTGCGCCGGTTCTGGCTCGACAGCGATGACCTGTACGTGCCCGAAGTGATCTGGTCGCACACCGCCGAACGCGTGCTGACGCTAGAACGCGTGCGCGGCATCCCGTCCGACGACATTGCCACGCTCGACCTGGCCGGCATCGATCGCGAGGCACTCGCGGCCAAGGGCGTGCGCGTGTTCTACACCCAGGTGTTCCGCGACAACTTCTTCCACGCCGACGCGCACGCCGGCAACATCTGGGTCGACAGCGACCCCGCGCGCAAGCTCAATCCGCGCTTCATCGCGCTCGATTTCGGCATCATGGGCCAGCTTTCCGATGAGGATCAGTACTTCCTCGCCGAGAACTTCATGGCGATCTTTAATCGCGACTACCGCCGCATCGCCGAACTGCACGTACAGGCCGGCTGGATGCCTTCGCACATCCGCATTGATGAGCTTGAAGCGGCGACGCGCTCGGTGTGCGAGCCGTACTTCACCCGGCCCTTGAGCGAGATATCGTTGGCCGAGGTGCTGGTCAAGTTGTTTCGCACCGCCCAGCGCTACGAACTTACGTTGCAGCCGCAACTGATCCTGCTGCAGAAGACCCTGCTCAATATCGAGGGCGTCGGGCGCTTGCTGCATCCGAAACTCGACATCTGGGCGGTCGCGCAGCCGGTGCTGCAGCGCATTTTGGTCGAGCGTTACAGCCCGCAGCGCCTGGCCAAGGAATTCCGCAAGCGGCTGCCGGAACTGGTCACACACGCGCCGGAAATGCCGCGCCTGCTGCACGCGTGGCTGACGCAGCAGGTCGCCGGCAACCACGAAATCCGCATGCGCTCGGACGATATGGCCCAGCTCAGCCGCAGCATCAGCGATTCGCAGCGGCGCACGGTGGCCGCGATCCTGGGCACGGGCCTGCTGATCGTGGCCGCGGTGTTGTACGGCCTGGACGCGGGCGGCGCGCGGTTGTGGTCGGTGCCGGCGCCGGCGTGGATCGCCGGGCTCGGCGGGCTGTGGGCATTGCTGGCGGCGTGGCCACGGCGGCGCTAGCGGCGCGCGCGTAGCCGCAGCACACGCGCGAGCAACGGCACGAGTCGAAGCTTAAGCAGCAGCACCCGCGCTACAAGCCAAACTACTCGGCGCTGGCCTGCTTCGCGCCGTTGCCGCCGGCGCCGTTGCCGCCTTGGCGAAGTCGGTGGCCACACCAGGCGGAGCGCCTCCGGCTTGCAGTGCTGCGGATCGCAGCGTCGCATTACTCCACCGTCAGCGCTTGCAGCTCGGCGTCGCTCCTGGCGGTGTACGCCATGGTCGCCACAGGCATAGATTGACGCGCGGCCATCACCGCCATGTCGCCGTCGCCCCGTCGCCCCTTCGCCCTAGCCGCGTCCAGGAACAGCCGCACGCGTGGACCGTTTGCCCAGCCGGGCATTCGCAGATCGCCCCAACAGCGGCTGTCAGTGCCCGGGCGCGGGATCACACCGCTACCGGATACCGCCGGCGACCACGTCATCGGCCAGCGCCGACAGGCCGAGCGCGCAGGCCCCCACCCGTAAAACGCCGCAGGTGAGGCACTGCGACATGCAAACACCGTCGTGACGAACGATTGGAACAGCCGCGATCGGTGAGAATGGGCAATTCACTCGACGCCCGGCGACCCGATGTCCTGCCCGCTTTCGCTGCCCGTGCTGTATGTCGACGACGCTTTGGCCGTGGTCGACAAGCCCGCCGGGCTGATGGTCCATGACAGCGCGCTCGCGCGCGGCGAGACCGACTTCGCCGCTGACCGCCTGCGCGAACAGTTTGGCAAACCAATCTTCCTGGTCCACCGACTCGACCGCGCGACCAGCGGCTGCCTGTTGCTCGCGTTCGATCGTGATACGGCTTCCCAGCTCGGCAAGATGGTGATGGCGCGCGAGCCTGGGCAGGCGGCTTTCGAAAAGGATTACTGGGCAGTGTGTCGCGGTTGGCCCGAGCCGGCGTTCGACGTCGATCACGACCTCGATGGCGGCCCGGGCAAGCCGCTGAAGAAACCCGCGATCACGCGTTTCACGCGCTTGGCGACCACGGAGCTCACGGTGCCGTCGGCCGGTTTCGAAACCTCGCGCTATGCGCTGTTGTGCGCGCAGCCGCAGACCGGCCGCTTCCGCCAGATCCGCCGCCACCTCAAGCACGTGTTTCACCATCTGATCGGCGATACCAGTCACGGCGACGGCCGCCACAACCGCCAGTTCCGCATGATCGGCGTGCATCGCATGCTGCTGCACGCACGGCGGCTGGGGTTTGTGCACCCGGGCAGCGGCGAACGCGTTGAAGTGCACGCGCCACCGGATGCGCAGTTCGCGCGGGCTCTTGCGTTGTTCGATGACGCCCCGTAGTCGAGGAGGTGCAACTTATGAGCCGCGACCTGTCCGGGGTGCGGTACGCGGAAAAGCGCAAGCTGCCCCGGCGTCAAGCTTTCGGGCCCCGATGCACAAAGTGGTGCGGGGATGCGGTGCCGGCGCAGATCGACGAGCCTAAGGCCGGGCGCGTCGGCGTCCGCCATCGACGATGGGTCGTCCCTTTTTGGCAATCCCCTGACGCGCTCCAGTCGGTCTGGTTCTCTGACGCGCAGGCGCATCGATGCCTACGAAACCCGGCCTGACTGCATTGAGCCGGCCGTCCTGGCGTAACTGCCCTGCCCAGTCCGATCGTCAGTTCCCGGAACCGGACGCTGGCTGGCTTTGACAGCGGCATGGGAGTGGGGGCTTGGCGGGTGGCATGTTCATTTGCACGAACCGATCTGCCGGAAATTTCACCATTTAGTGCCGGTGACTTACCCGAAGAAGAAGACCGGCCGGAGCCGGGCTTGAGTTGCAACGATCCAGGGCAGGGAGATCGCGATGTTTGCCTCGGAGGAATTAGAACGTGATGCGCGGGCCGACGAAGTATCGGGTGTCGCCGAAGGCGAATGCACCATCCAGTGCCCGCCTAGACTTATGGAAGGCGACAAAAAAGCCCGGCAGGAGCCGGGCTTGAGTTGCAACGATCCGGGGAGAGAGATCGCGATGTTTGCCTGGGAGGCGATTAGAACGTGATGCGTGGCCCGATGAAGTACTGGGTGTCGCCGTCGGCGAACTTGACGTCGCCGCTGATGCCCCACGTCGGGTTGAACTTCACTTGGGCACCCACACGGCCGTAGAAATCGCCGTCGTAGTTGTCGCCGTCTTCGTAACCGGCCATCGCGTAGCCCTCGAAGTTCGAAGCCAGCGCGCCGCGCACGCCCGCTTCCACGCTGTAGCCGTCCGCGCTGCCGCCATCGACGTCAACTTTTTCATACGCAACGCGCGTGACCAGGTCCGCAGCGGGCGAGATCTGGTGGTTGTAGCCGATGCCGGCGCGCCACTGGTCGACATTGAAGCCGTCGAAACGCAACCCGGCGACGGTGAAATCATCGGTCTTCTGGCCGCTGTAGCCGCCGAACAGATGGAAATTCGGAGCGATCGCGGCCGAACCGTTGATGGCCCAACCGTCGGCGTCACCGACGTCGGTATCGGTAGCGATATAGCCGCCTTCGACATAACTGTAGGACACGCCTTCGGCCGCACTGGCGGCGAACGGGAGGGCCGCGAGCAGGGTAAGCGCGGCAAGCTTGGAAAGAACAGGGGAATGGAAACGCTTCATAAGGTCTAGGCCTCTTCGGTCTTTATGGTGCAGGGGGGCCGGGAAATGCGGAGCACTTCGCCATCGGCTTGGCGCAGTATCCGGACCGCAACCCAACAGCTCCTGAAGTGCCCAGGGTGTCCACGGAACTAATGCGAACACCGCGTGTTCCGGCGACACGCTCGGAACGCCGTATCGGCGAGCCGCCTGGGGCCAATCGCGGTCGCGGGAATCATGCACAAGTGCCAATGTCGCGGCGCTTCAGGCTTCGGCACAGGTCCGCTTGGCGTCGCACCACCCGCTCGTCGAGGCCTAGTGGAATGCGCGCACCGCACACCGCCGCACCCCGCCGCGCCTCCAGCGCCCGAGCGCAAACGTGACGCTGGAGACGCCACCGCCGGACCGAGCCAGTGCCGACGGCATCACCATGCCGTCGACCTGCAGCAGACTCTGTCGCGCGAAATGAGGGCCGCCCTGAATCCGCCACCGCACGATGAGCCGGAACCCGGCGTCATCGCACCGGTCTAGTCTTGCCCGCAGGTCTGTCCCACCAAAGGCCCCCTAGCCCGGGGCTCCGCTCCGGCCGCAGCGGGGCGGAGTCCGCTGCGCGTCTCCTACCCATCAGCCGCCGCCGGTGAATCCGTGCTGGCGCCACGCCTCGAAAACCACTACCGCCACCGCGTTTGACAAGTTGAGGCTGCGATTGCCTGGGCGCATCGGCAGGCGGATGCATTGGCCCGTCGGCACACGCTCGAGTACGTCGGCCGGCAAACCGCGGGTCTCGGGCCCAAACAGGAACGCGTCGCCGGGCGCATACGCGGGCTGGTCGTGGCGGACGGTGCCGCGGGTGCTGAGCGCGAACACCCGAGGCGTCACCCCGTTGGCCAGTTCGATGACGGCCAGCGCCGTGTCAAGGTCGGGATGTACCTGCACCGTGGCGACCTCGTGGTAGTCGAGTCCCGCGCGCCGCAGATTCTTGTCGTCCAGGGTGAAACCCAGCGGCTCAACCAAGTGCAGGCGCGCGCCGGTATTCGCGCACAGGCGGATTGCGTTGCCGCTGTTGGGGGGAATCTCCGGTTGGAACAGGATCACATCAAACATGGATGGCTCGCGGTCTTGGTAGCAGCAGCGCCGAGCATGCGGCTAATCGAGGCCGCGGGCGATGGTCGTGCCGGGAATTGCTCCGCATCGACGTTGCCGCAGCAGCCGCGGTCGTAGCGCACAGATGTGCTCAGCACGCTGAGAGTTCTTCCCGTGGCGCAGCGGCTCACCAAGGCACGGCCTGGCCGTGGCGATCGAGGAAACGGCCACTGTCGACCATGGTCGCGCCGTCGATTACCGCCAGCAGACCGGCCACGGCCTGGGTCGGGGTCAGGTCTGCCCCGGCGCCGCCCATGTCGGTCTGCACCCAACCCGGGCTGAGCGCGAGCACGACGATGCCGCGCTCGCCCAACGCATGCGCGAGCAAGGCGGTGATCATGTTCTGCGCGGCCTTGGAGATCGCGTAGCTGGGCGTGCGGAACGCCTCAAGCTCGGCGATCGAACCCCAGCCTGAGGAAATATTTGCGACCTTGCCGTCGTCGGCGAGCTGCGGTGCCAGCGCCTGCGTCAGCAGGAACGGGCCGCTGGCGTTGGTATGCCAGCTGTCGTCGAGCTGCGCCGCCGTCACCTGGCCGAAGCGCTCGCCCGAATGCAACACGCCGGCGTTGTTGATCAGCAGATCGATGCGGTCGGTTTCGGGGTTGTCCACGACCAGCGGCCATTCGCGCGCGAGCGCGGCGTGTGACTTCGGATCGGCCACGTCCAGCGGCAGCACGTGCAGCCGGCCGGGGTACTCGCCGGTCAGTTGGTTCAACGCATGCGCGCGCGCCGGATGGCGGCAGGTCGCCACCACGCGCGCGCCGCGTGCAAGCAGCTGGCGCACGAACTCGAGACCGAGCCCGCGGTTGGCGCCGGTGACGAGGCAGTGGGCGGGTGCGACGGGCATGGGGGCACCAATCACGACAGGAAGTCCGCAGTGTAGTGAACGGGTGTCCGGCGTCGTTTGCATTGGGTGAGGGTGCCCGTTCAACCGCCAATCAAGGGGTGCCAGTACTCGCTGGGATGACAGCCAGCCGCTGGAAAAACGGTTGCAACATCGCCGGGATGCCGGCAAGGCGCGGCTTTTGGGACTTGTGGCCTAGTGCCCCCGTCGGCTGCAGCGGCTAGGATCGGGGGTTGCCAGGATCGTCCGACACCCGGCCCATGACCCAGGAGTGCTCCATGTCCTCAGCCTTTCCGATGCGCGCCGTCCGTCCGCGCGCTGCTGCGCTTGCCTTGGCCCTGGCCACCGCGATCGGCGGTTTCGCCTTTGCGCCCGCGCCTGCCTTGGCGGCATCGAAAGTCGCCGTCGACATTCCCTACGAGCAGTTCACGTTGCCTAACGGCCTGCGCGTGATCGTGCACACCGACCGCAAGGCGCCGATCGTGGCCGTCAACGTCTGGTACCACGTCGGCAGCAAGGACGAACCGGCCGGCCGCAGCGGCTTTGCGCATTTGTTCGAGCACCTGATGTTCAACGGCTCCGAGAACGCGCGGGGCGAGTATTTCGAACCGTTCGAGCTGGTCGGCGCGACCGACATGAACGGCACCACCAATTCCGACCGCACCAACTACTTCCAGAACGTGCCGACCACCGCGCTGGACATGGCGTTGTGGATGGAATCCGACCGCATGGGCCACCTGCTCGGCGCGATCGACCAGAAGACGCTCGACGAGCAGCGCGGCGTCGTCCAGAACGAGAAGCGCCAGGGTGAAAACCAGCCGTATGGCCAGGTCTGGGACAAGCTCGGCAAGGCGATGTACCCGGTCGGTCACCCATATCACCACAGCACGATCGGTTCGATGGCCGACTTGAACGCGGCGTCGCTTGACGACGTCAAGAATTGGTTCCGCACCTGGTACGGCCCGAACAACGCCGTGCTGGTGTTGGCCGGCGACATCGACGTGGCCACTGCCAAGGCCAAGGCTGCGCAGTATTTCGGCCATATCCCGGCATCGCCGACGATGGCGCAGCCCAAGATCAATGTCGCCCAGCGCAGCGCGTCCACCCGCGAGGTGATGGCCGACAAGGTGCCGCAGCCGCGCGTCTACCGCCTGTGGAACGTGGCTGAAACCGGCACGCGTGACGCCGACCAATTGCAGCTGCTGGCGCAGGTGCTTGGCGGCAGCAAGAGCTCGCGCCTCGACAAACGCCTGCTGCACGAAGACAAGCTCGTCGACAGCGTCGGCGCAGGGGCCTATGCGTCGCAACTCGGCTCGAATTTCGTCATCACCGCGGACGTCAAGCAGGGCGTCGACCCGGCCAAGGTCGAGGCGATCATCGAAGAGGAGCTCAAGAAGCTGATCGCGGAAGGCCCGACTGCAGCCGAATTGAGCCAGGCCAAGACGGTGCTGCGCGCCGGTTTTGTGCGTGGCGTCGAGCGCATCGGCGGCTTCGGCGGCAAGGCCGATGTACTGGCCGAATGCGCGGTCTATATGCGCGACCCCGGCTGCTTCCGCGACACCCTGAAAAATATCGATGCGACCACGCCCGCCGACCTCAAGGCGCTGGGCCGCAAGTGGCTGAGCCAGGGCGACCACACGCTCGTGGTGGCGCCGGGCGAGCGCACGGCGCTGGTCGAAGATGCCGCGGTCACGCCGGCGTCGCTGACGTTGCCGCCGGTCGATGCGAAGTACACCACCGTCGCCAGCAAGGTCGACCGCAAGCTTGGCGTGACGGTGCCCAGCGACTATCCGGAGCTGAAGTTCCCGAGGCTGCAACGCGCGACGTTGAGCAATGGCACCAAGGTGATCCTGGCCGAGCGCCATGACATCCCGGTGGTGCAGTTCAACCTGTTGCTCGACGGTGGCTACAAGGCCGACCAAGGCCGCAAGCTCGGCACCTCGAGCTTCACTATGGGCATGCTCGATGAAGGTGCGGGCCAATACGACTCGCTCGGCTTTGGCAACCGCGCCGAAGCGCTGGGCGCGAACATCGGTGCCGGCGCCGGCCTTGATGGCGGCAGCGCCTACCTGTCGGCGATGAAGGATCAGCTGGATCCGTCCCTGGCGCTGTTCGCCGACATGCTGCGACGCCCGCGCTTCGATGCGGGCGAGATCGACCGCATCCGCGCGAGCTGGATCGCTGGGATCCAGCAGGAGAAGGCCAGCCCGAACACCGCCGCCCTGCGCGTGCTGCCGCCGCTGCTGTACGGCGCCGGCCACGCCTACGCGATCCCGTTCACCGGCAGCGGCACCGAGGCCTCGATCGGCTCGCTGACCCGCGACGACCTCGTCGGTTACCACCGCGACTGGGCGCGGCCGGAGAATGCGACCCTGGTCGTGGTCGGCGACACCACGCTCGCGCAGATCGTGCCGTTGCTCAACAAGCACCTGGGTGACTGGAAAGGCGAGGGCGCGAGCAAGACCGGCGTCGCCGTGACCGCGGTCGCGCTGCCGAAGGCGCCGCGCGTGTTCCTGATCGACAAGCCCGGCGCGGTGCAGGCCAACATTTACGCCGGCCACTTGATGCCGTCGACCAAGGACGCCAACGCGACCCAGCTCGACATGGCCAACGAGGTCATCGGCGGCTCGTTCACCGCCCGCCTCAACATGAACCTGCGCGAGGACAAGCACTGGTCGTACGGCGCCCGCACCTCATTGAGCAATGCGATCGGCCAGCGCCCTTGGCTCGCCGTCTCGCCGGTGCAGATCGACAAGACCGCCGACTCGCTCAAGGAGATCCAGCGCGAGGTCAGTGACTACGTCACCGGCAAGACCCCGCCGACCGCCGCCGAGATCGCCAAGATCAAGGCCAACGAGATCCGCAGCCTGCCCGGTGCATATGAAACCGCGGCCGCGATCGCCGCCACGATCGTCGGCAATGTCCGCTACGACCGCCCCGACGATTACGTGGCGCGCCGCAACGCCGAGATCGAAGCGCTGACTCCGGCGCAGGTCGCCGCCGCCGCCAAGGCGATCGATCCGAACGCGTTGACCTGGGTTGTGGTCGGCGACCTCAAGCAGATCGAAGCGCCGGTGCGCGCGCTGAAGCTGGGCCCGGTGCAGGTGCTCGATGCCGATGGAAAGCCGGTCGGGGACAAAGTTGCCGACAAGTCGGGCGAGTAAACGCACGTCGCTAAGTGCGCTCCCTTCGCGACGGCCTGCGTCGCGAAGGGAGGAATGCCGTCGCTCGCGGTTGATGTCCTGTAACACCGCGAAGTAGCGGCACATCGCGATGCCAGTCCCGCCAACAGTAGACCGGTCCAGCGTTCGCACGGATCACGCGCCATCTATTCGTTGGATCTACGGACACCCTTCCGTTCAGCCCAGCCACGGCGGCCCGGTCCACAATCGGGCTGCCGTTTCTAAGAGAGCGACCGATGCGCCCCGTCCTTGCCTCTGTCCTTTCCGCCGCTCTCGCCACTGGCTGCACCTGGGTCCATATGGCGCCCGGCGCGAGCGCGGTGCGGGTGATCAGTGCCGGTGGCGCTCCGACGGGCTGCGTGCGCCGGGGCGAGGTCACCGTATCGGTCAAGGACAGCCTCGGCTTCTACGAACGCAACGACCTGCGCGTGCGTGAGGAGCTCGAAACCCTGGCCCGCAACGAAGCGCCCGGCCTGCAAGCCGACACCATCCAGCCGTTGGCCGCCCCGAACAACGGCGAGCAGCGTTTCGCCGCTTGGCGTTGTGGTGCCCGCACCGCCACCGCCGGAAGCGCTTGACCTCCCCCGAGCGCTGTCGGGTCCAGAGCGATCCGCGTTACCGCAGCCGCCCCTCACCGACTAGCCCCTGAACAAGTCACCCGGCTTAGGAGGCTCAGCTCGGCACGGCCCGCAAAGCCGCTAAACTGCTGAGTTCTTACGTCCCGGTCTGCCGCCCATGCTGTTCCAACACGTCGCCATCGCCGGCCTGGCCCACATCGACGCTCCACACAGCCTGAGCACCGATGCGATCAATGCGCGGTTGCAGCCGACACTCGATCGCTTGGGCATCCGAACCAATGTGCTCAAGGACATCGCCGGAATCCAAAGCCGGCGCATGTGGGACGACAACGTGCTCGCCTCCGACGTCGCCACGCTGGCTGCGGTCAAAGCGCTGGCGGACGCCGGCATCGAGCCGGATCGCGTGGGCCTGCTGGTCAACACCTCGGTCAGTCGCGACTACCTCGAGCCGTCCACCGCGAGCATCGTCAGCGGCAATCTCGGCCTGTCCGAGCTGTGCCAGAACTTCGACGTCACCAACGCCTGCCTGGCCTTTATCAACGGCATGGACATCGCCTCGCGCATGATCGAGCGCGGCGAGATCGACTACGCCTTGATCGTCGACGGCGAGACCGCCGGCCTGGCCTACGAGAAGACTCTCGAGCGCCTGACCTCCGACGACGTCACCGAGGAACAGTTCCGCAATGAACTGGCTACCCTGACCCTGGGTTGCGGCGCCGCGGCGATGGTCATGGCGCGGGTCGAACTGGCCCCGGGCGCGCCGCGTTACCGCGGCGGCGTCACCCGCGCGGCGACCCAGTGGAATGGTTTGTGCCGCGGCAACCTCGACCGCATGGTCACTGACACCCGC
>JAYSZI010000087.1:0-3003 GCA_043738095.1 Lysobacter sp.
GCAGTTGCGTGCCCGTGCGGACAATGCGCAGCTTGCCGCTGTCGGTTGTAGTGGCGACCCATGGGAGCGCGTCACTCGGGTATCCGGGCACGTTGGAGAACTGTCAGCCGGGGGGGATGAACGCGAGCACGGCGCGCCCGGCAGCCGATGCGCCAGTGCGCGCGGCAACCGGGCAAGCTGTGCCGGTAGGATTGCGGAAGCACCGCCGGAACGCGACATGCGCGGAACGGACGCCACCGCTCAGCGTAGCCACCCATCGGAAGCATCGCCGCAGCCCGACGACACGCCACGAACGCGCCCAGCCACACAGCCACCAGCAACCTATGTACCGCTGCGAATGATGCGGCCCAACAGAGCTGGCTCGGGAAAATGAGACTGGCGTTTAGGTGAAGTACCTGCTCGAATGGGCGAGGATATCGCCCGCAAAGGAGCAGTGCAATGAGAAGGCCGAGACGGAACCATACGGCGGCGTTCAAGGCGAAGGTGGCCTTGGCGGCATTGAAGGGCGACAAGACGCTGGCGGAGCTGGCTGAGAAATACGACGTGCACGGCAGCCAGATCACGCAATGGAAGACGCAACTTCTGGAAGGTGCCATCGGCGTGTTCCTGTCGCCCGGTGAGAAGCGCGGCGCGGAGCAGGGTCCGAGTGCCAAGGAGATGCAGGCCAAGATTGGGCAACTGGCATTGGAAGTTGATTTTTTGGAAGTCGCGCTCGGTCGCGTCGGCGATGCGAGCGCAAAGCGATGATCCTCAAGAATCATCCGCTGTCGGTAAAGCGGCAGGCGGAATTGCTGGAGATCTCGCGAGCGAACGTGTATTACCTGCCGATGGCCACGTCAGAGAAGGACCTGGCGCTGATGCGCGCCATCGACGCGCTACACCTGGAATACCCCTTTCTCGGGGCGCGGCAGTTGAGCAAGATACTCCGGCGCGAAGGGCATCCCGCCGCGGGTCGACTGCACATCGGCACGTTGATGGAGAAAATGGGCATCGCGGCGCTGTATCGCAAACCCAATACCAGCAAGCGGCATCCGGCCCACAAGATCCACCCGTACCTGCTGCGCCATCTCACCATCGAGCGGGCCAACCACGTTTGGGCGATGGACATCACCTATCTGCCGATGCAACGTGGCTTCGTGTACTTGGCGGCGGTCATGGACTGGGCCACGCGGCGGGTGTTGGCGTGGCGAGTGTCGAATACGCTGACAGCGGACTTTTGCGTGGAGGCCGTCGAGGAAGCCATCGGCCGCTACGGCGAACCAGAAATCTTCAACACCGATCAGGGTTCGCAATTCACCAGCGATGCGTTCACGGCGATGCTGCATGACCACGGCGTGGCGATCAGCATGGACGGCCGCGGTTGCTGGCGCGACAACGTGTTCGTGGAACGGCTGTGGCGTTCGATCAAGTACGAAGAGGTTTACCTGCACGCCTACGAAAGTGTCAGCGCGGCCAAAGCAGGTGTCGGACGATATCTGGAGTTTTACAACCGCCGCCGACCGCACACCGCGCTGGGCGACCGAACCCCCGACGAGGCATACTTCAGCCAACAACCCTTAGAGAACGCAGCCTGAACGACATTCGGGTTACCGCTGGCCGCCGGCCAATGGATAACCCGCCATCGCAGGGATTTCACTTACAAAACCCGGAAATCTGTCTCAACTAACCGAGCCAGCTCTTCTTGACTGATCTGACCGATGATCCCAGGTTACTAGACTGTCTCTAAGCATGCGGGTACGCTTCTGCGAACTGTCTTAGGTGCCATTTCCATACACAGTGATGCTGTTTCTAAACGCCGTTTCTCGCAAACGTCTTGAAAGTGACGGCATGCATTCCATGCCTGTTAGGTCCCCCATTTTTCGTTAGGCATCACAAGACACATGATTCCGGCGTCCACCCTTCAGCAACCGTAGCGACTTCCGTTTCACTCCAAGAGAGTACATATGAAGATCCATTCACTTGGGCACGTAGTGATCAAGGTGCGCAACCAGGAACGCGCCGAAGCCTTCTACAACGGGCATCTCAAGCTTCCAATTGCAGCTCGATGGCCGTCGAAATCGATGACCTTTTTTACTTTGGGCAACCATCACGACTTTGCAATTGCAGCGATCGGCGACGATGCGCCGGATGCGCCTCCAGGTTCTCCAGGGCTCCTCCACGTCGCCTTCAAGATCGGACACCTCCTCGACGAACTCCGCGAGGCAAAGCTGCACCTCGAAGCGGCAGGCGTCGAGGTTGTTGCCCGCGATCACGGGGTGAGCAAATCCATCTACTGCAAAGACCCTGATGGCAACACCATAGAACTGTATATAGATTCCTCGGACGTCTGGAAGCATCAACCAGAAGCCGTCGCCCAAACGGCTCCACTTGATCTCTAGTGCCGTCCGCAGTGATGCCTAACCCTTCCATCGAGGGGATGCCCAAAAGGCTGCTCCTTTTGTGCACCCCTCATGTCAAACGTTAGGCGCACGATGCACACACGCTGCTTACGGGAGTATTGACCTCCGGATTGGGAAGCGCCTCCTACAGCGCTAGTTACGATCCTACATATGAGTCGCCCGCCTCGACATTTGCCGCGGCCGGTACATACAGCGGTATGGTGGCTTCCTCTACTGGTTGGCAAGGTGCATCAATTGTAGTCAGCACAAATGGGGTGCTCTCCGGTGCGGTCCCAGGTTGCTCCTTCAGCGGGTCCGTGACACCACGCGGCTCCGTCAACGTGTTCAACCTCTCGGTCCGATTCAACGGTGGAGGGTGCTTGTTCGGAACGAGTACGCTCACGGGGGTCGCCTACTACGACGCTGCGGCGGGCTATGTGTATGGAATGGCGCCGAATGCATCTCGCACTGACGGGTTCATCTTTTCTGGAGCAAGATAGCTGCAGCCATCGTTTACCGCCATGCGGTCGGCCAACTCAATTGCGACACTCGGATTAGAACTCGGTTACCGTTCTTCCGTCGTAACCGCGGCGTTCTGAATTGCGACGCGTCCCTCCGGGGACGT
>JAYSZI010000088.1:0-63358 GCA_043738095.1 Lysobacter sp.
AAAGAACAGAGCGCCGGAGCCCAACAAAATGGCGCCGCCGCTACGAGGGCCTAGCGGACGATCTAACCATGATCGAGACTGCGTCATATGCGGCCTAACAATTCATTCAAGCCGAAACCGCTTCGTGGTTCGGCTTAATCAGGCGATCGACGCTCCCCCGCTTATCGTCGCGTGGGTTCAACAGCTCCGACAGCAAGCCGCGGCCAGTGAGCAACCAGCGCCTGGGCATGGGCGGACCTGCGGTCCGTCGGATGAAGGCATGTGTCGCCTCGACATGCACTCCGATGCCAGTTGCATCGTTACACTGGCTTTTTTGCCAAGGCCCTGAACCGTGTCCACGCTTGTCGCCCTACGCGAGGTAAAGGCCATGCTGGCGCGCGGCGCGGTACGCGAAGCGTTGATCTACCTAAACGGCCAAAGCGGGCACCGATTCACCTCGCTGTATTTGTTCGACGGTGAGGCGCTGCACAGCGTGGAGTTCTACGACCGCGAGCGCCCCGAGCTTACGCGCACCGATGACATTCCGATCATGGCGTCGTACTGCGTGTTCGTTCGCGACAGTGGCGGTGTCTTCCATACGCCGGACTCGCTCGCCGATGCGCGTCTTGCAGGGCATCCCAAGCGGCCGCAGGTGCGGTCCTATTGCGGGGTGCCACTGGTCGACGATGTCGGCCGCGTGTTCGGCAGTGTGTGCCATTTTGATTTCTCACCGCTGCCGATCAACCCGGTCGATGTCGAGTTGCTCGAGGCTCTCGCGCCGGCGCTGCAACGCTTCGGTGAAGGGTACCTCGCTGATATTCGGTAGACGATCCGTAGCCCAGCCGGCGCGTAAGACCGGTAGCGCCAGTGGATGGCGGCTGCCCTCGCGGATCGCGGTGTGCGCGTTCTGATCGGTGCGTTCGGCAGAAACTCGCCGGCTCGGGCTGATTGCGGGACATGGCGGTGCCGCGCGCGCCACAGGGCACGCGTCGATCATTGCCGGGGCAGACTTCATCTACGCCTTCGGTGCCCCGTTGGCCATCGCCAAGATCTTGCGGGACCGTCGCTCGTGGGCACGTGGGATGCCCGCCGCTGGAGTAGCCTGAGCTTCCGCGCCGCGCGGCCAACCCAGGAGCTACGAATGCCCGGCAAGTTCGCGCTGCCCGTAGATGGCGACGATCCGGAGTCGATCGCCTTGGCGCTGGCGTCCATCCGCAAGCATCTGGGGATGGAGGTCGCTTACATATCGGAATTCGTCGACGGGCGCTCGGTGTTTCGCGAAGTCGATGCGCCCGGGCTTGAGTCGCTGATCAAGGTCGGGGATTCCCGCTCGCTCGACGACGTCTACTGCCGCCACATTCTGGAAGGACGGCTGCCGGAATTGATGGCCGACACCGCGGACCACCCGTTGGCGAAGGCGATGCCGATAAGCGCTGCGGTGGGCGCGCACATGAGCGTGCCGATCCGCCTGCCCGACGGCGAGGTGTTCGGCATGTTCTGCTGCCTTAGCCCGCACGCCAACCCGTCGCTCAATGACCGCGACCTCGGGGTGATGCGGGTCTTCGCCGAGATGGCGGCGGGCCAGCTGGCGCGCCGCAAGGAGCAGGAACGCCGGGCGATGGATCAATTCGAGCGCATAGAACACGTGATCGCCCACGCGGGCTTCAAGGTCGTACTGCAGCCGATCTGGGAGTTCGGTGCGGCGCGGCCGCTGGGCTTCGAGGCATTGAGCCGGTTCTCGCCGCTGCCGTATCGCGCGCCCGATCTTTGGTTTGAGGAAGCCGCTGAGGTCCAACTGGGTGTGCGCCTGGAAGTGACGGCACTCGAGGAAGCGCTCAAGGCGCTGGACGCGCTGCCCCAGGACATCTACCTCTCCGTCAACGCCTCGCCCGCGACCATCCTGAGCGGCGAACTGCCCGGGGCGTTTGCGCCGTACTCACTATCGAGGATCGTGCTGGAAGTCACCGAGCATTCGCTCATCGACGACTACGCGCAGATCGCCGCGGCACTGGCGCCATTGCGGGCCCAAGGCATGAAGCTCGCGATCGATGACGCCGGGGCGGGCTACGCCAGTTTTCGCCACATCCTCCGGCTGGCGCCGGACATGATCAAACTCGATATGGCCCTGACGCGTTCTGTCGACACCGACCTGTCACGCCGGGCGTTGGTGTCGGCGATGGTGCTGTTTGCGCGGGAAACGGGCAGCCAGGTCGTGGCGGAGGGCGTCGAAACCCCAGAGGAATGGCACACGTTGCATGAGCTCGGCATTCAGAGGGGCCAAGGGTTCCTGCTGGGCCGTCCGTGCGACCTGGGGGCGTCACTCGCATTGGTCCGGCGCTAGCGATCGCCGGATGAGCAGCAGAGAAGCCGGGTCCCGCTTCAACGCAACGCACACAAGGACCGCAGCAAACCCGGGTTCGCCCTGGGGTCGCAGCCAGCGAACGCAACAGGCGCGACCCACCGCCGTCCGCCAGTCCTCCCCCTGACCAACGGCCTGTGCGTGGTGCGCGCAATCCCTATCTACTTACCCGCAGTGGGCTGGTCGCTGGCCCGGACGTCTTTCCCTCATGGAGTTCGCATGCACAACCAACTTGTCCCCATCGCCAGCCTCGCCCTGGTGCTGTCCATGTCCGCAGCGCTGGCGCAGGCCGCGCCCACCGCGGCGCAGCGCATCGCCGATGTCGAGCTGATTCCGCGCGATGCGTTGTTCGGCAATCCCGAGCGCGCGTCCGTGATGATCAGCCCCGACGGCAAGACCCTGAGCTGGGTGGCCCCGGTTGATGGCGTCATGAACGTCTGGGTCGCGCCGATCGATCAGCCCACCGCCGGACGCGCGATCACGCGCGACACCACGCGCGGCATCCGCGACTACTTCTGGTCGTACCTGCCCGGCACGATGCTGTACCTGCGCGACACCGGCGGCGACGAGGACTTCCACCTTTTCAGCGTCAACATCGCCACCGGCAAGACCACCGACCTCACTCCGTTCGCCAAGACCACGGCGCAGTTCCAGGGTGCGAGCCACGCCAATCCCGGCTCGATCCTGGTCGGCATGAACGACCGCGACCCCAAGTGGCACGACCTGTACCGCGTCGACCTTGTCAGCGGCAAGCGCACCATGGTGCAAAAGAACGATGCTGAGTTTGGCGGCTATTTGTCCGACGATGCGTTCAAGGTGCGCTACACAACCCGCGCGCGCCCCGACGGCGGCCAGGACATCCTGCAGCCCGATGGCAAGGGCGGCTGGAAGAAGTACTCCGACATTCCGTTCGAGGATTCGCTCACCACTCAGCCGTCCGGCCTCACCACGGACGGCAAGACGCTGTACATGATCGATTCGCGCGAACGCGACACCGCCGCGCTGTACGCGATCGACGTGGCCACGGGCAAACGCACCCTGGTGTTCGAGGATGCCCGCGCCGACATCGGCAATGCGCTTACCCACCCGCGCACTGGCGTGGTCGAAGCCGCCGCGGTCGACTACCTGCGCGACGAATGGACCGCGTTGAACCCGGCCATCGCCGGCGACCTCAAGAAACTGCAGGCGATCGGCCCTGGCGAGATCGGCGTCAACGCTCGTACCACCGATGACAAGACCTGGATCGTCACGTACTCGGCGGCCGAAGCGCCGGTGGTCTATTACCGCTATGACCGAGCCGCCGGCGGCAAGCTGACCAAGCTGTTCTCCGCGCGCCCGGCGCTCGAAGGCAAGCCGCTGGTGCCGCAGTGGCCGCAGGAGATCACCTCGCGCGATGGCAAGACCCTCGTCAGTTACTTGACCCTGCCGAAAAGCGCCGACCGCAACAACGATGGCAAAGCCGATGTGGCGGTGCCGATGGTGCTGTTGGTGCATGGCGGTCCGTGGGCCCGCGACAGCTACGGTTACAGCGGCTACGCGCAGTGGCTGGCCAACCGCGGCTACGCCTCGTTGGCGGTGAACTTCCGAGGCTCCACCGGTTTCGGCAAGGCGTTCACCAATGCCGGCAACGGCGAGTGGGCGGCCAAGATGCATGACGACCTGCTCGATGCCGTGCAGTGGGCGGTCGGTAAGGGCGTCACCACCGAAGACCAAGTCGCGATCATGGGTGGCAGCTACGGCGGTTACGCCACGCTTGCGGGCCTGACGTTCACCCCTGAGACGTTCAAGTGCGGCGTCGACATCGTCGGCCCATCCAATCTCAACACCTTGCTCAGCACCGTGCCTGCCTATTGGGCCAGCTTCTATGAGCAGTTGGCCAAGCGCATGGGCGATCCACGCACCGAAGCCGGCAAGCAATGGCTGGTCGAGCGCTCACCGCTGACCCGTGCCGACAAGATCACTAAACCGCTGCTAATCGGGCAAGGCGCCAACGACCCGCGCGTCAAGCAGGCGGAGTCCGATCAGATCGTCAAGGCGATGACCGCCAACAACATCCCGGTGACTTACGTGCTGTTCCCCGACGAAGGCCACGGCTTCAAGCGACCGGAAAACAGCAAGGCGTTCAACGCCGTGGCCGAAGGGTTCCTTGGCCAGTGTTTGGGCGGCCGTGCCGAGCCGATCGGTGACTTCAAAGGTTCCAGCATAGGTGTGCCCACCGGCGCCGCGGGCGTGCCTGGGTTAGTAGACGCGTTGAAGGGTCACCAACCGGCTGTACGCAAGTAAGGCTGCTATGGCTGCAGCGTTCGCAAAAGACCCGCCATCTGGTGGGTCTTTTGTTTCGGCCGCAGGTGGACTGGCGATTGAATCCGCGGTGTTCCGGGAAGCCCAGAACAGTCAGTGACGAGGGTGCTGTGCAAGACCGTGCATCGTCGTAAGATGCCGGCCGCGTCGACAACAGAAGGTTCGCAATTCCCCGGACCATGGGCGCCCGATTGAGAATGGCATGCAAAGCAAGACAATAGGTTTAATCGGTGGGATCGGCTGGGCCTCAACCGCTGAGTACTACCGGATCATCAATGAGCTGACGGTAGCGCGCACCGGTCGCGCGCACAGTGCGAGGATCGTGCTTGTCAGCCTGAACCAGTACGACTTCACTTCGCGAGCCGCGCTCGCAGATTCCGCTGCGATAGAGCAGTTTTTGATCGACGAAGGTCTGCGGCTGAAAGCTGCGGGCGCGGATTTTTTTCTGTTGTGTGCCAATGGGGCACATCGGTTTGCACCGGCGGTTGTACCCAAGACCGGCCTGCCATTCGTCAACATTGTCGAAGAAACCGCAAGATGCGTTCAGGCTTCTGGCTTAAGGAAAGTTGCCTTGCTGGGAGTAAAGCAAACCATGTCGGGGCGGTTCTACCACGACCGTTTAGCCGCCTGTGGCGTAGAGGTGGTAACCCCATCGAAGGCTGATCAGGAAGTCATCCACGACATAATCTATTCCGAGTTGATCCACAACCAAGTCACCGAACAAAGCCGGCGCGTGTTCGTCGATATCATCCAACAGCTGGTATCGGCTGGCGCGGGTGGCGTGATCTTGGGGTGTACGGAAATTCCGCTGCTTGTCCGCCCACAGGATGTCGCTATTCCAACGTTCAATACGACAGAAATCCATTGCAATGCCGCGGTGAAGTTTGCCTTCGGCGGGTAGGCCAAAAAAAGGGGCACCTGCCCAAACGCGACTGCATCGTGTGAATGGAACGAACGGGCTTGGGTCTGGTGGGTCAGCCGATCATTCGACGATGTTCAATGCGACGTCAACGCCAGCGGCGTGGCGGACGATGCCGGCAACGATCGCTGGGGGTGGCAGCGCGAACCGAGAGTCAGGGACAAGCCAAAAAACGCTTTCTTCGGGTGCAAGGCGCGAGAGCTGCTCCTTGAGTGCTTCAACCGAGCCAATTGCTGCTTGCCCCGCCATGATTTCCGCGGGCGTCTTGATTCGGTTGGTGCCAGCGAGCAACACAAAACGCCACTTTTGGGTGGCGGGATCCTGCCAGCTGTAGAGCTCGATGCCCTTGAATGCGGGTCGGGACCCTCGCGCGGCTTCAGTGGTAGGCATGACAGAGCATCCGGGTTGGCTCAGCAAAACGACTGCAAGCAAAAGCGGGATGCGCATGGATGCCTAGCTCTCAGGTACGGACAGCGCCGCCACCCTCATGGTAAGTAGCGGTAGTGCCCGGAGATGGGGAAACGAAAAAGAATGTCGTCTTCGACCGGGCCGCGGCCAATGTTGTGAATAATCTTGTGGCGCTGGGTGCCTCTGACGAACTGATTGGACACGATTCCGATGTGTGGCAGATTGCCAGGCAGCATCCACGTGACCAAGTCGCCAGGAACGTAAGCGTCAGGCGTGGCACTGGGCGGCAAGCTCTTCCCATGACGCCTGAAAAACGCCTGCATGTTCGGGACCCGGCGGTGGTCGATATTGCGGTCGGGCCGCGGAAGATTCCAAGTGCGTGGATAGGCGGCGAAGTTCCGCACCATGTCCTGGTGGATCAACACTTGTAAGTCCACACCCAAGCTGCGGTACGCACGGATGACCAAATCGGTGCAGACGCCCGTGGTGTCCGGCACATCACCCATCGGGTAGGCAATCCGCCGATACGATCCGTCGTACGACTCAGGGCGCGTGGTTCGGGCGCGTGCGCCGCGAACCAAATCGTCGGCAGAGGTGGCTGCTGTGGCACTGCCAGCTAAAAGGCTGATTGCAACAACGACCCATGCGCAAAAGTGATTCATAGAGGCCTGGCTGGGGTGAATGACGCAAACATCTGGACATGACCTGCGGCTCGCAAGGGGTCTGCGTGGGCAAAGATCAAGCGAGCCTCCCTGGCCGCCCACCGTTAGGCGTTGAACGGAGATCCCGCAGATTTCGATGTTGTGACTACAAACACACTGTTTTGGTGCTCCGCAGCACATTTATCTGTGACTACGGTCACAAATACGATCTCGGGTTTGCGATTGACTCCCTCAGCCCGGTCTCCCCCCATGCCAGTGCTCCACGAGGCCAGGTGTCGCTCAACAAAAGCAGTCCTCAATCTCGGGGATTCCAGCATGTCCATGAATAGGGAACTTTCAGCATGTCTTTGAAGCGCACTGTCCTTTACTCCGTCGTAGTTGCGGCGGTAGCAGTATTTTCCACCGGTTCGGCCATCGCCGGCGAACAGTTCGATCCGCAACTCCAGTTCGCGATGCAACGCGATCTGGGTATTTTCCCGGCTCAGGTTCCGCAATATCTGCAGACCGAACGCACCGCAAAGGCGCAGGAAGCAGTCGCCAAGCGCCAGTTCGGCAGCAGCTTTGCTGGCAGCTGGATCGAGCGTAAGGCCGACGGCTCCTTCCAGTATGTTGTCGCCACCACGGCCAACAGCAAAGCGGCGATCGCCGGCGTCGAAACGCGGCAGGTGCGTCACAGCCTGCGTGATCTGGAAGCGTCGATGGCACGGCTAGATGCCGTGCAGGCGCGCGCGGCTGACCGGCAGAAAGCGTTGACCGGCGTCCATTCCTGGCACATCGATCCGATGACCAACAGCGTCGTCGTCAGCGTCGCGCCCGAGGCGCAGAAAAACGCGGTCGATTTCATCGCAATTAGCGGTGCCGACGTCGACACCGTGCGCTTCAACACCGTGCCGGGTCGGCCGCAAACCACCGCGACCGTGATCGGCGGCTATGAGTACGTGGTCAACAATGCCTCGCTGTGTTCGGTGGGCTTCTCGGTCATGCGCGGCACCGCCAAGGGCTTCGTGACGGCCGGGCATTGTGGCAATGTCGGCAACAGCGTCACCATGAGCGGCCAGTATGTGGGCTCGTTCCAGAACTCGAGCTTCCCGGGCAATGATCGGGCGTGGGTCAGTGTCGGCAGCGGCCATACGTTGAGGCCGTGGGTCAGCCAGTGGAACGGCTACGCGGCGGTCGTGCGCGGAAGCTCCGAAGCAGCCATCGGCGCGTCGCTGTGCCGGTCCGGTCGCACGACGGGCTGGAAATGTGGCTCGATCACCGCCAAGAACGTGACGGTCAACTACGACGTCGGCCCGGTATACGGTCTCACCCAGACCAACGTCTGCACGGGTCGCGGCGATTCCGGTGGTTCGTGGATCACCGGTGCGGGCCAGGGCCAGGGCGTGACATCGGGCGGCAACTTGCCCGCTGGTAGCAACGACAATTGCTCGGTGCCAACGGCACAGCGGCAGACGTTCTTCCAGCGCCTTAACCCGATCCTGAGTGCGTATGGATTGACGCTGCTCATCGGCTCCTGATGTAGTTTCTTCGCAATGAAAGCGCCCCGGGATTCCGGGGCGTTTTTTTTATTGCCGCAGACTCGGACGCCAGATTCCGCATTACCTCAACGGTGGGCGCGATCGCATCCGGGATGCCACGCGCCCGGGAGCGGGGAGAAAGACACACGCCGTGCGTGTTCGCCTCCAGCGCTTAGGTCAATGAAGCAGCGTAGTGCTATGCGGCCGGCTTTGGTCTTGCCGCATCGAAGCGCGGAAGTGCATCACGCGTTTTGAACCACGCGATACGCGACGCGTGCCAAATGTGGTACGCCGGAGGGATCGCATCGGGCTCATCGAGCGAGGCCACGGTGACGTCGACACTATCGGGTTCGCGGTCCACGCGCATGTACAGCTGCGTGCCGCAGTCGCCGCAGAACCAGCGCTGGCCGAAGCTGGTCGAGCGATAGGATCGCGGGATGCCGCTGGTGATCTCTAGTGCGGACAGCGGCATCGTCGCGAATACCAGCGCTGGCGCGCCCGATGCGCGGCGGCATAGGCGGCAATGGCAATAGCCCGAATCGAAACGCACCGCGGTCAATCGATAGCGAACTGCCCCGCACAGACAGCCGCCGTCGCGTGGCGTGGTGGCTCGAGATTCCCTCATGGCTATGCTCCAGGCGGACGTGTAGCAACGATACCGATCGCCGGGTTCGCTATGCGCAACGTCAGTGCAGCGCGCATGCAGGCAATGCGCGCATCCCGGCATGCGGCGGCCTGCTAGATTGCGCGCAACGACGTGACTGGATCAGGGAAAACATGATTGCTGGCTCGCACGGAGTTGGAGTTTGTCGTGCGCGACGCCCTTCAGGAGGGGGCTCAAGGCAGGCTATCGAGCTAGCCAGATAATCGCAAAGTTCACAGCGCCGCCACGGGCGTTGGCACTGCGCAATCCGGACGCGGGGTGGCGGCCTGCGCGCTTACGCATGGGCGGAAGCGCGGCAGCCCAGGAACCTGCCGACTGTCCCCCTGCGCGACCACGAACCGCTCGACCGGCGCCGCGCAGTACGCGCTGCGCTTGCCGGCAGATGCGTGCGCTCTTGGCGCAGCGCAGTCGCGAGGAAACAGTGTGTAGTAGCACTGCCCGCTGGCACTGCTCAGGCAATCGAAGCGGGCGACGCCGGACTGCGCCGTCACCGTGCTGTAGAGGGTGTCGGCGCCGTAACCGGTGACACGGTGGACGAACGTGCTGTCGCCCACATCGCAGCCGTACAGCGAGAGCGCAAAAGAGCACAGCGCGATGAGTTTGTTCACAAGTCACCTCGGGGGGAGGAACGGCGCCGGGCGCCGGGTGGAATGGGGCGATCGCCGCTGGCAATCACATATGACGGAACAGCGCCATGAACGGTGCGCTGACGGACAGGGTTTCGGGCCGCGACTTCAGGCGCACGGTGCCGCGACCGCTGTCGTCGCGGACGATGCCGGCAATGGCTTTGAGGTTGACGATCGTCGAGCGGTGGATCTGCTTGAACGTGGTCGGATCGAGCACGGTGAGCAGTTCGCGGATCGGCGTGCGCAGCAGCGCTTCGCCCTCGGCGGTCACCACGGTTGTGTACTTGTGGTCTGCGCGGAAGTAGGCGACATCGTCGACCAGGATCAGGCGGGTTTCGCGGCCGGCGCTGGCGGTGATCCAGGTCAGCGGTGGGGCGGCGTCGGCACGAGGCAGGGCCGTCAAACGTTGCAACAACGCGGCCAATGCGTCGGCATCGTTGTTGCCGGTGCGCGCTTGCAGGCGCTGCACCGTCGCCGCGAGACGCTCGGGCGTGATCGGCTTGAGCAGGTAATCGATCGCGCCGCGCTCGAAGGCGTCGATCGCGTACTGGTCGTACGCGGTCACGAACACGATCTGCGTGCGCGGGCTGACTTGCGCGGCCGCAGCGGCGACTTCCAGTCCGCTCAGGCCCGGCATGCGGATGTCGAGAAAGGCGACGTCCGGACGGTGCTCGGCCAACGCCTCCAGCGCGCTGGCGCCGTCCTCGCATTCGGCAAGGATTTGCAGCTGCGGCCAGGCGCGCCCGAGCTGCTCGACCAGCGCCGCGCGCAGCAGCGCTTCGTCCTCGGCGATGACGCAGGTGCAGGTCGGATCAGACATGGCGGCGTGCCTGCTCGGACTCGTTGGTTTTCGCCGTGGCCGGCGCGACCGCGGGCACGCTGATCGTCGCGGCGACGCCGGCGGGGAAGTTCGCCACCACCGCCAGCGCGGCGTCGCTGCCGTAGACCAGGCGCAGGCGTTCGCGCACGTTCTTCAGGCCGATGCCGGTGCCGCTGGTCTTGGCATTGAAGCCGTCGCCATCGTCGGCCACGGTCACCGCTACGACGTCGTCGCTGCGGCGCGCACGGATCCACACGGTGCCGCCCGCGGTGCGTGGCTCCAAGCCGTGCTTGATCGCGTTCTCAACCAACGTCTGCAGCATCATCGGCGGCAACGCGATGCCACGCAGGCTTTCGGGCACATCGACCTGCACCGCCAGACGCGCGCCCATGCGGATCTTGAGGATTTCCAGGTAGGCCAACGCGCGCTCGAGTTCCGCGCCCAGCGTGGACACTTCGTCGTCGGTGCGCGGCAGTGAGTGGCGCAGGTACTGGATCAGGTGCCCCAGCATCTCCTCGGCGCGGAGCGGGTCGCTGCGCGTCAGCAGCTGCGCGCTGGCCAGGGTGTTGTAGAGGAAGTGCGGTTCCACCTGCGCGTGCAGCAGGCTGAGCTTGGCGACGGTGAGTTCTTTCTCGGTCGCGGTCTGGGTAGCTTCGCTTTTCTCGTTGCGACGGCGCTCGGCGACGCGGCGGCTGATCGCGCGCGTGATCGCTTCGGCGTTCTCGAAGTTGGTGCCGTCATCGACCAGGAACCAGTCGCTCCATGCCGGGCTCTCGGGCTCGCAGATCAGCGTCACGCTGCCGCTGCCGCTGTCGTGACTGGGCGTGACCGTTGCGAGGATCTGGTTGCGCGGCACGCCGAACCACGACAGCGGATTCCAGCGGCCACCCGGACGCTCGACCTCGTTGTCGGGACGGCCGACCTTGGCGCGGATCTGCAGGCTGTCGCGGGCACTCTCGACCTGCGCGATACGCGGCAATTCGCGAATGGCTGCGTCGAGCAGGTCGAACGCCTCGCCGGCCTCGAACGGGATCTCCACCTGCCGACGCTGGCGATTGGCGAGCGCTTCCTTGTCGATGCGCCCGGAGATCAGCCGTACCCGGCCGAGGTGCGAGAACGCCCCGGCAACCACGAGCGCCATCGTGACCATGCCCGCAATCACGATCGGCCACTCGAAGCCGCCGAGCAGCGGCAGCTCATCCCAGATCGCACCGGCCAGGAAGACCGCTAGCAGCCAGGGGATGGCGATGCGCAGAACGAAGAAGAGGCTCTTGATCACGGTGCTTCCCCGGAAGGACTGGATGGATTGCGGCCGAGCATAGCGACCCGTGGCGGGGGTTTTGCGAGGGTTGCGACGGATCGGGAAATGCGGCGACGAAGCCGGGGCGGCGCGCGATGGAAAACCCAAGCGTCGTAACAAACAGCAGCGGTTCGACGGTATGCCCCCGGCGTCGCCCCGGGAGAGAAAACCTCCGGCACGCAGTCCGGCCGCCGCCGGCCCGCATTTTTGGCGTACGACTCCGCCGGATCGGACGACTGCAGATGTAGCCGCACGCACCCTGTCGGCCTTGGATACCGCATGGGGCAGGTGATGTGGGCAAAGTCGTGGATCGTGTTGCGCTGGACAGCCAAGCTGATTTTCACCGTGTTGTGCGTGGCCGTGGCCATCTACGCCTTCACGTATCTGTATCGCGGGTTCCAGCCCGCCAATCCGTTTCATGTGCAGTTCGCGATCTCGGGGTGGGACGTGCCCGCGCACTTCTTCGGCGCCGGCCTGGCCTTGCTGCTGGCGCCATTGCAGCTGAGCGCCGCAGTGCGCGATCGACTGCCGCGCCTGCATCGGCTGGGCGGATGGCTCTACACCGCGGCCGTGCTGATCGGCGGCGCCTCGGGTCTGTCACTCGCCATGCACGCGCAGGGCGGGGCGGCCAGCGGGCTGGGTTTCGCGCTCTTGGGCATCCTGTGGTTGTCATGCACCGCCATCGGCATCCGCCATGCGATAGCGCGCGACATTCCCCGGCATCGGCGCTGGATGAGCCGCAGCATCGCCCTGACGTTCGCGGCCGTGACCTTGCGCCTGCTGCTGGGCTTCGGGCTTGGGGTGCTGCAATGGCCGTTTCTCACCGTCTATGTCGCCGCGGCTTGGCTGTGCTGGACGATCAATCTGGCAGTGTGCGAACTGTGGTGGTGCTGGCCGGTGCGGCGCGCGCGACGCACGGCGACGGGCAGGGTGGCCCCGACAGCGGCGACGAGGTCATCGCTCGGCGTCGGCCGGGCTTGATGCCGGCTCACGCTGTGCATGGCGCTGGCGGTAGGCGCTGGGGGTTGCGTCCAACTGGCGTTTGAACGCGGCGTTGAAGGTGCTTTTAGAAGTGAACCCGCACGCATAGGCGATGTCCAGAATGGTGCGCGCGTCGTCGCCGTCAGCAAGACAGGCGCGCGCGGCCTCGATGCGTTGGCGGTTGACGTAGTCCCAAAAGTTGCAGTTGAAGCGTCGGTTGATCACCGCCGACACGAGGTATTCCGGATAGCCGCTGCGCTTGGCCAGTTGGCCCACAGTGAGGGCGGGTTCGCGGTACAGCTGATCGGTCGCCATCAACGTCGACAACCGCGCTTCCACAGCGGGGTAGCGTGCGTCATCCACTACCGCCGCATCGGACGCGGCGGGCGCATCCGCAGGCGGCGCCTGCGCAACGACCGCGGGCTGGCCGAGGCTGAGATAGCCGATCACGAACACCCATCCCGCCACCGCGCCGTAGATGAGATGGTAATCGACGCCCGGGATTGCGCCCGACCATTGCGTCGTCGCGATGCACCAGATGCCAATCTGAGACGCGGCCATCGCATCGATCCAACGCAGCGACATCGTGTCCGCGTCGGAGCGGCGTTCGCGCAGCCGGCGCCGATAGCGGTGCACCAGCACCAGCGCGGCGATCACGTAGGACAGGCTGTAGGCGAACAGTGCCAGATCGAAGAATCCGCTGCGGCCGGGACGATCGCCGGCCAGCACGCGCGCAAACAACGCCTCGGTCTGCGCGTGGTCCAGCAGAAAGAGCTCGGCGCTGAAGACCAGCACGACGGCAAAACCGGCAAGATGGATCAGGTCGCGCCGACCGAACGCGCGTGCCTGGGTCAAGGCGCGCACATACAGGAAGAACAGGCTGCCGTAGAGGAACGGGAACAGGCCGACGAAACGGTAGGCCTTGAGCAGATCAGCGCTGGGTGCATCCAAGTACAGTGCCTTGATAGCCAGATCGACGCCGACCAGGGCGATCCACGCTGCCAGCATCCGATTGCCTGCCGGGTTGATCATGCGTCGCCACAGCGCCACTGCCAGCAGCGCCGACTGAGCGGCACCGATGGCATAAACCGTCACCCAGATCGTCATCGGCAGAAGGATACGTGGACGTCGTGGATCATTCGATATCTGAGGTTGCGGGAGTCGAAAGCAGGCGCGATCGGCACCGCGTTCGCGCACCTGGGGTAACTGCGCGCTGCGTATCCTAGGGCGGGGCGGGGCGACGGCGCTCGTGCAGACGGTTCAAGCCGGCGCCGCGCTACGCCTATCCTGCTGAGAAGATCAACTTGCCGACCTGTCGCTTTTGGTTATCCGATGACTGACGCACCAGAACGCCGCACTAAGCCCGAGTTCAAAGCGAAATTCGAGCCCGGATCCAAGCGAAGCCTCGCCGTGCGTGCGTCGCTGCATCCGCGTAACCGACACCAGGGCCGCTATGACTTCGCGCGGCTGACCGAGCAGTGCCCCGAGCTTGGGTCGTACGTAGTCACCACCCCAGTCGGCCAGGTGAGCATCGACTTCAGCGACCCTGCCGCGGTGCGCGCATTGAACCGAGCGCTGCTCAAGGTCGACTACGGCGTGCAGCACTGGGACATTCCGGACGGCTACCTGTGCCCGCCCATTCCTGGCCGCGCCGATTACCTGCATGGGCTCGCCGATCTGCTCGCCGACTGCAACGGCGGCGTGATCCCGCGCGGGCGTGCCATCCGCGCGCTCGATATCGGTGTGGGCGCGAACTGCATTTACCCGTTGCTCGGGCGCGCCGAGTACGGCTGGCGCTTTCTCGGCTCGGAGATCGACCTCACTGCACTGCGCGCGGCCGATGCGATCGTGCAGGCCAATCCTGGCTTGAGCGATGCGATCGAACTGCGCCATCAGACCGCACGCGGACAGCTTTTCGCTGGGCTGCTGCGTAGCGATGAGCGCTTTGACGTCAGCCTATGCAATCCCCCGTTCCATGCCTCTGCCGAAGACGCCGCGCGCGGCAGCCAGCGCAAGTCGCGCAACCTGGGCAAGCCGGAGGCAATGCACGCGGCGTCACCGTTGAACTTCGGCGGTCAGGCCAACGAACTGTGGTGCACCGGTGGCGAAGCCTCCTTCGTGCGTCGCATGATCAAAGAAAGCGCGGCCGTCCGGCTGCAGGTGTTCTGGTTCAGTAGCCTCATCTCCAAGGCCGAGAATCTGGCCGACGTGCGCAGGCAATTGAAAAAGGCCGGAGCGAACGCAGTGCACGAGGTAGCGATGGCGCAAGGCAGCAAACAAAGCCGATTCGTGGCTTGGACGTTTCTGGATGCGGCCCAGCGACAGGCGTGGCGGACGGCGCGGTGGCTTGCAAAAACCCCGTAGCCGAATGTAGGAGAACTTCGGCACCGCGACTGTTGGTGCTCACGTTCGCGGTGGACCGTCCGGCGTATCACCATTCAAGGGCACGGCAGAGAGCCGCGTACGGCGCGTACCGATTCACTGCGGACGTTTGACCTCGTCAACTTTCCGTCTTAGGTATTGATACCAATCGCGCTGCACCTGCTCGATCGGACCGAACAACGCTTCAAACTTTTCGATCGAGCTGCCTTGGACGATCAATTCGCGATATTTGCGTGCGTGGCGTCCGTGTTCGTGATGAAACAGAAAGTGGGACAGACTCCAGTACTCGATGTAGTAGAGGTTGACGTTAAGACCAATGGCAGGGCCCGTATCGGTAATCAGCGCTCGCAGCGGGATGATCCGGCCCTGGCTAATGTCGGCCTGCAGATCGCCGCTCAACGCCAAGCTCGACAGCCACCAGATCGGATACGTATTGGGATCTATGGCGCCCGGTTGTAGACGCCGGCCCTCGATCTTGCTGGTGCCGAAGTAGGACGCCAGACCTTCGTCGATCCACTTCGCCTTCGGGAAGTGGGCGACCTCGAAGTTCAATTGATGGGTCGCCTCGTGCACCATCCAGTGATACGGATTTGCATCCCCCTGCGCATAGTAGGCGTGGCTGATCGGGGCCCGGTAATAGGCCTCTGCCCACGGTCTGCTCCGGTTGTATGTCTTGAATTGCTGCTGATTCTTGTACAGCACCAGTTGCAGCTTGGCGGGCGTCTCGGCGCGCGGCAGCAGGCCACGGAAGAACGCTGTGTAGGCGCCATGCAGGCTTTCCACCGCGTTGGCGACCAACGTGGTCTGCGCGGGCGCGGCCGTGGATGAAATCAGGTAGTGCTTGGTCTGGACTGTGGTGGCGTCGGCGGGGAGCAGAAGCGCCGACTTACTGCCGGGCTTGGCGGCTGCAGCCTGTCGCTGTTGCGGCCAGTACTGGCTGCCTACGGCCGCTGCGAGTCCGCCGACGATGAGGGCCACCACGGCGGCTTTAACGTTCATGGAAGCCCCATCCGCACGATGACTGCGTGGATTGGCCGCCGGCAAGCCCCCACGCGGGCGCTGGCAGCAAGCGGCGAGAACTGCGCAGAGCGATCGTCGCTGGGCTGATCAGGCCCACCGAAGTGCCACCTCACGGCCGATCAACAAATCATTTGCGCTCGGAGATGATGAAGCTGCCGAACGACACACCCAGGGTGCGGCCGGTGCCCTTGCCGGTCAGCGCCAGGGAAATGGAGCCCTTGGTCACCACCTGGGCCTTGGAGGCGGAAGAACCGCCCGCATTGGCTTCGGCTGTTGCATAGCCACCGATGATGTCGCGGATGTCATGCACGCCGGCAAACTTGCCGGTGCCGTTGGTGATCGTGGACTTGCCGAACGTCAGGCCGCCGCCCTTGGACTCGATTGCGATCGCCAGCGTCTTGCCGTTGTCGCACTTGACCACGCCATCGCCGCTGGAGCGCTTGTAGAACGCACCACCGCCGGACATGTTGTAGGTCAGCGTGCAGCTGAGTTCGCGGGCGTGCGCCGCATGGCTGGCGAGCGCCGCGGGGGCAGCGAGGACGATGGCGAGGACGACTGCAAGGCGCATGGGGATTCCGCTTGTGGTGGCGAGGATTCGCGTGGGGCGAGTATGCCGCAGTGCGCCGCCCGGCTCTCCATTGGACTGCGGGGCCAGGGTGGGCGGGCCAGGGACCGCTATATGGCTGGCTATTTATATAGGCTGGCTGCCAGACCCGCAGAGGCCAACTGACCGCCAACCGGACCCGTCGGCCCGACAAAAGGCGTGGTTATCTCGCCGTATCGGGGCTGTCGAAATCTATACTGGTCGGGTATGGGCATCGCCGCACAGGCTCCGTCTTCGGAGGAAGATTGCATGTGGATTATTGACGCTAGGATGCGTTTTTTTCGGGACCTGCAGTCGGGAGCGCGGGCGTCGACGCCTCGGGCCGATCTTTGGGCCCGGGTGGAGTTGCGGCCGCGCAGTGGCGCCGTGGTTGCCTTAGGGACACCGTGTCGTGCCGCGTCGGTGTTAGTCCCATGACCGCCAAGACCGCCGCCGATCCTCAAGCCCAGTGGTTGGAACTGGGCAGACTTCGATTGGAGCAAGCCTTGCAATCGCCCGACCGCGCAGCAGATGGCGGGGCCTCCGACGCCGCAACGGAGGACAACCCGGTGGACCGGCGCACCACCCCCGATCGCCGGGTGACCTACGATCGACGGCAGCTGATCCGTTTCGAGGATGATCGCCGTTCCGGTATTGATCGCCGTGCGGGCAACGATTCATGGGAAATCGCCTAGGACACCGCACGCGCCGCGCGAACCCTGCACTGCGACGAGGACCGCCCCCTGCGATTTCCTCTCTAGCATGCCAACTTGCGGGTTCCGGTTGACGCGACGCACCAAAATCACCCTGAATTGACTGCGGGCCTGTGACCCTCGCCTGGTGTTCCCACCAGAAGGATTTATCCCATGCAGATCAAATTGCTCACCCTTGCTATCGTCGCCGCGGCCACGCTGGCGGCGTGTACCACCCGGCCCGTGGTAGTCAACACGCCCGGACCGGGCGCGACCGTGGTTCAGGTTCCGGTGCCCGCCAACTCCAACATGATGCTGACTGACCGCGTCAGGGCTGCCCTGACCGCTGGCATGGGTACCAACGCCGCCGGCATCTCGGTGCGCGTCGAGGGCACCACTGCCTACCTGACGGGTTACGTCGCCACCGCGGCGTTGCGCGAACAGGCCCATTCCATCGCTCACGGCACCGCTGGTATCACCTCGGTGGTGTATGAGGGGTTGATGGTGCGCTAATGGCAATCGGCACCGCCCCGGACGGGGCGGTGCTTTTTTGGGCAGTTGGCGACGGGGTTGCATTGACCCAACAAGCTCAGTATTCAGAGCAATCGTGCGATTTACACAGCCACTGATGGCATGTCCAACACAGCACTCCCGCCGGGGGGAGTTTCCCCACCGCCGTTGTCCACCACGGTGCGGTTGCGGCCTTCGTGTTTGGCTCGATACAGCGCCGCGTCGGCACGTGCGAGCCAGGCTTCCGATGACTCATCCGGATGCAGCTCCGCCGCCCCGATGGAGGTGGTGACCACCTCACCACGAACGTGCAGCGAATCGCCCAAGCGCGCCCGCAGGGTGTCCCCGATCACATGCAGCGCGGCAGCATCCGCGCCTGGAAGCAGCAGTACGAATTCCTCGCCGCCATAACGGAACATCCGGTCGACCTGACGCGTGGCGCCGCGGATCTGGGCCACAAAGTCGACCAGCACCCGGTCGCCCACGGCATGACCATACCGGTCGTTGATCCGCTTGAAGTGATCCAGGTCAAGGATAGCCAGTCCACAAGGCCGCCGCTCGCGCCGTGCCATCCCGATCGCCAACTTCAGTTCCTCCTCCATGGAGCGCCGGTTGCCGGCCCCGGTCAAGGGATCACGGCTGGCGAGCGTCTGCAGCTGGCCGCGCAGCTGTTCGGCTTGGTAGGCGTAAATAAACGCAAATAACGCCGTGACCGAGGCCGTGACCAGGAACATGCCCATCTCGATAGCGGAAGCAAACGCCTTGCCATGGATCGCCACCGCGGCAAACGCCACCGCGGAAACCACCACGGCCTCGCCGTGACGCAGCAACAAGAATGTGGCCATCACCCCCACGTACATCCAAAACAGGCCTGGCCGCCCGAGCAGCAGGGCCACCGCTACGCACCCGGCCATCGACAGTCCAACATTGAACCAAGCCGCGACCCGGGTGTTGCCGGTGCGCCACGCATAGGCGGCCGAGCCCAGGATGCTGAGCATGATCGCGATGTCAAGCAACCCGGCGAGCGGATCGCCCGTGATGAAACGATAGATCGCGAACGGAAGAATGCCCATCGTTGCGCAGACACCGAGCAACGTGATGATGGCCAGCTGAAAATCATTGCGCAGTCGATACCACATTGCTGGGAAAGCTCCCCGCGCCAAGGGCGCGTCGGCGTAAGGTGGCTCCGCCGCACCTTACACGGCGCTGCCGAATCGGCTGTGATCGCGAGGCAGGCGAGGTGGGCTAGCTCAGTGCCGCCACTATCGGTCAACCCAGCGCGCGCCGTGGCCGTATTCCCATTTCCACGGCGCGCGGGTTTCGCCGATTGCAAAGGTCACTAGATGCGGGAACGCGCGTTCGGCGCGCACGTCGTTGACGTGACCACGCAGCGCTTGCGGCGTTGCATCCATACCCAGGTGTGGCCGGTGGTGTCGTTGTGCCCGCCCTTCATGAAGCCCGGACCCTGCCGGCCGTCGAACACGATGGCCCCGAGGCCGGTGGCGAGGTCGGCGCGGCGCAGCTTGATCGGCAACTCGGGCGGCAGCGACGGCAACTGGCTGGCGGTGGTGATCGGCAGTAGTGGCTTCACCAACTGGCGGCGGCGCGCGCCGACAACCCTCGCCACGGACATAGCCGGCCGCGAAGCGCGCGATATCGGCGATGGTGGTGTCTATCGAGCCGGGCCGCGCGCCCCGTGCTGCGTTCGTCGTGCGGCTCGACCTGCCATCGGCGTACCAGCCGTCGGCGAGGTTCGCGGCAAACGCCAGATCATGCTGGTGTTGTTGATGCCGAAGCGGTCGAACACGCGGCGCTGCATTTCCTCGCCGACGTCCAGGCCGAGACCGCGTTCGAGCACGACCTGCAGCAGGATGTTGCCTTCGCCCGAGTACGCGTAGCGGCTGCCGGGAGCGAAGTGGATGCGCAGCTTGCTCGGGCTCCAGGAACGCAAAGTTGGCGAAGCCCGGGCTGTGCGTGAGCAGCATGCGTGGCGTGAGTTGGCGCCGGCGCATCGCCCGCGAGGTCGCCCCATGGCGCGTACTTGTCTTCGCTGGGATAGGGCGGCCGCGGTTGCGCCAGGACTTCGACGATCGGGCGGTCGAGCTCGAGCCGGCCTTCGTCGACCAGTTACATCACCAGGTGCGCGACGGGGCCTTGGTCAGCGACGCGCCGTACAGGATCGTGTCGGTCTGCAGCGGCTCGCCGGCGGCGTTGCGCCGGCCGTAGCTGCGCGCATGGACCACCGCCCGTCGTCGATCACGGCGATGGCGAGGCCTTTCGCATTGGTCGCGGCCATCGCGCGCGCAGCTTGGTCATCCAGTCCGGCCGCGTCGGGACCTCCGCGGCGGCCAAGGGGGATAGCGTGGCGACCCCACAGGCCATCCACACAGTGAGTTTCATGCTCATCCTCCCTCAATGACAGAGGCGGGGGCCAGAGTAGCGTGCCTCGAGGGCCTGTCGATTTCGGCCCCGCTGGTTCGTCGTATTGAAACAGCCCGCAACAATCGCATTCCAACCCAACCTAAGGGATACCCATGACCACGCAAATCTTCGTCAACCTGCCCGTCAAAGACCTCGCCCGTTCGGTCGCGTTCTTCGAACAACTGGGCTACCGCTTCGATGCCAAGTTCACTGATGAGAACGCGACCTGCATGATCATCGGCGACAGCATCTTCGTGATGCTGCTGGTGGAGACGTTCTTCCAGACATTCACGCCGAAACGGATCGCTGACGCCCATACGACCACCGAAGCGATCGTCGCCATCGCCGTGGCCAGCCGCGCCGAAGTCGATGCGCTGATGGCCAAAGCGCTCGCCGCAGGCGGCACCGCGTCGAGCGAGACCCGGGACCTTGGTTTCATGTATCAGCGCGGCTACCAGGACTTGGATGGTCACTTGTGGGAGCTGTTCTACATGGACATGAATGCCGCAGGCGCACCGTAAGTTGCAGGGCGCGGGCCTCTGCGCAGGGCCATGCCACGCAACCAGATTGCAGACGATCCAGCCACGCGAGCATCGACTGTATCGACGCAGCCTGATGGCTTGCACAGGGAAAGTTGCAACGCGGATGAATGGAGCCGCCTGCCATCGTTACGCCAACACGTCGATGTGATCCCCCAAGCGCAAGCGCCCCGTGCTGCGGGGGATCAGATTCATGCCGAAGCAGATGCCCGCCGCGGAGCGACGGTAAGTCTTGAGCGTCCGCAGCGGTTCGCCGGTGGGGTCGCGCCGGCCCGTCGCAGGATCGATCGTGGTGAATACGCAGCGGGTGCACGGCTTGACCGCATCGAACATCAGGCTGCCGATGCGCACCCGGCGCCAGCCGTCTTCGGCGTGCGCAGCGCTGTTGGCAATAACCAGATTGGGCCGAAACCGCGCCATCGGGATCGGCGACAGCAGCTTGGCATTGAGCGCGTCGAGCGCGGCCTGCGAGATCGCCAGCAATGGATAGCCGTCAGCGAAACTCACTTCGTCGTCAGGCTCGCCGTAGTCCGGATCCACCGGGCGGGCGCTGCGCGCGTCCATGTGCACCAGCCGCACAGGTCGCTGCAGGTACGCACTGAGCCAGGCGTCGGCGCCGGCGTCGGCAGTCGATGCCTCGACGGCGTCGTCCCAGATCCGAACGTGCAGGCGCGCCGCGTCTGCCGTCGGCGCTGCGACCGCAATGGCCGGCATCCCGGGTGCCGACAAACGCAAACCGTCGCCGTCGGCCAGCGCGCGAATCTGCACCAGCTCCGCCTGCTGACGCGCGGTGACGAAGCGCCCGTCGCCGTCCACCACGAGCCAACGCCGGTCTCCTTCGGGTCCGCGCGGCGTGATGTCGAGCGTATCGACATCAACCACAGCCGCAGATTTGAGTGGATGCAGATGCAGCGATGAAAGGTGCATGGGGCTTGACCGGTTGGCGATGCCGCGATTGTGCCGCAGCCGACCAAGAGGACGTGGGCACCACGGATGCAATGCCATCGCTACCTCCCGGCCGCTCACGTAGGGTGCGGCCGCGTCGACCCGTTTCTGACTTGGCTTAAGCCTCCCCGGTGGCCGGCGGCGGCGTATTCTCTCCCCCTGTGGCGTGAGCACTACTCAGCGCCACGCATCGATGATCGCCGGGGCAAGGAGGCCCACGTCCAAGGAGTCCGCATGCCCGGATCCACCACCGCCGTCGCCCTGAGCGCGCGGCCGCATCCTGATCTGTTCCGCGACATGCTCGACCGGTTGCCAATCGCCGCGTACGCGTGCGACGCCCAGGGGCTGATCACCTATTTCAACGCGAAAGCGGCCGACGTCTGGGGTCGGGCACCGACCTTGAACCACGAGGACGACCGCTTCTGCGGCTCCTACCGGCTGTTTTCTGCCCAAGGCGCGCCTATCACCCACGACGAGTGCTGGATGGCGCTCGCGCTGCAGCACCGCCGTGAGTACCTCGCCCAGGAGATCCTGGTCGAACGGCCCAACGCCGCGCTGATCCCGGTGCTGGCCTACGCCACGCCGTTGCTCGGCGAGGACGGCGAGGTGATCGCCGGCATCAACATGCTGGTCGATATCAGCGAGCGCAAGCGCATGGAGCGTCTGTTGCGCGACGCCAATGAAACCAAGAACCTGTACATGGCCACGCTCGCCGATGAGCTGCGCGCGCAATTGGGCGCAATCATGGAATCGCTTGGCCGCGTCGAGCGTGACCTGGCGCTGACTGCGGCCGGGCGCGAAGCGGTCGAGCAGATCCAGGGCCGGATGCAGGAGATGACCAGCCTTGTCGTCGACCTGCTAGACCTGCCGTGCCAGGCGGCACCGATCGATCAAGCGCGCGCCCGCGGTTGACGGCTATCCCCTAGGGGTCAATCGCAGCGATGGGCGGGATGCGGCGGGCGATGGCGCGGACAGAAGTGATCTGCGCTGATTTCTTGGCTACAGCCAGCAACGTCGCCACGCAGTGTGGGAGGGGCGGCGCGCATTCAGCCACGTCTGTACCAAGAGACTGCGCCGGACTCTGCACGCCCCGCACCTGGACCATCCTCCGTCATCTCGCTGCGGGGGCGATCGTCGCTGCGACGGCGGCGGCATGCCAGTGTCCAGCGCCCGCCACGCCTGCCACCGCGGACGCAAAGATGCCCGCGGCAGTGGAAGACCGCGTCGCGTTCGGCGATCCGGAGCGACTCTAGCGGCGGCTGGTGACGTAGAGCGAAGTAACGAAATCCGGCTAGTGCGTGCTGATGACAGGTCGCGCGCACGACGCCGAAAGGCTCAATGCATCGCTGCGCCCGCGTCGGAAACTCCGAGGCCGGTCGCTCTTCACGGATCTGCACGCAGAGCGACACATACTCCAACGGCAACCCTCTGCCGAGGCCCGCATGGCGTTTTCGCTGATCCCCACCGACGACCACGCGCTCGCCACGCGGGTGAAGCGCCAGTTGATGGGCGTGATGTCATACCTGATGTTCCTGGTGCCGCTGGCGTACGCGGTGGAACACGGCTGGTTGCGTTTCGGTTATGTCGGGCTAGGCTGGTTTCTGGCGGCGGCCATCGCGATCAATGTGGTCTTTTACCTCGCGATCCGCAATCGGTTCACCCAGCGTTTCGCCGACCCCAGCGTGATGGTGTCGCAAGTCGGCATTGCTGCGCTGCTCGCGTTGGTGATGGGCTATTACGTCGATGGCGCCATGGTCATCGTGCTGATGCTGTTTTTCACCTCATTCTTCTTCGGCGTCTTCAGCTTCAGCCGGCGCGAGTACCTGGGCCTGACCGCCGCGGCTGCGCTGGGCTATGCGCTGATGCTGTTGATCAAGTACGACGCCGCGCAGCGCAGCGGCGAGGCATTCCGCTTGGAGTTGCTGCACCTGATGATCCTGGTGATGGTGCTGTTGTGGATGTCGTTGCTGGGCAGTTACGTCGCGGCGTTGCGTACCAACCTCACGCTGAAGAAAGACGCGCTGGCATCGGCGCTGGCCCGCCTGAAAGAATTGGCCAGCCACGACGAACTCACGGGGTTGTTCAACCGCCGGCACCTGATGGAAACCCTGGAGCAGCAGAAGGAGCGCGCCGAACGCCACAAGGAGCCGTTCGCGCTATGCATCCTCGACCTCGATCATTTCAAGCAGGTCAACGATACCCACGGTCATGGCGTCGGCGACGAAACCTTGCGCGGGTTTGCCGAGCGTATCCGCTCGCACCTGCGCCGCATGGACGTGATTGGTCGCGGCGAGGTCGACAGTACGTTTGGTCGCTACGGCGGCGAGGAGTTCCTGCTGTTGCTGCCCTACGCCGAAACCGAAAGTGCCCGCACCTGCGTAGAACGCCTGCGGTCGGCAGTGAACGCACACGCGTTCCAGACCAGCGCCGGGGTGTTGCCGCTCACGTTTTCGGCCGGCGTCGCCCACCATCGCAAAGGCGAATCGATCGTCGACATGCTCAACCGCGCGGACGAGGCCCTGTATCGCGCCAAGAGCGCTGGCCGCGACCGGGTCGAGGTCGCCAATTAGATCGGCGCGAGCGGGGCCCGTGGCGCGCACGGCCGCGGCCTACTGCTATTCGTCGCGTCGCTTGCCATACCAGAGGTCGAGGTCGCGCCGCGACCGCAGCACACGCCTGCCCAACAATAGGAATCGCAGCACCAGACGCAGGTGCTCGGTGAGGGTGAACGTGCGCAGTTTGCGCGCGGAAGTGAGTACGGCGGGCGCGAGAATGACGAAGCGCCCGTGGCGTGCCAGCGCGCGACTGATGGCGACGTCTTCACCCGCGTAATAGCGCTCATCGAAGCCGCCTACGGCCTCGAACGCGGTGCGGGTGCAGAACACGAAGCAGCCGGGTGCGATGCGGATGGATCGGAACAGCCAGACGAAGAACGATTCGGCGGCCTTCTGGTAAGGCGCCAGCGAGCCCTGGAAGCGTACGCCGGCACCGCCGCCCACCGCGCCAGTGCGGACCGCGGCCACAGCGGCGCGGACCACGGCGGCGTCGACCAAGGTGTCGGCGTCGACAAAGATCAGCAACTCGCCGCTGGCGTTGCGCGCGCCAGCGTTGCGCGCCGCGGCAATGTGGCGATGTTGGACGCAGACGACCTGCGCGCCATGTCCGCGCGCGGTAGCTGCGGTGGTATCGGTCGAAGCGTCGTCGACGACGATCGCTTCGTACGGCAATGCCAGCTCGCGCGCGGCAACGTGCAAGGCATCGAGTGTCGCGCCCAGCAGCTGCGCTTCGTTATGGGCCGGGACAATGAACGAAATCACCGCAGCACGGTGACACAGGCCCTGCGATTGCCGCGCCACGACGCGCTGGGCCGCGCGACGGGCAGCGGTACGGGCATCCTCGTGCGTGGTGCGAAACGCGCCCGAGATTCTTCACGGTTTGGCCCGCAGGGCTGCGCATACTCGGGCGGCAACATTCCGCCGAGGCCCGCATGGCGTACTCGCTGATTCCCACCGACGACCGTGCCCTCGCCACGCGGGTCAAGCGCCAGTTGATGGGCTTCATGTCGTACCTGATGTTTTTGATCCCGCTGGTGTACGCGGTGGAGGAGAAATGGGTGCGGTTCGGGTACGTCGGCCTGGGATGGTTCCTGGCCATTGCGGTTACGGTCAACCTGGGGTTCCTGTTCGCGATCCGCAGTCGCCTGAGCCTGCGGACGTCCGATCCCGATCTGGTGGTCGCGCAGATCGCTAGCGCTGGGCTGCTGGCATTGATCATGGGTTACTTCGTCGACGAGGCGATGATCATCACCCTGATGCTGTTTTTCACCTCGTTCTTCTTTGGCGTCTTCAGTTTCAGTGCGCGCCAGTACCTGACCCTGACCGGCGCGGCAGGCCTGGGTTACGCGCTCATGCTGGTGTTGAAATTCGACGGTCCACAGCGCACCGGTCAGGCGTTCCGGCTGGAATTGCTCCACTTCATGATCCTGATGATCGTGCTGTTGTGGATGTCTCTGGTGGGCAGCTATGTCGCCGCCCTGCGTGCGAGCCTGGCGCACAAGAAGGACGCTTTGGCGACGGCGCTCACGCGTTTGAAGGAACTTGCCAGCCGCGACGAACTTACCGGCCTGCACAATCGCCGGCATTTGATGGAAGCGCTGTCGCAGCAGCAGGAACGCGCCCAGCGCTACGCCGAACCATTCGCGTTGTGCATCCTGGACATCGACCATTTCAAGCGCATCAACGACACCCATGGCCATAATGTCGGCGACGAAACGTTGCGCGGTTTCGCCGAGCGCATCCGCGCGCACATGCGGCGAATGGACATCATCGGCCGTGCGGAGGTCGACAGCACATTCGGCCGCTACGGTGGTGAGGAGTTCCTGCTGCTGTTGCCATATGCGCAGGACCAAAGCGCGCGCACCTGCGTCGAGCGCCTGCGTGCGGCGATGCATGCGCATACCTTTCAGACCAGTGCGGGGGCGTTGCTGATCACGTTCTCGGCCGGGGTAGCGCACTACCGAGCGGGCGAGTCGATCGCCGACATGATCAATCGCGCCGACGAGGCGCTGTACCGCGCCAAGAGCGCAGGCCGCGATCGGGTCGAGGTCGCGGAGTAAACGCTCGTTGCAATAGGGCCACCGCTGGCGGCGCGCTCCCGCTTACGCGCCCACGCGCTGCCGTACTGCGGTGATGTCGCGCACGGGTCGCACTTCGATGCAGCCTGTACGCGTCCAGGGGAACTCCTGGGCCATGCGCACGGCGTCGTCCAGGCTGTTGGCTTCGACCAAGTTGAAGCCCGCGAGGACTTCCTTGGTCTCCGCGAACGGGCCATCGACGATCGTGGTGCGCCCGTGGCGGACGCGGACGGATTTGGCGGTGGTTGGCGCTTCGAGTTGCTGGAAATCGAGCAGCTGTCCGCGGTCGCGAAGCTCGTCGGCGTGGGTGAGGCAGCCGCGCATCATCGCGTCAAACTCGCCCGCAGGCAGCGCATCCATCAGCGTGTCGTCGGTGTAGATAAGGATCAGGAATTGCATGGGGGGCTCGGACAGCTGGGTCGGGTGACCTTAGCGCGTTTGGCACCGACGCCCGCGAGCGGGCGTGGCGCGGTCACTGGGTTCTCAGGCAGGAGCCTTGATTGCGGGAAACTCGGTCGTCACCCGCGTGCCTGGCGCGACACCCCAGCGCACGCCAATGCGCTGCAGGCGGTGTTCGACGCAGTCGCGCTGGTCGGCAGGGGTTGCGGCGATGATCGCGTCGTAGCGCACCGCCCAGGCATTGGCGTAGGCGAACAGCTCGCGATGACGGTTCTGCAAGTGCTGCATTTCCAGCTCTAGCTCGGCAATAGCGGCGTTGACTTCGGCTGGATTCAATGGCGTTCCTTCATGGGCAATCGCTACGACGTTAGGCGGGCAAGCGAATGCCGGTCACTCCGGACCGGCCGGGGCAAGCTACCGCAACCCGAGCACGGGGTCGAGCGCAAGCCCATTTCGGCACCGCACGGCGGGATGGCATGCGCGGGCGTCATTGCCCCGTTGGCGGGACGATCCTTCCCCCGATTGGCGGCTTATCGGCGGGGCCTGACCCGCCTAGGCTATGCCGCTCCACCCCGAAGAGACGTGATCGTGCTCACACCCCGGCAAGCGCAACTGGCGTTCATTCCCCTCGCGGCCGCGATCATGTCCGGCGTAATCAGCCTGGTGATGACGGCCATGAACAACGGCCTGCCCGGCCTGCTCGGCGCGTGGCTGCGCGCTTGGCCCGTGGCGTTCGCCGTCGCCTTGCCCGCGGCCTGGGTGGTGTTGCCCGGAGTGCGCGCGCTGCTCACGGGTTTGGTCCGCTCGCCGCCCCGCACCGCACAAGCCCGCGACTTTGGGGAGTTGGGATGAGTGGTGCGCTGCCGGCGGTGCCAGTCGCGCCAGTGGCGTCGGCTACGATCGCTGACTCTGCCGTGGACCACGATGAGGCACGCGTGCCGTCGATCATCTCGATCAAGAATCTCAGCAAGACCTACGCCTCGGGCTTCGAGGCGCTCAAGCACGTCGACCTCGAGATCCGCCGCGGCGAGATTTTCGCGCTGCTCGGTCCCAACGGCGCCGGCAAGACCACGCTGATCAACATCGTCTGCGGCATCGTCAACGCCAGCAGTGGCACCGTGCTCGCCGACGGTCACGACATCGTCGGCGACTACCGCGCCGCGCGCGCCAAGATCGGGCTGGTGCCGCAAGAGTTGTCCACCGACGCGTTCGAGACGGTGTGGGCGACGGTCAAGTTCAGCCGCGGCCTGTTCGGCAAACCGCCGAACCCGACGCACCTGGAAAAAGTGCTGCGCGAGCTATCGCTGTGGGACAAGAAGGACAGCAAGATCATGGCCCTGTCGGGCGGCATGAAGCGCCGCGTGCTGATCGCCAAGGCGCTGTCGCACGAGCCCCAGATCCTATTCCTCGATGAACCGACCGCCGGCGTCGACGTCGAGCTGCGCCGCGACATGTGGCAGATGGTGCGCGAGCTGCGCGCCAGCGGCGTCACCATCATCCTGACCACGCACTACATCGAGGAGGCCGAAGAAATGGCCGACCGCATCGGTGTGATCAACAAAGGCGAGATCATCCTGGTCGAGGACAAGGACGTGCTGATGCGCAAGCTCGGCAAGAAGCAGCTGACCTTGCAATTGCAGAACCCACTCGAGCAGATCCCCGCGGCACTGACCGCGCTGCCGCTGGAACTGACCGACGACGGCCGCGCGCTGGTTTACACCTTCGACGGCCAGGGCGAACACTCCGGCATCGCGACGCTGCTGCGGCAGTTGGGCGAACACGGCATCGACTTCAAGGACCTGCATTCGAGCGAAAGCTCGCTTGAGGAGATATTTGTGAGCCTGGTGCATTCGGATTCGCGCGGGGGGCGGGTATGAGGATTTTTTTGGCCCGTCATCCCCGCGTGGGCGGGGACTCAGCGACTTCGGGTCGTCGGAAAGCAACGCCGCTGGATTACTCGCTGCGCTCGCCCTCCGGGTCGTCCTTTGGACGATCTGCGCTTCGCTGGTCCCGCCTTCGCGGGAAGGACGAGCAAAAGACAAGTTGCGGGACATTGCCATGAACACCCACGCGATCCGCGCGATCTACCGCTTCGAGATGGCGCGCACGTTCCGCACGTTGACCCAGTCGATCGCCTCGCCGGTGCTGTCGACCTCGCTGTACTTCGTCGTGTTCGGCGCGGCGATCGGTTCGCGCATGGGCGACATCGACGGCGTGAGCTACGGTGCCTTCATCATTCCCGGCCTGATCATGCTGTCGCTGCTCAACGAGAGCATCTCCAACGCCTCGTTCGGCATCTACATGCCCAAATGGGCTGGCACGATTTTCGAGCTGCTGTCGGCCCCGGTGTCATTCGTCGAAGTGCTGATCGGCTACGTCGGCGCGGCGGCGACCAAGTCGGTAATGCTTGGGCTGCTGATCCTGATCACGGCGCGCGTGTTTGTGCCGTACGAGATCGCGCACCCGCTGTGGATGCTGTTTTTCCTGGTGCTGACCTCGGTCACGTTCAGCCTGTTCGGTTTCATCATCGGCTTGTGGGCCGACGACTTCCAGAAGCTGCAGGTGATCCCGCTGATGATCATCACCCCGCTGACGTTCCTCGGCGGCGCGTTCTACTCGATCAGCATGCTGCCGCCGGCATGGCAGACGATCACGCTGTTCAACCCCGTGGTGTACCTGATCAGCGGCTTCCGCTGGAGTTTTTACGGGATCGCCGACGTCAACGTCGCCGTCAGCGCGGCGGCGATCCTCGGCTTTCTGGCGCTGTGCCTGATCACGGTGTGGTGGATCTTCAAGACCGGGTACAAGCTCAAGTCGTGAGGCGTGAGGCGTGAGGCGTGTGATCATCGCCGCTGGCGGCACTGCCGGTGGACTTGCGGCGCGCAACCGCAGGGTCGGAGTCCATGACGAGCTCAAGGTGCAGCGCACGCAGCTGGCGGGCGCTCGCCCACTGCGTCGAGATGCCTGGCCTCGACGGGCGTCGCCAGCCCAATTCTCAGCGCAAGGTGCAGAGCGCTTGAATCGGTGAACCCGGCCGCGTTACGCCCGTTCCGCGCATGCGGGTGGCTCCGACGTGCGGTGCAGCCGAACCGTCCACGGGCATTGACGCGGCGCGACGGCGGTACCCGCTAGGGTGAAGGCATCAGCCCTGATCGAGAACGCCATGACGCAGCACGTCGAAAGCCCCGGTAACACTCCGGACCAGCCACCCGCGCCGGAGATGCCGCCGCCCGGCGAGCCGAAGCCGGAATCGCCGGGCCCGACTGATCCGACACAGCCCCCGCCAGCACCCGAAGCGCCCGGCCCGGAAATCCCGGCGCAGCCCGAACAAACGCCGCAGCCGCCCCAGCCCGAAATACCGGAGCAGCCCGAACCCACCCCAGAGCTGCCCACTCCCGAAATCCCGACGCCAGACTCTCCCGACCCCATGCTGCCGCCGGCGCACGACACCCCACCCCCGGCACCGATGGGTTGAAGCCCCTTCGTCCACCTCCACCGAGCCGCGCCCGCAAACCCGCCGTCCGCCGTAAGCGTGCTGGCCCGCGCTGAAAACACTGTGAGGCGCATTACCGGGGCGGCAGGCAGTGACAACATCCGGCAAATAAATGCGCCGGTACTGTTTGCGGCTGGTGAGAGGGGCGTCGCTAGACGACAGGATCGGCGCGCCTTCTATCGCTCCACGGCGCTAGCTAGGGGTGCGGAACCCTCGACGCGGCGCGTTGTCGCCCGGGCTATTGCGACAACGTCGCTTGAATCTCTTCAAGTCGGTGCCCGCGCGTTTCGATGCCGCTGCGCAACAGCATTACCCCCGAAACCGCCATCGGTACCGCGATCAGCGCCGCCGACACCACGAAGTTGCTAAACAGGCCCATGACCCCAAACGCGGCGCCCAGAATGCCACCGAACTTGGAGCTGGCTGCGATCACGCCCGCGCCCGTCGCGCGCAGGTGCACCGGATAGATTTCGGCCGCATACGGGATCAGCATCGCGATCACGCCACTGACGCTGATCAGCAGCGCGACGGTGGCCAGTACGGTGCCGGTTGCCGAGTGCAACCCGCTTAAGCCCATGAGCAGGAACGCGAGCAGCGCGAGTGTGGTCAGGGCGATAAACAGCACCAGCGACTTGATCGTGCTCCAGCGGTGATACAGCCACACCACGACGCCGATACCCGGCAGGGCGAGCACCGCCGAGCGCGCCAGCAGCGCGCTGGTGCCTGCGGCGTCGATGCCGAGATTCACCAAGTTCACCGGCAACCACAGCAGGAAGCCGAAGTTCACCAAGCCCCACGCCACGCCGCACACGACCAAGCCCCAGGTGATGCGTGCATACCGGCCCTGCAGCAACTGACGCATGCCGATGACCGGGTGTTGCTCGTCGATGTCGGCGCCTTCGGGCGCGGCCGTGTCATCACGCGCAATCGCCTCGGCTGCGATCGTGCCCTGGCTCGCGCCGGAGAATTTCATCAGCACCGCGCGCGCTTCGTTCTCAAGCCCGGCGTTGGACAGAAAGCGCGGCGATTCGGGGATGTAGCGGTTGAGGAAGATGATCACCGCGCCGGTCGGCAGGCCGAGGAGCCACAGCGAGCGCCAGCTGAACAACGGCTCAAGCAGCGTCGCTGCGCCCGCCGCGAGCAGATACCCGGCCGAGGTGCCGATCCCGCCAAGTGCGACCAGCAACCAGCCGCGGTGCGCGGCCGGGATGGTTTCGGCCATCAGGGTGAACGCGATCGGCAGGAGGCCGCCAGCGGAAGCGCCCATCAAGAAACACATCGCCAGGTTCCATTCGAACGCCGGCATCGCCCCGCAGATCGCGGTTCCCATGAACATCAGCGCCGACAGCAGGATCGCGGCGCGGCGGCCGAACACATCGCCCAGCCGTCCCCAGACGATCGAGCCGACGGTGGTCCCGGTCAGCGCGAACAATGCGAGCAGGCCGGCGGTGGGCTTGCTGATGCCGTATTCGGCCGTCATGCCGGGCATCACGAAGCCGAGCGTGGCCGGCTTCATCACGTCGACGGCGAGCGCGATGATCAGGACGATCACCAGCTTCCAGTGCTCGCCATTGAGCGGCACGCCATCGGCAATGTGGAAATGCCCGTGATTGTGACCGCCCTGACGGATCTGCTGCATTTGCGCCAGCCGCGGCATCAGGCCATAACCCGACAGCAGCAGGCCGGCCGGGATCAACGCCATGCCCCACAGCATCCACGCGTCCATCGGCATGCCGACCATCTGGTAGTGGGTGTGCTGGCCCATCGCGAACATCGGCATATGCGCGAGCACGCCGGCTACCAGGGCGGCGCAGCCTACCCAGAAAGCGATCGGGTGGTGGAACGAGATGCCGTTGGATTTCATGGTCGTGCGGGGTTCCTGAGCGCAGCCGCGGAGGCAGGCGCGTGGTGCGCGGGCGCGAGGCTGCCGCGAGTGGTCATCAGCGTGACGCCAGGGCGTCGGTAGCGCGGGATTGCGGAGCTACTTCGTATCGAGGAAGTACGGCTCGACCGTGCCTTTGGCCTTGATCGTCATCGGCTGCCCGCGGCGATCGAGCGAGCGGCCCACCGGCACACGCACCCAGCCTTCGCTGACGCAGTATTCCTCGACGTTGGTTTTCTCCTCGCCGTTGAAGCGGATGCCGATGCCGCGTTCGAACAGGGCTGGGTCGTGAAACTTGCTTTTGGGATCGGAGGACAGGCGATCGGGCGGGGTGTCGGTCATCGGCTTGGCTTCAGTGGAGGAACCGCGGGGAAGGAAGGATAAGCCCGACTGCCGCGGCGCGCCGCATTGGCGTTCAGCGGTCGGCGCTCAAGCGCGGTCGCAGCCGCTGGGCCCTGGCATTGCGGTTGACCGTGGGCACCTGTTGGCGATCATTGTGGCGGGGGGTTCCTGCGGCGCCGCGAACCATATCCGTCCGCGGACCGGGCGGTGCGGGCGGGGCGGGTGTCGCAGATCCATCTGCCGCTAGCATGCGCACCATGTGCCTGATTGCGCTGGCCTGGCGTACCCATCCCCGTTACGAACTCGCGTTGATCGCCAACCGCGACGAATCGCATGCGCGACCGACCGCCCCGGCGGGTCCCGATCCCGTGCACGGCGACATGTACGGGGGGCGCGACCTGGTACAGGGGGGCGGTTGGCTGCTGCTGTCCTCACGCGGACGGCTTGCAGCCGTGACCAATGTGCGCGCGGGTTTCGCCGCGGAGGTCGCGCCGCGTTCGCGCGGCGCGTTGGTACGCGATTTCGTCAGCGGCGAGGGATCCAGCGCGGACTTCCTGACGGCGCTGGCCCCGTTCGCGGGCGAATACGGTCGTTTCAATCTGCTGCTTTGGGAGGGCGGCTTGCTCCGGTTCGCCAGCAACCATCCGCACTTCGTCTCCCACGCGGTCACGCCGGGTATGCATGCGATGTCCAACGGCGCCTTCGACGCCCCGTGGCCGAAGAGCGGGCAGGCGACGCGGGCGTTATCGGCGTGGCTGGTGTCTCCTGAGGCTGACTTGGAGCCAGCGAGTTTGGGCACGCCTTTAGCACCGCTGTTCGCCGCGCTGGCCGATACCACCCAGGCGCCCGATGCGGCCCTGCCCGACACCGGGGTTGGTCTCGCACTCGAGCGCGTGCTCTCTCCGCCGTTTGTGCGCGGCGAGCGCTACGGCACCCGCTGCAGCAGCGTGGTGCTGGTGGGCGCCGACGCGATCACGTTTGTCGAACAGCGGTTCGGTCCGGATGCGACAGCGCAGGGGGAAAGCACTGCCACGTTGTGGCGATCAGCGCGGCCTTGATCCTCATCGCGCAATGCGTCCAGGCGAAGTCCGACCGAGAGGGCGCGCGTTGTCGCACGCATCTTCGACAAGTTCGAGCCACAAAAAAAGGGACGGCCGAAGCCGTCCCCGTGGTGCCGCAAGTAACGACGAGGAGACTTACGGCATCAGCACCTTGTCGATCACGTGGATCACGCCGTTGCTCTGCATCACGTCGGCGGTGGAAACCATGGCGGTATTGCCCTTGGTGTCGGTCAGCATCACGCCGCCGTTGTGCGCGGAAGCGGTCAGATTCGCACCCTGCACCGTCTTGAGCACGGCCTTGCCGTTGCCCGCTGCGATCTGCTCCTGCAGCGCGGTCGCGTCGAGCTTGCCCGCGACGACGTGATACGTCAGCACCTTGGTCAGGTCGGCCTTCTTCTCAGGCTTAAGCAGACCGTCCACTGTCCCTGCCGGGAGCGCGTCGAATGCGGCGTTGACGGGGGCGAATACGGTAAACGGACCGGCGCCCTTAAGCGTGTCGACCAAGCCGGCGGCTTTCACCGCGGCGACCAGAGTGGTGTGGTCCTTGGAGTTGACGGCGTTGTCGATGATGTCCTTGTCGGCGTACATCGGGGCGCCACCCACCATCGGGTTCTCCGTAGCCGGCATTTCGGCCGCCGGCGGGGTAGCGTCGGGGGTCATCGGCTCCGCAGCTACCGGCGCGGGGTCGGCCACGACGCCGTCGGCGGCGTTGTCGGCCTTGCTGCACGCGGACAGCGCGAGCGTGGACGTCAGAGCTAGGGCAAGCAGGGTGATCTTCATCGGTAAATCCTCATCAGGGGGGGAAAGCCGCCTATCTAGCAGCAGCACGCCTTCAGATACGGACACGACCGCACGCCGGATGCATCACGTTTCTTTAACTCTTCTCGGGCCAGCAACGACCCTGACGGGCCTGGGATCCTCCGTTGGCTGGACGCGTTGACGCGACGCCCTGAGTGGCGATCGGGGCGTGCGAGGCATCGCCAGCAAGCGATGCGCTCGTTAATCGCCGCAAGGGGCCCGAGCGATCCCGTACCAGTGCGCAAGGCCCGCGCCTCTAGCCGACCCCGTGCGGGACATGGCATACGGGATACGGCACGCGCCGGGCGCCAGCGCGCAGCGATGCAATTTGCGGGCTTGGATTGGAACGGCGCCCAGGCGCCACCACATAAGCGCGATGACTCGATCCGCCACCCCCTCCTCACCGCCTGCCAGCACCCAGGGCAATGACGGCACCGCGCCGGTCACCCGGCCCACCAGCGCCCGCAGCGAGCGTCAGGTGCTGCGTGACTTACTGCCGTTCCTGCGCCCGTTCACCGGCCGCATCGCGCTGGCGCTGGCGCTGGTGATCGCCGGCAAGCTCGCCAACCTGACCGTGCCGCTCGTGCTCAAGCGCCTGGTCGATGGCCTCGACGTCGCGCCGACCCTGCTGGTGCTGCCGGTCGCGTTGCTGCTCGCTTACGGCGCGTCGCGCTTGTCGGTGGTGCTGTTTACCGAACTGCGCCAGGTGGTGTTCGCGCGGGTGATGGCGCGGGTGTCGCGCAAGGTCACGCTGCAGGTGTTCCGCCACCTGCACGCGTTGAGCCTGCGCTTCCATCTCGCCCGCCGTACCGGCGGCGTCGCCCGCGATGTCGAGCGCGGCGGCAGCGCGATCTCCGACCTGCTCGACTGGACGCTGTACACGATCGTGCCGACGATCCTCGAAGTCGCGCTGGTCACCACCGTGCTGGTGTGGGCTTACGACTGGGGCTTCGGCCTGATCACCCTGGCGACGCTCGCGGCGTACATCGTGTTTACGTTCGCGATCACCGAATGGCGCACGCGCTTCTATCGCGCCGCGGTCGAGGCCGACACCCATGCCAACGAGCGCGCGGTCGATTCGCTGCTCAACTACGAGACCGTCAAGTATTTCGGCAACGAGGAACACGAGGCGCGCCGCTACGACGAGAACTTGATCCGGCTCGAGAACGCCCAGGTGATGAGCCGCAAGACCCTGGCCGTGCTCAACCTCGGCCAGACCGTGATCGTCTCGCTCGGCGTCACCGCGATGATGTGGCGCGCGGCCGCCGGCGTGGTCGCCGGGACTATGACGATCGGCGACCTGGTGCTGGTCAACGCCTACCTGCTGCAGCTGTCCGCGCCGTTGAACATGCTCGGCATGATGTACCGCGAAGTGAAGCAGGCCTTCACCAATCTCGAGCGCTTGTTCGGCCTGCTCGACGAGCGCCAGGACGTGCAGGACCGCGCCGGAGCGACGCCGCTGCAGGCGATCACGCCGCGGGTGTCGTTCGAGCATGTGCACTTTGCCTACGACACCCGCCGCGCGATCCTGCAGGACGTCAGCTTCAGCATCCCGCCGGGCGGCACCGTGGCCGTTGTCGGCCATTCCGGCTCGGGCAAGTCGACACTGGCGCGGTTGCTGTACCGCTTCTACGACGTCGACGACGGGCGCATCACGATTACGGATGCGGGCGTGACCGGCGCCGACGGCGCGGCGCGCGACATCCGCGATTATCAGCAGGCCTCGGTGCGCGGCGCGATCGCGATCGTGCCCCAGGACACCGTGTTGTTCAACGACAGCATCTACTACAACATCCTGTACGGTCGCCCCGATGCCAGCCGCGAGGAGGTCGAACAAGCCGCGCGCGCGGCCCACATCCATGACTTGATCGTGTCGCTGCCCGATGGCTACGAGTCTGAAGTCGGCGAGCGCGGGCTCAAGCTCAGCGGCGGCGAGAAGCAACGCGTCGCAATCGCGCGCGCGCTGCTGAAGAACCCGGCGATCCTGATCTTCGACGAGGCCACCTCCGCGCTGGACTCGCGCTCCGAGCGTTCGATCCAGGCCGAACTCGACCGCATCGCAGTCGGCCGCACTACGCTGGTGATCGCGCACCGGCTGTCGACGGTGATGGACGCCGACGAGATACTGGTAATGGACAGCGGCCGGATTGTCGAACGCGGCGACCACGCGCAATTGCTGGCAAAGGCCGGCCATTACGCGCAGATGTGGCAGCTGCAGCAGCAGGAAGCGAGCGACGGCGAGCATTCGGTCGCGGCGGGCGAAGCCGTGCTGCCGGTCTGAGTCGCGGGTTGATTCCACCGAAGCTTTCATTCAGCACCGTACTCAGACCGCCCATGCCACCATGGCGCTGCCCGTTACCGACCCAGGCCACGACGATGCCCGACGACGAATTCGATCCCGACGATAACTTCGCCAACGGCTTCGATCCGGGCATGGACGTGGACGAGGACGACAGCACCGAGGCGCTGGTCTGGCAGCTGCTGTTGCTGATCAATCCCGGTGACGAGGACACCGCGCTGCAGCAGTTCACCGCCTACCGCGAGGCACTGGCCGAAGGCGGCGATGACGACGCCGAGGCGGTATGGCTGCTCAAGGATCTGATCGACTGGCATTCGGGCTATTACATCGACGCGGCCGATCCGCAATCGTTCATCGACGCCATCGCCGAACTCGCTGCGCGCTGGAACCTGCGCATCGATTGGGGCGTCGAAGACCCCACCGACGATGACTTCCTCGCTGCCACCGACGTTCCTGCGTTGATGGCGGCCGCGTACGACCGCCTGCGCGAATACGGCTACACGCTATGGACCTGGAACACTGGTGATGACGCCCACGCTGGCTGGATCACTCTAAGCCGCGATGACGAGGCAATGCAGGCGGTCGCGGCCGCGTTGGCCATCGAGCTGCGCGCCGGCAGCGACGCGTTCTGATCAGCTACAAACTGCGCAGGCCAGCAAGTGGCTCATTCCAGCCAGTCATCCCTCGAGTTGCTCCGGTAGAGAAGCCAAAATTCGCCCCGCCCTACTTTGGATAGACGCAGTAGCGTGGAAAAGCGGATCGGCGCGTAATGGCTGCGTGTCACCGTCGTGGCAACCCCCGCCCCGCTAACTTCTATGCGCGCCCCGCGGGGCATCCATCTGTGGTCTGCCCACCCCCGACGCGGGGCGGGCGGCGATCGCGCTACCCCGTTCGCTCCTGCGTCGCGGCGACTGCATCCTGGGGGAGCCCCGCCAGATCAGACGCTTCATTGGTACTAGGAGCGTACTAACGCGAGACGCTAGATTTCCCATTCGACGGCTTGCGCCATCCGACTGTGTCAAGCGTGAGTCACAGCGACTGAGGCTGACCAAGGACCCGAGCTCCACGCAGGGTTGGCAGCGCTGCAGTGCTCACTTCCCGCCAGGACAAAGGCACTGCTGGGAAGCCGGCTTCATTCGGCGTGTGTCGTTCACGCGAGCGGTGAGACCAGCGTTTACCAAAGACGCGATGCATCGCCCAAGCGATGCCTTCTATTGCTGAGCCAGGCAAAAAGGGCGGAGACAACGCTCGTGAGCGGGCTGTGCCAACGGTTGGAGGAATCGCGTAGCTCAGTGCGAGTCAGGGAGAGATCGTCAATGGAAACGGGAGGCAACTATGGATGGTCGAAGGTTGATGGCTCGCTTGAATGCCCAATCTGTTCGCTGGGACGGGGTAAGGGGTGGGGTCCCGGAGTTCAGTGCTCAGGACATTGCTGCCGCGCTAGGCATGATTGAGGACGAATTCTCTCGCGAACTATTTTGTTTCTTGTGGTGGCCTGACGGTGCGCGATCCTCATCGTCGGATATAGAACGCATGATGCTGCATCGGGTTCTGGGCGAGTGTGTGGCCCGTGCGACGGAGGCCTCCATTAGTCGTTTGACGTATTTGGTGGCCGAGTTGGAGATCACCAAGGTCCGGGCCATGTCAAAGGTTTCGGAAGCTGCACTGGAGCGCTACCGGGTGCCGATGGCGGCCGCCGAAAAAAGAAAGTGGCCGGCCCCGCGGGCGACCTACCGAACTGTCGTGGGAAGCGTGTTGCAGGAGATCGCCAGCCCAACATCGTGTCCGCAGTGTCATGGCGTGGGACGATTCATCCATCAGGGTCAGCACATTTCGTGCACGAGGTGCGACGGCTCAGGCGCAACGGCGCTGTCGGATCTCGCACGCGCACGACGGTTGGACATGACGTGGCACGCTTATAGAAAAGCGTGGAAGGCCCCGTACGAATGGGCAGCCGAAACCTGCCGGGCGGCTGAAAGTGCAGCCGAGCGCGCGCTGTGCCGCCATCTGGGCGAATCGCAAAGGCGTGCCTCCTGATTTACGGAGTTGAGAACGTGCGTGTCGAGCCGACATGAGGCCATGGGGTTGACGCAATCCAGTTGTCCGCAAGCACTCGACCTGACTGAGGTCAGAAATTCTGAGCCTCTTGGAGGTTCGACGCCCACACCCGCGGGAGGCAGCATGAACGTTTCATCCGAAACGACGGAATCAACAGATTCGGACTGGCAAGGTAAGCTTCTACCGTTCATGACGCGAGCGATTGCGGTGATGGGCTTGCTTTTTTTCGCCAGCAGCTCTGTGCAGCTGCACATGATGTATGTGGAGCTGAAGCTGGATCGAAGTCCCACGTTGGTCGTGTCGAACGAAGGCCGCGGCAGCAAGGTACAAAGCGAAGAATCCCGGCGCTGGGATGGATTGGTGGCCTTGGAATACGAGACCATCGTGCGCGAGAATCAGATCGTGAACGCCGTAATTTTGCGCCAGACCTCGCTACTCCATCTGGGATTCTTGACGGGCATGGCCCTGTGTTTTATCGGCGCGGTATTCGTCCTGGGTCGGCTCCGAGAGGTCGCTTCGTCACTGGGTGGAGAAGCGCAGACACTCAAGTTCGCACTGAACACGTCATCGCCAGGGATCATTCTCTCCGTGTTGGGGAGCGGGCTCATGCTGGCCACCCTTTATCATAAGTATCAGTTCAACTTGCCAGCCAAAGCCGTGTACCTGGCACCGACTCAGTACTCCATCGACAAAGCACGCGATCCGTCGCTTGACCAGCGCCAGGCGGATGAGGGGACCACTAAACTACCGGCGCAGCAGGCAAGCGCGGGGCCGGGTGACCAGCGGGCCCCCCAGCCTGATGATGAGGCAGGTGATCTGTCCGACGATGAGGTGGGCGACATGCCGGCCCCGCAGCCTGACGCGAGCCCTCGCGCCCCGCGATAGCCAGATGCATCCGACCGAACCGACCATGTTCGCAACCGACGAATGTTAGGACTTGCAGGGTACGAATAAGTAAGCCTAGTTTCGCATCGTGGCGAGAACCAACAGCGCGAGCGGACCCGCGCCTGCTGTGGCGGCGCCGCACGTCATCACTAACTCTGCGGATGCCTCGGCTGAGGATGAGGCGCCCGGTGTCAGTGGCCTCAAGCGATCTGCAGCATGGGTAAAGCCGTGCACGCCTCGCCGCTGCTCGGAAAGCGGCGCAGGGACCGGCGATCACTGCCCGGTTGGGAACCACACGGGCACCTCATACGAACTTCTTCTGTCGTCATCTCCGCTCGCAGGAGTGGCGAGCACGAACGTGTCCATAGGAGGCACTCGAGTGGTCAGGTGTCGCCTGGACCAAACAGCCACCGGAGACATTTATGGCTTTTACCAACCCTTGGAATAAACCCCAAGGTGAAACACGCAACCAGATGCTGATCGATCTGCTAGCGACACGCGAAAAGCTTATGGGCATAGATCCCCAAGCGCTGGATGTCGATCGACTCTGCGAGTGGAACGATCAGGTCTATCAGGTCAGCCTGGCCATCGTCGCTGCCCAGCGGCCAATTTTGCTAGCGATCTCAACGGAAGATGCTCGGCAGTTGCCGGCAATACAGCAGGCGATCTCGAAGCTCAACAAGGACGCGGGCCGCATGGAGACGGCCCGTGACGTGATCTCTGTGGTGGGAGAGGGGATGAATGCGATCACAAGCGTCGTAAAGCTTCTCTCCTAGCAGTCCAAGCGCACTGTAATGGTGCTGTTCGTAACGGCTGTGCCGACCCCTCGGGAGATTGACATGCAGCGAACCAATGCGGTGCAAGCGTGGCCGCGGCCCGCGCGGCATCTGGGCAACGTGTGGTCGCACCGACGAGCCGAACGCGAAAGCATTCCCGCTCGGCAGCCTGGAAGTGAGCGGATTGGCTCTCTAAGAGCACCAGCTCTGCTCGCCTGCATAGCTATTCTATTGGGCGGTTGCGTGACCGGATTTCGCGGAGCGCCGCTGCCTCCGTTCGATCCGAAGCTGGTCGAAAAAGGCGGGTTCGTCGACTCCACCAATCTCTTCAACGAGCTCGTGAGCGCACCGGATGCCGAAGCGCGAAACAGGTCGGCTTTCAAGTTGCTTGCATTGGTTGATATCCGCTACTCGGACTTCCGGCACAACCTTGCGGCAAACAAAAAGCACTCCGGTGCCGCGACGGACGCTCTGCTACTGGCGATGAACATCGCAGGCGGATTAACCACATCCGCTGGGGTCAAGGACAGCTATCTCGCGTGGTCGTCCCTGCTGCACGGTGGAAGCAACATCTACGACAAGGACTACATGTTCGACCAAACGCTGACCGCGCTCGTGGCGCAGATGGACGCCAATCGCAAAGCCAGGTTGCTGGATATTCGCCGATCGATGAGCTCCCGAACGATCGACGAATACCCGGGCCAGATGGCCTTGGCCGACATCCTGGACTACTACCACGCAGGCACCCTGACCGGCGCTGTGGCTGGCGTTCAGCGCAGCGCCGCCCAACAGGAGGCAGACGCCGGCGAAAGCCTGCGTGAGCTGGTCGCGCCATCGCCTGAAGAACTCATGCGGTTGCGAAAAGGCTCGGAGCGGTTCGATCAAATGGTGGATGCGTTGACCAGACCGGAGCAGGAGGCCCTCCGACAGTTCCTATTGAACAAAGGAATCGCCGGTGCCACCGGGGAACCGACCCCGCCAAAGCTCAAGAGATGGCTCGCGGAACTCTACAAGAATCAGTTTCCAGGACAACCCGACAAGCTGGTCGCTCAACTGCGAACCGCGGGTTTCACCGTGCCTGATTGACAGAAGGAATCATGACCGTGGACGTCGTAAGCATCCCAGCAGAGTTCGATTTCGATCAAGTGACCCGCGCAATCATGGGCGAGGAAGCTTACCGCTACCAGTTCAAGGGAAACGAAATCAAGACTGGAAAACAGGGGCAGTACAACGAAGCCAGTTTCGATTACTACGCCGACGGGCCGTATCCACGCAACTGCATCATGCAGCTGGCCAGCCAAACTCAGCCCGTCGGCCATTCTGCCGAGTGGGAAGGGCAAATGCTGGTGCAGAACCGTGCCTGCGAAGTGGTGCTGTATCGGGCCGGATCGTGAAGGGTCGCCGCATCGCTGACGCGAACCCAACGTCACCGCGGCCGGCCTTGCCTCGATCGTTGGTGCCAACCCTCGGGAGACTGAAATGAATCGAACCATCTCGCCTCAAGCGTGGACTAAGATCGCGCAGAGTCTCGGCGTGGACGAAGCGTGCTTGCACGCGGTGGCAGACGTCGAATCTTCGGGAAGCGGGTTTATGGCGCCGCCGTCGGACCTGCCGAAGGTCCTTTTCGAAGGCCACGTATTTCACCGCCTGACAAAAGGTCGCTTCGCTACGGCTCGTCCTGACCTAAGTTATCCGCATTGGGACCGGTCCAAGTACTCAGGCACGACTGCGGGCGAGTGGAAGCGCCTCGACGCAGCCACGGGGCTGGACCGCAAGGCCGCCTTCCAGTCGGCAAGCTGGGGTACGTTTCAGATCATGGGGTTCAACTACCCCTTGTGTGGATTCGATGATGTCGAAACATTCGTAGCAGCGCACAAAGCCGGTGCCGAAGAGCAGCTTGGTGCGTTTGCCCGTTTCATCGCGCGCCCAGCATTCATCAATGCGCTGCGGAGCAAAAATTGGCGCAGCTTCGCCACGGCATACAACGGACCTGGATACGCGAAAAATCACTACGACAGCAAATTGTCCGTTGCCTATGCGCGGCACCAGAACACCGCCTAACCGAAGGGCCTTGGTTCACTCGAACCGGGTCCAACGGCAGCCGCCTCACGGCAACCCGAAACCTGCTCTCAAAGCGCGAAGCGTCGCTCCTCCGGGCTAAGCCACTCCCACGTTTGCGCTGCTCGTCTTGCTCATCGCCTCAAGCATGGGTCGGTTTCGACGCGCTCCCGAATCCGACAAACCTATTGCGTGGTCGCGCTGTGGCGGCCTTGAGAGAAATGCCCGGCAGGTGGCGCCTAACGATCGGTACGGAGGACCAGAGTTCCATCCCTCCGGGCCAGCGAGAAAAAAAAGCACCTTCTATCCAGAAGACAGGCCGCAGATCAAGGAGTGCAGCGATGAACATCGCCGACGCAATCAACCCGTATTTTTTCCAGCTCGATACACCCCCAGTGAAAGACCCTGCCACCAACCTCATAACCAAGGCAGGGCAGACGACCATCTATTCCGTACTGGACGAGGTCACGGTTGCGAACAATCTTGCCTTGGCGCAATACGCGACGATCGTGAAGGATGAGAACGACCTCATCATCTACGGGCTTGATGTTGTCCTGGCAGGCGATTTACTCCACGAGGACAGAGGCCCGAGCGCGAGTCGAAACATCAGCATCTTCTGCAGGAAGCTGACAATACTGGCGAATGCCGACAAGGTGTCGACGATAGACGTGTCGGCGTATGTGGACGAGGCGCACAGTCTCCACATCCAGCCGGATGTTTCCGCAACACTGGCCAATCCCAGCCAAAAGGCGGCAAACGGCGACGACATCGCCTATGCGCTCAACAATCCGAGCAGCGCCAACCCCTACGGCAACTGGTTCGACAAGAACCCGGGCCCTGGCTGGTCACAGCCCGGTGCCAAAGGCGGCAGCATCAAGATCGCCTGCGAAACTCTAGTGCTGCACCAGAAGCTGAGTTTGAAGGCCAATGGCGGGCAGGGAAATGCGGGGGTCGGTGGGCAGAACGTCAAGAACTGGATGGCCGGTCTGGTCGGCGGCGACGCCGGTAAAGGCGGGCCGGGTGGCGATAGCGGCACCATCGAGCTCACCTGTAACACCGTCTTGGACAATGACATCGAGAAGGGAGGAAAGCCTCTGAACCTTCTCGACTGGGTGGATGCGGAATGCAACGCGGGCAAGGATGGGGATCCAGGGCTCCCGGGGTCCGCGTACGACCCTGCGCAGCAGAACCGCCATTTTGGAAACTATGCCGGGCCGGTGCAGCCCGGCACCAGCCACGATGCGGGGTTGATCGAGCCCGATGATCTGGCTTACACCGACACCTTCGGTCCGCAGGCCGTTACGGACGTGTCGGAAGTAGCTGCCGGCTGTAGCGCGCACTTCTGGGCGCTGCTGTATCACCGCGCCAAGCTCGAATACCTGAAAAACCAACCCATGAAGTTCCAGATGCCCAGCGCAACGGACCCCAGCTGGGTTGCGCTGGGCCAGTTGATCAAATGGACCAATCGTTTCTGTTTTGCGTACGGCGATGCTAGTGCAGCCCTCAGGAATAGCTGTTTCGGCGATGTGACCAATGATGCCGAAAAGGATGCAAAGGACTCGATAGCCCGCGGATTGAAATGGATGAGCACGTGCTATCTCACTGGCAAGAACATGTGGGGGGCTAGCGTCACCACTGTATCGCCACTTCCGTTCGATACCTTGTGCAGCTACGTAGACAATTACTTCGTGCATCAGAAGGATGTTCGCGACTTCTACATCAAACTGCGTACGCAGTTGGCAGATGCCATCAAATCCAACGCCGATCTCGCCGCCATGAGCAATTCGGCGGAGTACGCGGTGCAAATGCACAAGGCTGCTGTCGACGATCTGAAAAAGCTCATATTCGGCTCGACGGACAACAGCGGGGTAGACGCTGTCTCGCTGCTTGGCGAGTTGAACAACGCCGATTCGACATGCAATGTCGCGATTGCAAAGTTGGACAGCGATCTAGCAGGCCTGGATGCAAAAATACAAAGCTCGATCGGCATCGGAATATCCGACGTTCTTGGATCGATAAAAAGCATGCTCTTTGTTGCAGGTGATCCGCCTGCGTGTCTTGCCATGGGTGCCGCCGAAGGATTCGGCCTGTACGAAAAAGCCACGAACAATGTCACCGACGACGCGGGCAATTCGCTGGCCAAAGACGCCGTCATCAAACAGATCCATCAGATGAAGGGCAGTGTCGATGACTTGTCCAAGATGGCAAACGGGCTGGTAGCCAATGGCCAAGTCGGCAAGCTGGACCAGGCAATACTCACGTCATTGGACAATGTCGACGCGTATGTCTCGAAGTTCACCACCGCCCTCGGCGATGTGGGGGCGGCAGTCCTGGACGAGATCAGTGACCTTCGGCAAAAAGTCAATTACAAGAACGAGATATGGACCAACTACAACGACAGGGTCTACCAACTGGCCAAGGAGTGGGAGGATTACCAGACTGCGCTGGCCAAGAAGCAGCAAATCGACACCAGCACCCAGCAGGGCCTTTCTGCCAGCCTGGTCGACGCGGTGCAGCTGTACACCGGCATCTATCTGAGCAATCTCGAACGCACGGCAGATCTCTGGGCCAAGCTTTTGCGCAAGTACGCGTATATCACCTTGAATGCCAATCTTCCGGACGACGACTTTCTAGGAAACGTGTCCGCGTTCTGGAGCGCCGATAGGGCGTCGGCGCAATCCATGGCCGATCAAGCCGATGGCAATTGGGACACCAACAAGAGCGCGATCGTTGGAAGCCAGGACTCCAGCAGCATTCGCTATCAACTGACACAGTACAACGCGGGCAGCCAGGCCATTGTCATCAAAGCGCCGGATGACTCCGCGCAGAACATGAAGAGCACGTTCTACATCTCCATCAAGGGTAGCGGATCGGACAGCGACAAAAAGGTTATCCAGAAATTGCTAAGCAATGAGGCTGTGTGGCTGCAGGTCGTTCCTCCGGACACGTTCACGGGGAAATACACCGACGCCAACGGCGCACCGTCGGGCCCACCAAAGATAAGTGATGCGGTCTACGCCTACCCTCTGATCGCGGGAAGCGATTGGGATATCCGGATCACGCACATCAACCCCTGGATGGAAGGCGTCAAGACAGACACCGACACCGTCCAGTTTCATATCAAGCTGGGCGTCAGCTCTTACATCGTCGATGCGAGCTCGCCCCCGACGGCACGCTATTACAACTACGACCAGAAGGCAGTCAATACCCAGTTCGCTCATCTCACGAACATCCGTCTTTCCGACCACACCAATAGTGGAATGGCTGGCGACGCCGCGGGCGAAGTGAGTGACGAAAACATCGATAAACGCGGCATTTTTGTCCCACTTCAGCTGAGCATCCCCAAAGGTGGTTTGAACAGCGGTTTGGCGGCCGCTGCCGACCTCAGCCAGGTGAACATGGAAATTCACTTCCGGGTGATTTTCCGGGCGTCGGTGAAGGCGAGCTAGCGATAGCAGCGCCTTGCTGAGAGAGCCGCATGCTCGGTTTCGGCCACTCCGCCACGACCTATTCGCTACGCCACCATCTATAGAGCCCCCCCGTCCTGGGCGTGAGAGCTCTCCGACCCATGCGCGAACTGTGCTCCGAAGGCACAGCAGAGCGGTTCCGTCCCGTTGACCTCGACGAAGGAGATTCAAATGCCTACGCAGCTTTCCCCCAATGAGCAGGTCGCTCAAGCCATGCTGCTATTGCACGGCAAGGATCCGATTGAAGCATTGAACGTCATGAATGCCGCGACGAGCGCGATTGCCGACGTCTTTGCCAATGATCCAGACCCGTCGGAAGACGATGTCAACAATGCCACGCAATCAGCCATCCAGAAGCTTGGTTATGCCACAGACTTGGACAGCATCAGCAAGCAGTACGACTACTTGAAAGACAACCACGCTGGCTTCTGGAGTGGAAATTACACCATTGTCGATTCCAATAACGAGGTCCACAGCCTGCTGATAAATTCAACCAACACCCGGCTGCTACTCGATGGAACGGACGAGGTCCTCAACATACCCAGCGAGGGCGGGGGGTTCTCCCAGCAGAAGCTGACCGCAAGCAACGCCAAGGTCGACGTGGCATTTACGTTTTCCACGCCAGCGGACGGAGTGGATCTGACGGCTGACACCACGGATCTAGCGGACCTCGCCAAGCGCATGCAAGTGATGTTGACCGGCACGCTGACGGTGAAGGCAGACGGGGCGGCACGCACGATCCGGGGCAAGCGTGGCGTGTCGACACCAGCCGGCGTGTTCCACCCACTGGGCGAAGAGCCGCAGTGGATATGGGCAGGTGAGTACAGCTTGATCTATACCGATACCGCGCTCTGGGATCCCTACGGCGACACCCTGGTGATTGCTTACGATGCGGGCTCCAAGGCCTTGACGGCTCAGCTTGGACCGCTACAAGGAACCGGCGTCTTCTACCGGAACAGCGTGCTTGGCTTCCGCGTCGAATTGACCAAAGGGGTCGTCACCCAAGTCACGATGGAGATGCACGCGACCTCTCGTGGCGGTCGCAAATGTTACGTGTGGTTTGAAACCACGGGTCAGATCCGCACGCTGACGGGCTACCCGAGCGATACTCTCGACCACGCCGTACTGTGGAATGACCCGGGTTCGGCTGATCCCACGCCTGTGGTGCGCAACCCTCTGAGGGCGATGGCGGCGAATTCCTCGTTCGGAGAGGCCACATCGACTGCGCTCGGGGCGACACTGTCGACGGGCGGCATCGTGGACTTCTGCCGCACGCCGTACGACTCGACAATCTCGGCGTCCGAACTCATGAAGGCCGCTGGTAGTGCTGGCGACGTGAATCCGGCGACGCTATTCGCCGGGGACACCATCACCGTGGCAAAGATTCCTGCTATCCCTGCAAAGGATGGCAACCCCGCGGTTGCTGAGGTTCCCGCGCATACGGTCGCGGGCTATCGCGTCGATGAGGTGGGCGCAGATGGCAATGCTACGGGTCGAATTGGTTTGTTCACCTACGCCGCCCCAGTCGCCCCGGCCACGGAGAAGCATTTCTTTCCTGCTGGCGCCAAGCTGAAATCCTATCAACAGCTCGACGAAGCCGGACTGCCCCAGGGTGGTCTGAGCAATGCCGTCGTCGGCGTGCTCAGTGCCAAGGCGTACGAACTTCCGGGCCTGGTGGAAACGGATTTTTACGAGGTCCGGTTGAGCCTTACGGATTTCGCCAGTCTGCTGGACGACACCGGTCAGGCCGTTGCCGGCCTCAGCATTACTCTGGCGATCGATGACGCCATGCAGAGGAAACTCATCCGACTGGCGCAGAACAGCTCGAGTACCAATTGCACTTACAGCGCGACTACCGGCGATGGTCCGGATCAGGCCGTGGCAAAGTTGATCGGTGACTACACCAAAGCATCCGTTCTGGTCCGCGGCGCCACCGGTGAAACCCAGAATGTCGGGCAGAAGGACTACTACTTCGCGGTAAGTCCGAAGTCGAAGGCCGGATTCGTGCCCGTGACCATGACGGCTTACAAGCCTTCCGGCGAGCCCGATGGCAGCTTCGTGCAGGACGGCGCGCCATCCAAAGTGCTCGTGCCGATCTTGCTGCACATACCCATCCAGATGGACAGCCGCGATGCACTCGAATTGGCTGGCAACACGTGGGCGCCAGCGGCACGCGGCAGGAAATACGCTGGCAGGGTAACCGCAATGAAGGGCCAGCAACCTTTTGCCTGGCGTCTGCTCACAGACGACAAACCGCCCGGCCTGACCTGGGAGCCTGCGGCGACAGTAGGCACTGACATCAGTACCGCGGGACTGATTTCCTTTGGTCTGACCGGCACCGTTAACTCGGATGCCAACCCCGGCGACACGTACCAGCCGGCAATTCGCATCATGAGCGACAAGGGTTGCGTCATGAAGCCGATCGTGGCGAACCCCCAGATCACGATCGCCGAGCCAGAAACTGAGATGAAAGTTGCCAATGAAATAGCCAACACGGTTTCAACCGTGGCGGCGGCGATTGCGGCAATTGCGTCGATCGTGATGGGTGTGGTCATCTACAAGAAGCAGACCGCCCGCGAGAAGAACGAGGGATCGAAGACGGCAATCGATCTGAACGATTTGTCTGTGGACAATCTGGGCAACATCAGCCAGAAGTTCGAGGAAATCGCAGATGCTGCGAGAGATATACAGAAAAACGACAGGTACGTCAGTCGTCTCACGGATGCCCTGAGTGCGTACGAAAACGCCATGCCGAAGATGGCTCAGGCCATCCAGGACCTGAACAGCGCAATCGATAGAGCCGGATCTGCTCAAGAAATTGCAGATCTGAAAGATCGGGTCGAAAGACAGAAAGAACGGCTTGAAGCGAACGAGAAAGAGCGCAACAAGGAGCGTGAGAGAAGAGACGTAGTAGATGAATCAAGCAGCCACGAAAGTAAGTGAGCCGCACGGTTTGGTTGCAGATTTGAAGCGTCGGTGGGTTGTGGGATCTGCTGTATCCGTGCCGGGAACCCGGCGTCGGCCAGAGTTCTAAAGTGATTCGGCCCGCAAGAAGTCTTGCCAAGGTCCAGTCGATTCCGTTCGTGGGGGCTTGTCGATCCATGAATGGAATCGATGGACTACCTTGCCGCGCGTGCGGGACGTCTGGCCTGCTCAAGGCTTTCCAAAGGAAATTTCGGGGGCAGCTTCACGCAGACGCCGAGCCGTGGCCTTGGAGCCTCTCCGGCAACGACCTTTCTATGTAGAAGGTCGCCTGATGCGGGGGGTCAAAATCAACGACGTACACGTCGTCTTTGTAGATTCCCGCCAGCCGATGGCCGCCCACATTTTTGCTAACACCAAACCCTTACCGGGAGATGACGCCATGCGTTACATCAGCAAGCCTAAGCGTTTAAGAATGCTGCCCTTTGTCGCAAGCTCCCTGCTGTGTGTCGGCTTGGCCACGTCCAGTACCGCGCAAGTACCGGCCAACAGTTTCTACGTTTCCATCGCGGGCTCCGATAGCAATGGCGGCACCACCGCAGCGGCGCCGGTACGTAGCCTTGCCAAGGCGCTGACGCTCGCATCCGCCAGCGGCGGCGGTACCGTAAGGATGACGGCCGGTCATTTTGACGAGGCCACAATTGCGCTGCCCGGCAATGTCATCGTCGAAGGCAACTGGGACAACACCTTCACCACGCAAGCCGCCTTCACTACGCGCGAGCTCCAAGAGCTGAAGGTGGACCAGGACCCGTGCGCAGCGCGTACGTGCATCACTGCCCATACCTTTGATCGGGTGATCACTATCAATAAGGCCAACTCCGGTCTTGCTCAATTGGTGGTGCTAGGGCCGGATCGCTCCGCCGAGGCCGGAGGTGGTAGCTCCTACGGCATCGTCGTGGACGGCGTCAGTGCGGCCTTGAGCAATGTGGTGGTGAAGGCTGGTGCGGGGGCGAAGGGAGCCACGGGCGACAGCGGTCAGCCCGGGCAGGGCTACTGCAGCAACGGTGGCGGCGGTGGCTGGGGGGACTCGTTAGACGGGGGAATGTTTGGCGATTGGTGCACGCAAAATTCGGGCGCCCAAGGCACGTCGGTGAGCCTGTACGGGCGCGTTGCCAACGGTGGTGGTGGCGGTGGTTCCGGCAACTCCAACTGCTCGGCGTGGCCCTCCGTCAGTAACGCGGTCAATGGGGGCGCCGGTGGTGCCGGCGATCCAGGAATTGAAGGACCACCGTCGGCTGCGACCAACACCGAGGCCGGCGCCTTCGCGTGGGTGGACGGGGCCTTGCAGTGGGCGCCGGTGGAATCCACCGCCAGAGGGAATCCAGGCAGCGCCGGCGCTGGCGGTGGCGGCGGTGGTCCGGGTGGCTCGTGGAACGAAGTGGGTGGTTGCATGGTGGGTTACCCGGTACTCGGCGGACGCGGTGCTACTGGCAATAGCGGTGGCTGCGGCGGCGGTGGCGGCGGCATCGGTCGCTCCGGTGGTGGCGCGTTTGCCCTAGTGGTGAACAACGGTAAGGTCGCGGCGAAGGATCTGGTGTTGTTCGGTGGGCAAGGTGGCGCGGGCGGCACTGGCGGCGGCGGTAACGTCGGTGGCGCGGGCGAAATCGACGACAGTGCGGGTGCGGCGGGTCAAAGCCGGGGCATGTGCTACGGCTACACAGCCACGGGCGCTACGGGCGGTAGCGGTGGTCACGGCGGCAAGGGCGGCGGTGGTGGCGGCGGAGCGGGAGGCAACGGCGGTCCTGCCTACACCGTGGTGCTGATCGGCACCGGTGATGTGGCGTTGGCCGGTGGTGCATTTCGTGTCGACGGTGGCAAACAAGGCAGCGGCGGCGGGGGCGGGCCGGGGTTCGATTCCAAGACGCTCGCGCCCACCGGCAGCGACGGCATGCATTCCGACAGGATCACATTGCCAAGCAAGTGACTGCGATCCTTCGAGCCATTGCATCTTGAGTCATGAGTCAGCGCTGAGCCGACCCGACTAGTCGCCTGCTGATAGGGCCGCTGCGGATATCCCCTGCGGCGGCACGCTCCCATCTGCATGACACGGCTCCCTTAGATGACGGGTGCGGAGGTTGCATGCCAAAAAATATCTTGATCTACGCGGACGGCACGGGCCAAGCCGGCGGTTTGAAACCCGATCAGGCCTTGAGCAATGTGTACAAGCTCTACCGTGCCACGCGCACCGGTCCCGACAGCCCGATCGACCCCGCCAGGCAAGTAGCGTTCTACGACGCCGGCTTGGGCACAGACGTCGACTCGAAGCGGGTTCCGCTCCATCTCCTGCGCACCCTGCGGAAATTCGCCAGTTCCGCGACCGGCGTGGGCATCACCAACAACATCGTGGACTGCTACGCCGCGATCCTGAAACATCACGAACCCGGCGACCGCATCTACCTATTTGGTTTCAGCCGGGGCGCCTATACGGCCCGCTGCGTGGCAGGTGTGCTGAACCTGTGTGGAGTGCCGACGCAGGACTCGGATGGGACCCCTTTGCCACGGTATGGACGCCGCCTCTTCGCCATCGCGCGCGAGGCGGTGCAGCAGGTGTACGAGCATGGTGCAGGCAAGCCTCGGTCGATGTACGAAGCGCAGCGCGAGGAAAAAGCCCGGCGGTTCCGGGCCAAGTACGGTGCAGGCAGCGATGCGGAATCCAACGCCGCGCCGTATTTCATTGGCCTGTTCGACACCGTTGCGGCGCTCGGAGCCCGGGGTCTTCGCCGCTGGCTGATGTTGACCGTGCTGGCACTGGTCTTTGCCGTGCTGCCGTCGGTGCTATTCGCGGCCGTCGGCTATCCGGAGGCCGTGATTCCATTTCTCGCGGGACTGCTGAGCGTGGCCGCGGTGCAGGCGCTACGCGTCCGTCTCAAGATTATTTCTGACTACCCCGCCAAGGGGCAGTTCCGGTGGCATCTGGCAGGTTGGCGATCGGGATTCTACGACTGCTTTCTCGACAAGCGTGTCCAATACGCACGCCACGCACTGGCGATTGATGAACTACGTGCCGACTTCGCGCGCGTGGAGTGGGGGATCAAGGGCGACATCCCGACCCGCCCCGTAAGTGGCCCCGAATGGTTCGAGCAGATCTGGTTTGCAGGGTCTCACTCGGACATCGGCGGCAGCTACCCGGAGGACGAGTCCAGGCTTTCCGATATCGCATTGCAGTGGATGGTCGAACAAGCCGAGTCATTGCCTCATCCGATCGAAATCGATCGTTCAAAGCTCTACCTCTTTCCGTCCGCGCTCGGAATGCAGCATTGCGAAGTGGAAAGAATGTTGGACAGCTATCCGGAGTGGATGCCCGCACGATGGCGGCGCGGCTGGGAGGTTCAGGTGAGAGCCATTGCCTCTGAGGCACCGCTTCATCCCACCGTGACCGAGCGATTCCAGGCAGCGGGTGTACTGCACTACGGCCGGGTGGGCGCTTACCGGCCGGAGGCATTGCGCAACGATCCGCGCGTAGCCCCTCTGTATGCACCGCCGCAGGGCAATCGATGACGTGAGCGTCGCCGAAGTGCGCGCATGTCGTCGAACTCGGCAACTTTCATCGATGGCAAGCGCCGATCCGTGTGCGCGTTCCACACCGTGGCCTCAACAACGACTTCGCTTGCGAGTCGATGGAAAACCACGCCTCAACCAGCCTCCGCGCCCATTTGCACACATCCGAACAACAAGGAGTCGCAGCCATGCACTACACAAGAGGTCAGCGTGTCAGCCAAACCGCAAAATCCGTGCTGTGCGTTGGTTGCCTGCTGGTGGCCATGCCTGGCGCTACCCAAACGCCAGCCAACACGTTCTATGTGTCAGCCATTGGCAATGAAAGCAATGACGGTACGAGTCCAGCGACGGCGGTCCGGAGCCTGAGCAAAGCGCTGGTCCTCGCGGAAGCCAAGGGCGGCGGCACGGTCAGGATGACGAGGGGGCGTTTCGACGAACCGTCCATCGGCCTGCCTGCCAATGTCCTGGTGGAAGGCAATTGGGACCCGGGATCCAGCCTTGCCACCGGGTTCGCCAAGCAGGACGGCTTTACGGTCCAGCACCTTGAGAAATTTGCGATCGATCAGGACCTATGCGGCGCATACACCTGCATAACCACCAGCAAGGCCGATCGTGTCATCACGATGCGCAAGCCAGGATCGGCGTTGAAACAACTGGTGGTAATCGGACCCGACCGTGCCAGCAGCGTTGGCAGCAACTCTTACGGCGTTGTCGTCGATGCCGTGAATGCGAGTCTCAATCACGTGGTGATCAAGGCCGGTGCCGGCGGCGTTGGACGCGGTGGCGATGGCGGCGGCGTCGGCAGTGGCCATTGCAGCAACGGTGGACCCGCCGGTTGGGTCAAGAATATTCAAACCAGCGGCGTCAGTGACTTTTGCGATCCGCAGGATGGCGGCCAGGGCGAGAGCGTCAAGTTGAACAACCGAACTGCCAACGGCGGCGTCGGCGGCAAGCCAGGCAACAGCAACTGCTCGAAATGGCCGTCGATCAGCTACGCCGAGAAGGGCGGCACGGGTGGCCATGGCGACACCGGTATCGAAGGCACGCCCGGCATTGCCGCTGCGTTCAATGCGGGTGGGTTTGCTCGGCTGAACGCGGATTTGGATTGGGCCAGCGGCAACGTTGGCGGTCGAGGCGGCGCTGGCAGCGCGGGCGGTGGCGGTGGCGGCGGCGGGCCCGGCGGGTCGTGGAATGTCATCTACTGGTGTCTCGTCGGCTACCCGGTCATGGGTGGGCGCGGACACATAGGCAATCGCGGCGGGTGCGGCGGCGAAGGCGGCGGCGGCGGTTATTCAGGTGGTGGCGCATTCGCACTGGTCGTCAACGGCGCCAGGGTGGGTATGAACAATCTCGTGCTGTTCGGCGGCCAAGGTGGCGCAGGCGGCAAGGGCGGCGACGGTAATGGTGGCTCCGCGGGCGAGGTCGATGACACCCCCGGTTCGGCCGGCAGCACGACCACGGGGTGCAGCAGCAGTGAGAGCCAAGCCGGAACCGGCGGCAGTGGCGGCCATGGCGGGAAGGGTGGCGGCGGTGGCGGCGGATCGGGAGGCAACGGTGGCCCGGCCTTTACGCTGGTGAAAATCGGCACGGGTGATGTGGTCCCCGTTGCAGCTGTCGCCGTTGGCGGGGTATTTCGGATCACTGGCGGCAAGGTGGGTGGCAGCGGTAAAGGCGGGCTTGGCGCGGACTCCAAGACCGTGGCGCCCACGGGTACGGAGGGGCGCCACGAGGGCACGATCACGTTGGATCTCAAGTGATGGAAGGTTTCCGGCCTGGCGTCTGACGCGCTAGCCCGTACCCGTGCAGTCAGGCATACGGCGAACGGAGTCAGCCCAAACCGATTGCAGGCCCGGCCGTGCCGGTGAGCTTTATACGCGGGCAGCTACCGATTTAGCGTTTGCGTGGCAACGGCGCCTTGGCCGCTGCGGCTGCCTCGGCTTCGGGGGTGTCGGCGATCTTCTGCAACACCCGGGTCACGCCCAGAATCTCGACCTTGCCGCCGGACTTTTCAAAGTCGGCGATGTGCGAGGAGATGCGCTCGCTTTCAAAGCGCTTGCTTGCGTTCGCCTCGCTGCCGGCCGGCGGTCCCTTCGGGATCTTGGTCTTGCTGACGTCTTTGGTCTTGACGGCGTCTTTCTTGTCACGTGTCATATCGCAAATCCTCGGGTTGCCCCTGTATGCCCGACGCGGCTATTGGCGCCGCGGTCCAGCCGTCCAAAAAACACCGGTATCCCATTCGCCGTCTATGCCGCCGCCCGGGAAGGCGCTCCGAGCCCGAGCTTGCGCGCAAGGCCGGCTCAGAACCAGCGATATCGGACGAAAGGGGTCGGGCCAGCTTACGGGATCGGGCGTCGCGGCATCCCCGCGATGGGCGACATGCCCCAGGCATGGGGGCTCTGGAAGTGTTTGGTCCCCTTACAGCCGCCTCTTCCGCGCAGCGAGGGATGAGAAAGTGGTGCAAACCATCGCCCCATCCGCCTGACGAACGGGGCGCAAGCGGTGGCGTGCGGTTCCTCCGGCGCCACGCGGCCGATGCGTCTGGGGCGGGCCTGCGGGGCTCGAGGCGGCACATGCGACCCACTGTCGCGCCGGGCCTGCCGCCGGTGTGAGATAAAATTGCCCAGTAATTCACCCACAGCGGGGAAGACATATGTCGACCGGTAGACCCACGCAAGGCCTTGACCCGCTTGACCGCATCGTTGCGGAAGCTCGGCGAAATGCCGAACAGCGCGACAAGGGCTATCGCGAGCGTGCATTGAAGATGTACCCGTGGATCTGCGGCCGCTGCGCGCGCGAGTTCACCCGCGCGAACCTGCAAGAGCTCACCGTGCACCACCGCAACCACGACCATGACTTCAATCCGGCCGATGGCAGCAATTGGGAGTTGCTGTGCGTGTATTGCCACGACAACGAGCACTCGCGCTATGTAGACCACACCGGCGGCAGCGCACTGAACGCTGAGGACAAACAGGCTGCCGCCACCGGCAATCCGTTCGCCAATCTCAAGTCATTGCTGAAGCGCGATTAGGCGGCGCGAGTTTCGATCCCGGTATCGATTACGGTCACGGCCTCAGCCCGAGACCTGCTCTTGCTTGGCCTGCTGCAACTTCGCCAGCTCCAGCTCCTCCCGACGCTCGGCCTGCTTGCGTAGCTCCTCCTTGCGCTCGTCTTCTACCGACGACATCTCATCCATCGCCAGCGTCGCGCCGGCGACCGTAGCCGGCTCGCCGCGGGCGCTCTTGAGCTTGATATTGAGGCGCAGCTCGTTGGCCGAGTCGGCATTGCGGATCGCCTCCTCGTACGCGATCAGGCCCTCGTTGTAGAGCTCAAACAGCGCCCAGTCGAACGTGCGCATGCCCAGTTCGCGCGACTTGTTCATGATGCCCTTGAGCTCGTTGAACTCGCCCTTGAAGATGCGTTCGGCGATGGTCGGGGTGTTGATCAGGATCTCGATCGCTGCAACCCGGCTCTGCCCATCGACGGTGCGGATCAACCGTTGTGACACGATCGCGCGCAGGTTGGCCGACAGGTCCATAAGCAGCTGAGTACGACGTTCCTCAGGGAAGAAATTGATGATGCGTTCCATCGTCTGGCTGGCGCTATTGGCGTGCAGGGTGCTCAGACACAGGTGACCAGTCTCGGCGAACGCGATCGCGTGCTCCATCGTTTCGGCATCGCGGATCTCGCCGACCAGAATCACGTCGGGCGCTTGGCGTAAGGCGTTTTTCAGCGCGTGATGCCAGGAATGGGTGTCGACGCCGACTTCGCGATGGGTGATCAGCGACTTCTTCGACTCGTGCGCGTACTCGACCGGGTCCTCGATCGTGATGATGTGGCCTTCGGACGTGCGGTTGCGGTGGTCGATCATCGCGGCCAGCGACGTCGACTTGCCCGAGCCGGTGCCGCCGACCAGCAGCACCAGGCCGCGTTTGTTCATGACCACGTCCTTGAGTACCTCGGGCAACTTGAGCTGCTCGAAGTTCGGGATCTCCGCGGCGATCGTGCGCAGGACCATGCCGACGTGCTGCTGCTGCATCAGCACGTTGACCCGGAAGCGCGATACCCCGGGCACGGCAATAGCGAAATTGCACTCCAGGTCTTTGGCGAACTCCGCGCGCTGGCGCTCGTTCATGGTCGCGTGGGCGAGCTGCGCGGTGATCTCGCCCGTCAGCTTCTGGGTGCCCAGGGGGCGCATGTGGCCGTGGGCCTTGATGCTCGGCGGGAAATCGTGGGCGATGAACAAGTCCGAGCCACCCGACGTGCTCAGGGCGACCAGCAGCTTGTGCATGTAGGCGCGGGCTTGGTCTTCGGTGAGCGTGGTCATGGCCGTGACGGTCTCCTGGGCGCCGAGAGTACCTAAGGTGGTCGCCGCTGAGCGCGATGGGATCCCGGTGGGTTCGAGAGCCTGCGCAATCCTGGACTGGGGTCACGTAACGGAGCGTGCAATGAGCACGATTTCGAGCAGTCCGCCTCCGGCTGGACAAACGTTGGGTTGCGTCTGGAGGGCTCGCGCTTCTAGACCAACTCGCGCCCGACTCTCGAGCGCAGCGGGCCCGTGGAGTCATGTATCCGGCGCCCGGATGCGCTCAGATGAATGGCTGGCATAGCGGCTGGTTCGGGTATTTGCATTCCCGGCCGCGGGGAGCTACCTTGCACGTGCTGTGTTTGCCAGGGTCACCGTGCCTTGTGACCCGATGCTGTAGATCCCAGATCCGCTCCATCGTTCCGACTCGCTTTCTCCTTGCAACCAGCACAACGTCGCGCAAGCGGCACTTTCAATCTATGTTCCAAGGAGCAAGTTATGTCGAACCGTGAAACCGGTACCGTCAAGTGGTTCAACGATGCCAAGGGCTTCGGCTTCATCAGCCGTGAGAATGGCGAGGATGTGTTCGTTCACTTCCGCGCCATCCAGTCCCAGGGCTTCAAGAGCCTGCAGGAAGGCCAGAAGGTCAGCTTCACCGTCACCCAGGGCCAGAAAGGCCTGCAGGCTGACGCTGTCGAAGCGCTGTAAGCCTTCCGTCGCGATTGCGCAGCCGCAAGGCGGCGCATGAATGACTAGAAAAACCCGGCTTCGGCCGGGTTTTTTTTTGCGAGTTTTTTGCGTGTGGCCGATCCATGGCGGATCGACAGGAATCCGACGCTACGCGAGTCCTTCATGATCCTCCGGATCGTCTCAGGGCGCCGCTCTGGCCGCTGCTAGTATCGGCCGCAACTGACTCCCGCACCGATAGGACCTGCATGAAGCTTCTCGCTGCCTCCCTGCTTTCCGTCTCAATCGCCTTGGTGCTGACGCCGGCCTTCGCTGCGAAAGCCCCGACCTTCGACCCCCAGCGCTTGTCCAACGCGGTCAAGACCCTGTCGGCGGACGAGTTCGAAGGCCGCGGCCCGGCGACCGCCGGCGAGACCAAGACCATTGCCTACGTGGTCACGCAGATGCAGGCCGCCGGTCTGCAGCCCGGCGGCGACCTCAAGGATGGCAAGCGCAGCTGGACCCAGGCGGTGCCACTGCTGCGCGCGGAGATCACCGGCGCGCCCAAGCTGTCGGTGAAAGTGCAGGGCAAGCGGCGCGCCTTGATCCAAGGCCAGGACCTCGCCATCCGCGCGGCGATGAACGGCGCCAAGGCGGTGTCGATCGTCGATGCGCCACTGGTGTTCGTCGGCTACGGCGTCACCGCGCCGGAGCGCAACTGGGACGACTTCAAGGGCGTCGACCTGCGCGGCAAGGTCGCGGTGATGCTGATCAATGACCCCGATTTCGAAACCGGCGAAGGCGAATTCGGCGGCAAGGCGATGACCTATTACGGCCGCTGGACCTACAAATTCGAGGAAGCCGCGCGCCGCGGTGCGGCCGGCTTGCTGATTGTGCACGAGACCGATCCGGCGTCCTACGGCTGGGCGACGGTGAAGAATTCCAACACCAACACCATGTTCGACATCGTGCGCCAGCAGCCGGCGAAGGCGCATCCGCCGCTCGAAGGCTGGATGCAGCGTGATCTGGCGGTGGATCTATTCAAACGTGCGGGCCTGGATTTCGCCACGCTCAAGCAACAGGCGCAAACGCGCGCGTTCAAACCGGTGGTGCTCAAGGGCACCACGTTCTCGGCCAAGTACGCCGTCGATGCGAAGGTGATCACCTCGCAGAACATCGTTGGCCGCATCGATGGCAGCAAGCGCCCCGACGAAACCGTGATCTACAGCGGGCACTGGGATCATCTCGGGGTCGGCCTGCCCGACACCAACGGCGACCGCATCTACAACGGCGCGGTTGACAACGCCACCGGCATCGCGGCGTTGATCGAACTCGGCCGCGCGTTCGCCAAGGCGCCCAAGCCCAAGCGCTCGCTGGTGTTCCTGGCCGTGACCGCGGAGGAGAAGGGCCTGCTCGGCTCGGAGTACTACGCGGCCAATCCGCTGTATCCACTGGATAAGACCGTGGCGGTACTGAACATGGACGCGCTCGACCCGCACGGGCCGGCGCGCAACTTCACCACCTCCGGCAGCGCCAAGGTCGATCTGCTCGACCAGCTGGTCGCGACCGCCAAGCGCTGGAAGCTGGTTTACACCGCGGATCCGAAGCCCGAGGCGGGGTACTTTTTCCGCTCCGATCATTTTCCGTTCGCCAAGCGCGGCGTGCCGGCGATCTCGTTCGGCTCGGGCAATGATCTGGTCGACGGCGGCATCGCCGCGGGCGACGCGATCGAGAAGTCTTACGTCGCCGACCGCTACCACCAGCCCGATGACGAGTGGCAAGCGGATTGGTCGTTCACCGGCATGGCGCGCGATCTGCAACTGCTCTACACGGTGGGCAGCGACCTGGCCAACTCATCGCGCTGGCCGAACTGGGGCGCGGAGTCCGAGTTCCGCGGCGCCCGCGACGCCACGGCAGCGCAGCGCAAATAACACGCCGGAAGCGCTATCGCTGGTGAGCCCTACGGGCGGGACTTCGGATCCGCCCGTCTTTGTTGGGGCACGCGGCAGGTTGCTGCTGGTGGCGCGCCGACGGCATCTCAGCTCGCGCAGGGTTCGGCTTGAGCGGCGCGATCGGGCTAAGCGACGAATCAACAACAACATCGCATCGGTTGCGCTGCCAGTTCGATACCAAGCGCCGGAGCCCTTCCCACCTCCAGCCGGCGGGATTCCCAGGTGGGGCCGCGTCACCAATTGAGCTGCCGCAGTCTGAACCGATCGACGTGCGCGCCCGCTGCTAACGCCGCCTGTCACGCGCTGCGCTACGCTTGCCAGATGAGGTTCCGAATTGCCCTGCTGCTGACTCTCACCGGCGCGCTCGTCGCGTGCCGACTGACCCCGCGCGAGCCGCCGGTGCAGGTACCGCCGCCCGCTGCAACGCCCACCAGCGCGCCTACCGCGGAGTCAACCCCGCAGTTTCGACGCTTGCTCGCGCAGGCGCCGGAGCTGGATCCGGCCGTGCTGCAGCTGGCGCTCAAGGCGCAGTACTGCGCGGTTGCGCGCGGTGTCACGGCGTCGCCGCAACGGCTGGCGGTGATCGACTACACGCGCCCCTCGACGCAGCGACGCCTGTGGGTGTTCGACCTCGTGCGAGAGCAACTGCTGTTCACCGAGCATGTCGCCCACGGCAAAGGCACCGGCGAGAATCTGGCGACGCGATTCTCCAATCGTGAAGGGAGCTATCAGTCGAGCCTGGGGCTGTTCACCGCCAATGAGACCTATCAGGGAGAGAACGGCTATTCGCTGCGCATGGACGGTCTGGAACCCGGCGTCAACGACCGCGCGCGCGAGCGCCTGCTGGTGATGCACGGCGCCGATTACGTTGATCCGCAGCAGGCCCAGCGTCAGGGCCGGCTAGGCCGCAGTTGGGGTTGTCCGGCGGTGCGACGGGCGGTCGCGCACCAGGTGATCGACAGCCTCAAAGATGGCCAACTGCTATTTGCTTACTACCCCGACCTGAAGTGGCTCAGCGATTCGCGCTTCCTGCGCTGCGAGGTGCCGGCAGCAGCAGCGAGCCAAGCCGGGCGCCGGCCTTCACGCCGCGCGCAAACACGCTGAAGCAGCATTAACGTATTTCTGATCGAAGGCGAAGCCGTGAACAACACCCCTCAATGGTTGCTTGCGGGCGCGATGGCGTTGGCTAGTTTGCCGATCGTGGCGCATGCCGCGCCGCCGGCTGCGCTGACCGCTGAAATAGTCAATGACGCCGCCACCAACACCGGCGATGCCTCTTCCTACGTGGCGGTGTTGCGCGCGCAGATTCTGCTGGACCGCGCCAACTTCTCCGCGGGCGAGATCGACGGCGGCTTCGGCTCGAACACGCGTAAGGCGATCTCCGGGTTCCAGCGCAGCAAGGGTCTGGCCGACACCGGCGCGCTCGACGCGCCAACATGGGAGGCCTTGAATGCCGACACTGCCGACGTGCTCGTGGAGTACACGCTGACGGCGGACGACGTCGCCGGCCCGTTCGCATCGATTCCCGCCGACATGATCGAAAAGTCCAAGCTCACGGCGCTGGGCTACACCTCTGTGGCCGAAGGGTTGGGCGAAAAATTCCACGCCAGCCCCAAGCTGCTGAAGCGGCTCAACCCGGGGCAAGACCTCAGCCTTACCGGCGCCACGGTAGTGGTGCCGAGCGTGAGCACGAGCGCGCTGCCGAAAGCGGCGAAGGTGGTCGTCGACGGATCCGAAGGCACGCTGATGCTGGTCGATGCGGCCGGCCTGACCTATGCACAATTCCCTGCGACTACCGGCAGCGAGCACGACCCGCTGCCGGTGGGCGACTGGAAGATCAACGGCGTCGCCACGAATCCGGTCTTCCACTACAACCCCAAGTTGTTCTGGGACGGCGACCCGAGCCACAGCAAGGCCAAAATTCCCGCCGGGCCGAATAATCCGGTCGGCGTGGTCTGGATCGACCTGTCGAAAGAGCATTACGGCATCCACGGCACGCCGGAGCCGTCCACCATCGGCAAGACCCAGTCGCACGGGTGCATCCGCCTGACCAATTGGAGTGCGAAGGCCGTGGCCACCGCGGTGGCGCCCGGCATGCCGGCAGTGCTGCAGGAATGACGGCCGCCAGAGGCTTGCGCCATCGTGACGCCGACGCGTTCGTGCTCCGGAGGGCGCAATGCTGAGGATCGTCTTGGTATTCCTTGCCGGGGTGCTGGTCGGCGCGAACGCGTTGTACTACGTCATGACGCGTCAACGCGCGGATGTGCGCACACCGCGCCCCCCTGCGGCCATCGAAGTGCCCGCGGTCGTCGACGACGCCAAGCCCGCCGCGCCGCCGGTCGCTTCCCCGCCGCCCCCGCCATTGCCCGCGCCCGCCTCGGTCGTGCCCGCCACGCCGAGTCCGGCGGGGCTGATCGTGCCCGTGCAAGGCATGGCCGCGGCGCAGTTGTCGGACACCTACACCGCCACTCGCAGCGAAGGACGCACGCACGAGGCGATCGACATCATGGCGCCGCGCGGCACACCGGTGCTGGCGGTGGCTGATGGCGCCGTCGAGAAGCTGTTCGAGAGCAAACAGGGCGGGCTGACGCTGTATCAATTCGAGCCGAGCGGAAAATTCGTCTATTACTACGCCCATCTGGATCGCTATGCGCCGGGCGTGGTCCAAGGCAAGCCGCTGCGACAGGGCGAGCTGATCGGCTACGTGGGCAGTACCGGTAACGCCAGTCCGGACGGGCCGCACCTGCACTTCGCGGTGTTCGTGCTCGGGCCGGAACGCCAATGGTGGAAGGGCACGCCGATCAATCCGTACCCGCTGCTGGCGGGGCGTTAGCAGCCGTTCGACGCCACGCGCGTCGGCGGGGCGTCATCCCTGACGGTGCGATCGCGCCATGAGTTCCGTCGCTACCCTCCCATTGCGGATTGCTCGACCCGGGATGTTTCACGGCGCGTGAGTGGAATGAGTGCGAGGATGCTCGCCCCGCACTCCGCGCTGGACCCACGGACGATTTGATGGTGCATCGCAAGACGCTGTTGCGCGGGTGGCTGCGCTTCCAGCGCGTGCTCACCCGCCGTTTTCGCTCCCCCGTGCCGCTCGCAATCGAGCTGCCTTTGCGCGCGCAGTTGCTCAGCGCCGAGCACATGGAGCGCCACGGCCGCCAACTCGCGCGCAGCCATCGGCTCAGCCCGCAGCCGCACACCGATCGCCTGCTCGACCGCCTCAGTGACAACCAGCAGGTGCTCGACCGCGCGTGTGGCTTGCTCACCGCCGCCGCCCAGGCCAATCGGCGCCTGACCCCGGCCGGGGAGTGGCTGCTCGACAACATCTATCTGATCGAAGAGCAGATCGCGGTCGCACGCCGGCATCTGCCTAAGGGCTACAGCCGCGAACTGCCGCGTCTGCTGCAGGGTTCCTCGGCGGGCCTGCCGCGCGTGTACGACATCGCGCTCAACGCCATCTCGCATGGCGACGGCCGGGTCGATGCCGACAGCCTGACCCGGTTCATCGCCGCTTACCAGGAAGTCGCGCCGCTCAAACTCGGCGAGTTGTGGGCGATCCCGATCATGCTGCGGCTGGCGCTGATCGAAAACCTGCGCCGGGTCAGTACCCGCATCATCGCGGACCGCACCGATCGCAACGTCGCCGACCTGTGGGCAGACCGGCTGACTGAAACTGCCGAATCCGACCCCAAGAGCCTGGTGCTGGTGATCGCCGACATGGCGCGCTCGCATCCGCCAGTGGAAAGCGCGTTCGTCGCGGAACTGGCGCGCCGGCTGCAGGGCCAGAGTTCCGCGCTGGCGCTGCCGCTCACCTGGGTCGAGCAGTGGCTGGCGGACAGCGAGCAGACCATCGAACTGATGGTGCAGGTGGAAAACCAGCAGCAGGCCGCCGACCAGGTCTCGGTCAGCAACAGCATCGGCAGCCTGCGCTTCCTGGCGATGATGGACTGGCGCGAGTTCGTCGAGGGCATGAGCGCGGTCGACGCCACCTTGCGGCAGGATCCGGCCGGCACGTACCTGCAGATGGATTTCGCAACCCGCGACCGCTACCGCCACAGCGCCGAGCAGATCGCGCGCCGTGGCGGGCTTGATGAGATCGACGTGGCTGAAAAGGCGCTGGCGCTGGCACGCGCCGAAGCATCGCGCATCGACGCAGCACACGTGGCGCCAGGAATCGT
>JAYSZI010000089.1:0-13500 GCA_043738095.1 Lysobacter sp.
GGCGACGACGTCGTCGTGGGAGACGGCACCGTAATCGGTCCCCACTGCTTCATCGACGGGGCTGCGGAGATCGGGCCGAGCTGCAGCTTCACGGCGCACGTGGCATTCGGTACCCCGCCGCAGGACCTCAAGTACGCCGGCGAGGTCACGCGCGCCACCTGCGGCGCTCGCAACACGTTCCGTGAGTTCGTCACCGTCAACCGTGGCACGACCAAGGGCGGTGGCCACACGTCCATCGGCAGCGACAACCTCCTCATGACGGGCGCGCACGTCGCGCACGACTGCCAGGTGGGGAGCGGCACCGTCTTCGCCAACAACGCGACGCTGGCCGGCCACGCCGAAGTCGGCGACTGGGCGATCCTGGGCGGCTTCGCCGGCGTGCACCAGTTCTGCAAGATCGGCGCGCACGCCTTCATCGGCATGGGCAGCCTCATCAACGCCGACGTGCCGCCGTTCGTGATGGTGGCCGCGCAGTACGCGCTGCCGCGCGGCATCAACGCCGAAGGCCTGAAGCGCCGCGGGTTCGACGCCGCCCGCATCGCCGCGATCAAGCGCGCGTACCGGGCGCTGTACGTCTCCGGCGTGCCGCTGGACGACGCTCGGGGCAAACTCGCAGAACTCGCGCAGCACAGCGATGACGTGCGCGCGTTCCTCGCCTTCGTCGACAGCGGAGACCGGCCGCTGCTTCGGTAGCGGCCGAGCCGAGAGCCAGCAATGCGGTGCGCAAACAGCGGCCGCCCCTAGCGGATGCACCCCCTTCTGTGATCACCGCCGAGTCCCGCGTCGCCGATCTCCCGCCTCCCCGCCGCATCGCCCTGGTCGCCGGCGAGGCCTCCGGCGACCTACTCGGTGCGGGCTTGATCGCCGAGTTGCGCAAGCGCTACCCCGACGGGCAGTTCGCCGGCATCGGCGGTGAGGGCATGCGCGCGGCCGGCATGGACACCTGGTTCGATGCCGGGGACCTGGCGGTGATGGGCCTGACTGAAGTGTTGCGCCACCTGCCGCGCCTGCTGCGTGTGCGTCGCGACTTGCGTCGCCGTTTATTGGCTTGGCAACCGGACGTGTTCATCGGCATCGATGCCCCGGATTTCAACCTTAGCGTCGAACGCTGGTTGAAGCAGCGCGGAATCCGTACCGTCCATTACGTCAGTCCGTCGGTGTGGGCGTGGCGGGAAAAACGCGCGGAAAAGATCGGCCGCAGCGCCGACCGCGTGTTGTGCCTGTTTCCGATGGAGCCACCGATCTACGCCCGCCACGGCATCGATGCCCGCTTTGTCGGCCATCCGCTCGCCGACGAGATGCCAGTGGAGCCCGACCGCGAGGCTGCCCGCCAGGAACTTGGGCTGGATCTGACGCGCCCCCTTCTCGCGTTGTTGCCCGGCTCGCGCGTGGGCGAGATCGGACGCCTCGGCGCGGACTTTCTCGCCGCCTCCGCGCGCGTGCTCGCCGCTGAGCCGCGCTTGCAGATCGTCGCGCCGATGGCGAGTCCGCGCGCACGGTCCGCCTTTGAAAGCGTGCTCGCAACGCACCCGGACAGCTCGCTGCTCGCGCCCGCGTTGCGGCTCATCGATGGCGATGCGAGGACGTTGATGATCGCCAGCGACGTGATACTGCTCGCCTCCGGCACAGCCACGTTGGAGGCGATGCTGGCCAAGCGGCCGATGGTCGTCGCCTACAAGGTTTCGCCGATCACCTACGCGCTGGTGAAGGGGCTGGGCATGCTGAAAGTCGACGATGTCGCGCTGCCCAACGTACTGGCCGGTCAGCGCCTTGTCCCGGAACTGATGCAACACGACTGCACCCCGCAAAAGCTTGCCGACGCCGTGTTGCGCTGGCTGCGCGACCCCGTTGCTGCCACCGCACTGCAACCGCGGTTCCGGGAGCTGCACCTGCAACTGCGCCAGGATGCCTCGGCCCAGTCAGCCGCGGCGGTGGCGCAGGTCGTATCGTTGGCCCATGAGTGAGTCCGCGGTGCAATTCGCGTTCGACCTGCCCGTGGCCCCGGTGGCCCAGCGCATCGCCGGTGTCGACGAGGCTGGCCGCGGCCCGCTCGCAGGGCCGGTGGTGGTGGCGGCTGTGATGTTTGCGCCGGGGCGCTCGCCGATAAACGGTCTGGCCGATTCCAAACAGCTGACGCCGCAACGCCGCGAAGCACTGTACGAGCGCATCGTAGAGCGCGCACTGGCGTGGCACGTGGTCTCGATCGAAGTCGAGGTGATCGATCGCATCAACATCCTTCAGGCGACCCTTGTCGGGATGCGCCAGGCGCTGGAAGGCGTGATGCAGGCCACCGCCGGCTGGCCGTGCCTGGCGCGCATCGACGGCAACCTGTTGCCGCGCGGCCTGCCCTGCCCGGCGGAGGCCTGGATCGGTGGTGACAGCCGCGACCGCTCGATCATGGCGGCGTCGATCCTGGCGAAGGTCACGCGCGACCGCTTCATGATTGCGTTGCACCAGCAGTGGCCGCAGTACGGTTTCGCCGAGCACAAGGGTTATGCAACCCCGGCACACTTGGCTGCGCTGACCCAGCACGGCCCGTGCCTGCACCACCGCCGCAGCTTTGCGCCCGTGCGTGCGGCCCATCGGGACATGTTCGAAGACATCAGCGGCGGATGATCGCCGGATCGGTTTCATTGCCGTAGGCCTGGATCTGGTTTTTGTGGGCGCGTGGTTTTCAACGCCTTGATCTTGCGTGGCGATGTACGCCGTGGTGGCTTTTGGACGGCCCGCAAGCGCTCCACTCGTCGGGAGGTTGGCCGGCGCATAACGTACGGCGGCTTGACCCCTTGGTCCCACCGGCGATCCCGCCCGACACCAGCGTCGACCGTTCGTCGTGCAGCCGCCCGCCCTGGCCCTGCACACCCGACCAGATCGCCAGCACCGCGCTTTCAAGTCCCACGCGCTGGTTGGGGCTGGGGTATGGATCAGAGCCCCGGGGCGCAGCGCAGAAGCGGCGATGGAGCGGCCGCGCAGGCCGTCGCCTGTCGCCCTGAAAACGGGTTCGCATGGCCCGCCGCTGCTCCCCGCCCGCTGCTCGAAGTCGAGGTCACCCCCACTTTCGGCCCACGACATTCGCGCTCCAACGGCGCATGATGTTTTAGCATCCATAACCACGGATCGCGCGATACGACCGGCCGCTGCGCGATGTCCTTCCGTCAGGCCGGAAGCGAGGTGCGCCATGCGCATGCCCGTCCCCGCGCCGAGTGCGAAACCGCTGCCTTTCCGCCCTGGCGACGCCACCCCCCGCAGCAGCTATCCGCCGCCCCGATGCGATGCGACGCTTCCGCTGCGAGGTACAGCGGTTGCGCGATTCGACGGGGTCCTGCATCAGCTCAACCCTGAGGCGGTCCGCGTTGACATCGATCGCATGCAGCACCTGTTGGTGTGGCTGCTAACGTTGTCCGAGGAAGACGCCCGTGGGGTGCTCGACCGTCGTCTGCGGCGTATTGACGAACTCCGCGCGATGCTGGGTGACGCCGACTGGGACGCCGACGACGCAATGCGCGCGCGGCTGGGCAAGTTGTTCGACTACATCGACCGCGACGCCGACCTGTCGCCTGACCACGAGCCGCTGCTCGGTGTGCTCGATGATGCGCTGCTGATCGAATTAGCCTGGCCCGCCTTTGCCGAGGAGGTGGTGGAATATCGCGATTTCTGCGCGTATCGCAACGAGGAGCATCCCGTCGGCGGTGGTGCGCAGCAACGGATGGCATGGATTCGTGATCGGCAGGCGGAGATCGCCTTGCTGCAACACCACGTGCGCGTGCACGGCAGCCATTACATCGAGCGTGGGCATCCGGAGGGTTTGTTCCGGGTAGCTTGATCGCAGATTGGGATCGCGGCCGCGAGGCATGTGCGGACCGCGACGGCTACGAAGATGCGTGACCGACCGTCGCGCACTAACCGTCAGATCCCGTGCTATCCCTCATGCCGCCATTGGGACTGGCCGCGCCATCGACGCGATTCGCCCCCACATTCAAGGAGTGTGTCATGTCCATTATTCGAAAGAATCTTCCGACTGTTTTGCTTGCTTTGGTATTGATGCCGCTTGCCACGCAGGCCCAGCCCCCTGACCCCAGCACTGTCGTCTCGGTCGACTGCGATCAGCGCTACCTCAGCCAGCGCGACGCAGCGCGCGTGCTGGGTACCACCAACTTCTCGCAGACTTACGCCAAGCGGCAAACACTGTATGCGAACCTCGGCCGCCTTTGCTCCAGCGGGGTGGCACGAGTGTTGCTGACGGCAGAGAAGCCACAAGCCAGTACGCGCGCGCTCGCCTCCCGCTAGTCGCTCCAACATGCGCGCGCCGCAGCCGCCGGGTTGCGCGGCGCGCATGAAATTCTGGACGCGCCGAGTTGCGTCCGCCGTTTCCATGGATGGGCTCTTCCCCCCGGAGCCACCGCCGTGAATCCCCTCCTCCATCCTTTAGACCCATTACCTACCGCGCTGCGCCAGCCCAACCCGTACGGCTTGGCGCGTCGCAAGCGCATCGGCGAATACAAGATCGATCCCGATGCCTTGCGGCACTTCAACGAGTTGCTGCAGCGCCTGCCCCTGCAGCGCGCGCCGTTGGGATGTGACCAGCTCGCAAGTGCTGCGCGCGAACTGGTCGACAACAGCCGTCCCGGCCAAGCGCCTGCCTGCATCAAGCAGCGGATGCGCCGCGCCGCGGCGATCGACCTGATGGTGTACGACCCCGACTGGGATACCGTGGACGAGGCGGCGATCCATGCCACAGTGATGGTGGTCGTCTACGTTCGCGGCAGCGGCGTCGTGTTTCCGAAGGGCATGCCGGTGGTCGGCCACCTCGACCATGCGATCTTGATCGACGCGGCATGGCCGTCGTTGGCCTTGGAAATCGGTGATTACCTCGGCTTCCGCCGAATCCGGCACGTCGAAGCCGGCCTTGCCGGCGAACCCCGTCGGCATTTCAGCTTCGCCCGCAAGCATTGGCAGCCGGCTGCCCAGGCCGAAACCGCCTGGATCGCCCATTGCGTCCGCGTCGGCCATGACAGCTATCAGTCCAACGATGCGCCGTCGCGCTTTCGCGTCAGCTGAGCTCAAGCCCCCCCGTACCCGCCAGGCGGCACGGAGCCGCCGCTTCCCGACGCGCCAGCCGTCGCGACCGGTACAGACCGCAGCCTGTCAAGCCTTGTTCGCGCCGCCCGGGCTGCTAACCTGCGGATTGCACTTTTTCTATGGGCTGCCGCGCCGGCTGCCACATGTCCGCACGCTTCGTTCACCTCCACCTGCACAGCGAATACTCGCTCGCCGATTCGACGATCCGGATCGACGAACTGGTGAAGCGCTGTGTCGCGCTCGGCCAGCCCGCGGTCGCGCTGACCGACATCAACAACCTGTTCGCAACGGTGAAGTTCTACAAGGCCGCTGAAGCCGCGGGGCTTAAGCCGATCGTTGGCGCCGATATCGGCTTGGCCGATGGCAACGAGGCGGCCTCGCGCCTGACCCTGCTGTGCCGCGACCGCAGCGGCTACCTGACGCTGTCGCGCCTGCTCAGCCGCGCCTGGATGGAAGGCCACCGTGTCGACGGCGTCGTGGTACGTCCGCAGTGGCTGCGCGAGGACAACGCGGGCCTGTTCGCACTCGCAGGCCGTCACAGCTTGGCAGGCCGCCTCGCCGCGAATAACCGCCATGAACTAGCCGAAGCGTGGCTCGCAGACTGGCAAGCCTCGTTCGGTGATCGTCTCCATCTGGAACTCACCCGTACCGGCCGCGACGGCGAGGAGGCATTCAATAACTTCGCCCTGCATGCGTCGACGCAGCGTGGCATCGCCGTGATCGCGAGCAACGATGCGCGCTTCCTCGACGCCGACGGCTTCGAGGCGCATGAGGCCCGCGTCTGCATCTCCACGGGGCGCGTGCTCGACGATCCGAAGCGACCGAAGGAGTACAGCGCGGAGCAGTACCTGAAATCTTCGGAGCAGATGGAGGCATTGTTCGCCGACATTCCCGACGCAATCGCCAATGCGGTGGCGCTGGCGACGCGCTGCAACGTCGAGCTCAAACTCGGCGAATACGCGCTGCCAGCATTTCCGGTGCCTGCCGGCCACACCATAGAAAGCTGGCTGCGCGAGCAGTCGCGCGAAGGCCTGGCGAAACGGCTCGAAAAGGCCCCGTTGGCCCCTGGCAAGAGCCGCGAGGTCTACGACGCGCGCCTGGAAACCGAGCTAGACGTGATCCTGGCGATGGGCTTCCCGGGCTACTTCCTGATCGTTGCGGACTTCATCAACTGGGCCAAAGACCACGACATTCCGGTCGGTCCGGGTCGCGGCTCGGGTGCGGGTTCACTGGTGGCGTGGGCGCTGGGCATTACCGACCTCGACCCACTGCCGTACGACCTGCTGTTCGAGCGGTTTTTGAACCCCGAACGCGTGTCGATGCCCGACTTCGACATCGACTTCTGCATGGACCGTCGCGACGAAGTCATCGACTACGTCGCCGCGAAGTACGGCCGCGACCGCGTCAGCCAGATCATCACCTACGGCACGATGGCGGCCAAGGCGGTCGTGCGCGATACCGGACGCGTGCTCGGCCATCCCTATGGCTTCGTCGACAGCATCGCCAAACTGATTCCGCTGACGCTCGGTATCTGCCTCGACGATGCACTCGGCCAGTCCGAGGCCGCGCGCAAGAATCCGATGCTGGCCTCGACCGAGCTGATCGAGCGCTACCGCAGCGAAGACGACGTGCGCGATCTGCTCGATCTCGCGCGCAGCCTCGAAGACCTCACCCGCAACGCCGGCAAGCACGCCGGTGGCGTGGTGATCGCGCCCAGTCCGCTGTCGGACTTCTGCCCGCTGTTCGCCGAACATGACGGCGAGGGCCGGGGCAAAAGTCCCGTCACCCAGTTCGACAAGGACGATGTCGAAGCGGTCGGCCTGGTCAAGTTCGACTTCCTCGGCCTGCGCACGCTGACGATCATCGACTGGGCGGTCAAGGCGATTAACGTTCGACGTGCAAGAACGCACGAGGGTCGCGATAGGCAGGATGCCGATAGCGACGGGCGGGCCAAGACCGGCGAGCCGCCGCTCGACATCATCGCGCTGCCGCTAGACGACAAGCCGACCTACGAGCTGTTCGCGCGCGGCGACGCGGTTGCGGTGTTTCAATTCGAATCGCGCGGCATGCGCGAGCTGCTCAAGCGCGCCAAGCCCGACACGTTCGAGGACATCATCGCGCTGGCTGCGTTGTTCCGCCCTGGCCCGCTCGGCTCGGGCATGGACAAGGACTGGGTCGACCGCAAGCACGGCAACGCCGCCGTCAGTTACCCACACCCGTCGCTGGAACAGGTGCTGGCGCCGACCTACGGCGTGATCGTGTACCAGGAACAGGTGATGCAGATCGCCCAGGTGCTGGCGGGCTATTCGCTTGGCGGCGCCGACCTGTTGCGGCGCGCGATGGGCAAGAAAAACGCGACCGAGATGGCGAAGGAACGAGCAAAGTTCGAATCCGGCGCGCAGCAACGCGGGGTCAATCCGCGCGTGGCATCGCAGATTTTCGACCTGATGGAAAAGTTCGCCGAGTACGGCTTCAACAAGTCGCACTCGGCCGCCTATGCGCTCGTCGCGTATCAGACCGCGTGGCTGAAGGTGCACTACCCGGCCGAGTTCATGGCAGCGGTGCTGTCGTCGGACATGGACAACACCGACAAGGTCGTCGGTTTCCTCGACGAAGCACGCGTGATGGGACTGACGGTGTTGCCGCCGGACGTGGACGCGTCGACGTACATGTTCGAAGCCATCGACAACCCCAAGCCCGACTCACCAAGCGATTTTTCGGCTAGTACCGGCACGAACACGATCCGCTACGGCCTCGGCGCGGTCAAAGGGGTCGGCCGCGGCGCCTGCGAGGCGATCGTGCAGGCGCGCCGAGCCGGCCCGTTCACCGACCTGTTGGATTTCGGCAAACGCGTCGACAGTGGCAAGCTCAACCGTCGCGCGCTGGAAGCGCTGACCCAGGCCGGCGCGCTCGACCGGCTGGGCAAGAATCGCGCGAGCCTGATGTTGCAGCTGCCGGAAGTGATCAAGGCCACCGACCAGCTCTCGCGCGAACGCGCCGCGGGCCAGGTGTCGCTGTTTGGGGCGGCCGTATCAGGGAATGACGAAGCAGCGACTCCGGCGCTGCGCATCGACCTGCCCGAGACCGACGAGTGGTCGCTCGCGCAATTGCTCAACGGCGAGCGCGACACGCTCGGCCACTACCTCAGCGGCCACCCGTTCGACCCGTACCGCGAAGAGCTGCACGGCCTGGTCGGCAACGACCTCGGCGATCTGGAACGGGTGTGGGAATCGCGCCCCGAATCCGCACGCGGCGGCTGGCGGCCCGAGCTCGACACGATCGTCGCCGGTCAAGTGGTGGCGATGCGCAAGAAAGGCGACAGCCAGATGTTCGTGCAGATCGAGGACGGCCGCGGCCGCCTCGAGTGCGCGTTCTTCGGCGAAACCTACACCGAGTTCGCCGCGCTGATCGCGCGCGATCGTCTGCTGGTGATCCAGGGCGGCCTGCGCGAGGACGCGTTCAGTGGCGGCTTTGCGTTCAAGGCTGCGCGCTGCTGGGATTACGCCCAGGTGTGCTCGCGTCATGCGCAGCGATTGTTGCTGCGACTGGACCTGCGCGTACCCGGCACGTGGCAGCGCGTGGATGCCCTGCTCGCCAAGCAACGCCCGGGTTCCACGCCGTTGCGTTTGGACCTGCTGCGCGATGGCGCCGCCGGCACGCTCGATCTCAATGGCGCGCAATCGGTACGGATCGATGCCGACCTGGTCGGCACGTTGCGCGCACAACCGGGCGTGCGCGCGGTGAAGTTGGCCCTCAACAAACCTTGGGCGAGCTGAGGCAGTCCATCGCACCCAGCGCTACATCCGCGGACGACCCAGGCGGAGGACGGCTGAGTCACGCCACTTGACGGTCACCGCTCGCTGGCGAAGCACCGCCCTTTCACCACCCACCGGCAGCATCACCCCGGCGGCTATCGCGATAGTGATGCTGGGTGGCCCAGCCCACCAACGCACCGACCTGGATGCGATGCTGCGTTATGCCTAGCGTTATGCATCGTGCTTTGCGCCGGCCTTGGAATTCTTCTGCGCATGTCGACGGCATGACCCGCCACCCGCATGAGCGCGTCCCCATGGCTGGGCAGAGGCCGCAGGGCCCTGCCCGCCCCTTGCGGCCAAGGGTGCGCGCAAGGGTTAAACTCCCGGTCTTTCCGGCCCACGGCCCGCGCATGAATCCAAACTACCTCGACTTCGAGCAGCCCATCGCCGACCTGGAAGCGAAAATCCAGGAACTCCGCCATGCCAGTCACGGCTCGGCGGTCGATGTGGATGCTGAAGTGCACACGCTGCAGAACAAGCTGCGCCTGCGCACCGCACAGATCTTCCGCGACCTCACCCCGTGGCAGGTGTCGCAACTCGCCCGCCATCCGGCGCGGCCGTACACGATGGATTACCTGCGGGTAATCTGCGACGAGTTCCAGGAGCTCGCTGGCGATCGCGCATTTGCCAACGACCAGGCGATCGTCGGCGGCCTGGCCCGCATCGATGGCCGCAGCGTGGTGGTGATTGGCCACGAGAAGGGTCGCGACACCAAGGCAAAGGTTCGCCGCAATTTCGGCATGCCGCGCCCCGAGGGCTATCGCAAAGCGTTGCGCCTGATGAAGCTGGCCGAGCGTTTCAAGCTGCCTCTGTTGACCTTCATCGACACCGCGGGCGCGTGGCCCGGCATCGATGCCGAGGAGCGCGGCCAGTCCGAAGCGATCGCGCGCAATCTGCTGGAAATGGCCGAACTGAAAGTACCGATCATTTGCACCGTGATCGGCGAAGGCGGCTCCGGTGGCGCGCTTGCGATCGGCGTCGGCGACCGCACGCTGATGCTGGAATACAGCACCTATTCGGTGATCACGCCCGAGGGTTGCGCCTCGATCCTGTGGAAGACCTCCGACAAGGCCAAAGATGCGGCCGAGCAACTCGGCCTGACCGCCAAGCGTCTGCACGGCCTCGGTTTGGTCGACAAGGTCGTGCGCGAACCGATCGGCGGCGCGCACCGCAACCCGAAGCAGATGGCGAAGCGGCTCAAAGCCGTGTTGCTCAACGAGATCGACACCTTGCAAGCCGTGCCTGTGGCGGAGCTGGTCGAACGCCGCTATCAGCGTCTGCGCGGCTACGGCGCGTACGAAACGGTGTAGTTGCCATGCGTCCGGCGGCATTGGAAACCCAGCGTCTACTGCTCAGGCCGCTGACCCTCGATGACGCGCCAGCGTACTGGCCACTGGTTTCTCTGCCCGACGTGCTGCGCTACACCGGGGAGCAACCGCTGACGTCGCTGGAAGAGGTGCGCCAACTTCTGCTTGCGCGTCCGCTGCGCGACTACGCGGTTCATGGTTTCGGCCGGATGGCCTGTATCGAAAAGCGTTCGGGTCGGCTGGTAGGCTGGAGCGGACTGAAACGTGTGGACGAGCTGGACGAAGTCGACATCGGTTATCGCTTCCTTCCTGAGTGCTGGGGGAAGGGCTACGCCACCGAGAGCTCACGCGCCCTGATGCAGCAAGGCATCAATGACCACCGCCTCCAGCGCGTTGTCGCTTTAGTGGAACCGGCCAATGCCGCGTCGCAACGCGTACTGAAAAAACTCGGCCTGACGTTTGAACGCCAGATCCAACTCGATGGATCCTCGGACCTCCTGGACCTATACGCCACCACCATCAGCGCCGTTGCCGCTGCTGTCGCTCCCGCGGCGTGCACCGCCGCCGGGTAATCGCTCGGTCAAAGCGGTCGCCGTTCGCCTGCGCCGTGCCACCATCGCGGTATGTCCGCCTTCCGACCGACGCCATTGTCCGCCGCCCTGCACGACCTGCCGCAGGCGCCGCTATGGGTGGGACTCAGCGGCGGGCTGGACTCCAGCGTGCTGCTGCATGCGCTGGCGCAGCACGCGCCCGCTCGCGCGTCGGGCCTGCGCGCGGTGCACGTGCATCACGGACTGCATGCGCACGCCGATACCTGGGTCGAACACTGCACGCGTTTGTGCGCCGAACTGCGTATCGACCTGACCGTGCTCCCGGTGCACGTTGCGCGCAACGGCGGCGATGGCCTCGAGGCCGCGGCACGCGACGCGCGTTACGCCGCGTTCGCGACCCTGTTGGCCGATGGCGATGTGCTCGCGCTCGGTCACCATCGCGACGATCAGGCCGAGACCTTTCTGCTGCGCGCAGTGCGCGCTTCCGGCCCAGGCGGACTGGGCGCGATGCGACGTTGGCGGCCCCTGGGCACTGCACGACTCTGGCGACCGCTACTCGACACCGCGCGGGCCGAACTGCTGGCGTATGCACAAGCCAATGAGCTGACGTGGATCGACGACCCCAGCAATGCCGATGTCGCCTTCGATCGGAATTTCCTGCGCGAGCGCGTGCTGCCGCTGTTGCGCGAGCGCTGGCCGCAGGTCGATGCAGCATTCGCGCGCTCCGCACGCCTGCATGCTGACGCCGAGGCATTGCTAGACGAAGCAGACGCGGCGGCGCTGGCCCAAGTCACCACGGCCGATCCCCGCTGCGTGTCAGTCAGCGCACTGCAGCGCCTTCCGATCGCACGCCGCGCACGTGTGCTGCGTCGTTGGGTCGCGGCATTGCGGTTGCCTCCGTTGCCGGGCAGCGGAGTCGAACGAATCGAACGGGACCTGCTCGCGGCGCGCGACGATGCCCAGGCGAAGTTTGTGTGGCAGGGGATCGCGATCATGCGCTGGCGCGATCTGTTGCATGCCGGTCCACAACGCGTCGCCTTGTCTCGCGACTTGCTACAGCTCTGGGACGGCAGTCGTCCCGCACTGTTGCCTGATGGTGGGTTGCTGCAGCTGATCGGTGCCGATGCCTTGCCGTCGCCGTGCGTGCTGCGCGCGCGGCGCGGTGGTGAACGCATCACCCTGCCAGGTCGCAGTCATTCGCACGCGTTGAAACACGTGCTGCAGGACCTGAGCGTACCGCCGTGGCACCGTGCGCAACTACCCTTGGTGTTCAATGCCGAGGACAAGCTGCTGGCTGCTGGCGACCTGGTGTATTCGGCAGCGTTTGACGCATGGCTACTTGAGCATGGCGCGCGGTTGGTGTGGACACCGCCTTAAGTGGCGTCGCTGCGTTCCGCCGCAGGTGCGCCCTCTGACTCGTTCGAGGAACTGAACGGACATCCATCTACCTGCGACCGATGGGTAAAGCCAGTCGAGACCGATGGGTAGAGGTCTAGTCAAAGGAAAATTCACGCATTACCGCGACGGGTCGTACTTAACGGAGCCCGGTACGCTTGCCTCGTCAACAACAAGCTTTGCGCCTACGCTTTGGCCACGGCCAGCAGGCCGCAGAGGCAGCCACCTGCATCCACGCGATTGACCGCGCCGCACCCCCACCGCACACTTCCCCCATGGCACGAAAACTCGTTACTGAAGCCTCGCCGATCGCCGACTTCGAGCAGTCGCTCGATGCGCTTGAGCAGTTGGTCGATAAGATGGAGCACGGCGAGATGAGTCTCGAGGACTCTCTGGCCGCATACGAGCGCGGGGTCGGTCTGTACCGCCGCTGCCAGACCGCGCTCGAACACGCCGAACTGCGTGTGCGTCTGCTCAGCGACCCTCAGGACCCCGCCAGCGCGCAACCATTTGCGCCCATCGCGCCGCCCGCAACCGATGCCTGAGCCCCTGTTTGATGCGTGGCGTGCGCGCGCCGACGCCGCACTGGCGACGGCGCTGCCGGACCCCGATCTAAGCCCCCAACGCCTGCATGCAGCGATGCGCTACGCGGTATTGCCCGGTGGCAAGCGCATGCGGCCGATGCTGGTGTACGCCAGCGGCGCGGTGTTCGATACCGATGAGCGCGCGCTCGACGCGCCCGCCGCCGCGGTGGAGATGATCCACGCGTATTCGCTGGTGCACGATGACCTGCCGGCGATGGATGACGACGCGGTGCGCCGCGGCCAGCCGACTCTGCACGTCGCGTTCGACGAAGCGACGGCGATCCTGGCCGGCGACGCGCTGCAAGCGCTCGCGTTCGAAGTGCTGGCCGGCGCGCGGGTCAACGACGCCGCGCGTGTGGCGTTGTTGCGCACGCTGGCGCTGGCTTCCGGCGCCGCGGGCATGTGCGGCGGCCAGCAGCTCGACATGGACGCCACCGGCCGCGCGCTGCCGCTCGAGGCGCTGCAGGCGCTGCACGCGCGCAAGACCGGCGCGCTGATCGAGGCGAGCGTGCGCATGGGCGCGGCGATCGCCGGCGTGGACGCGGTCGGGATGCGCCGCCTCGACGAATTCGCCGCCGACCTGGGGCTGGCATTCCAGATCCGCGACGACATCCTCGATGTGGAATCCGACACCGCCGCGCTCGGCAAGACCGCGGGCAAAGACGCGGCGCAGGGCAAGTCGACATACGTGGCGCTGCTGGGTCTCGACGGGGCGCGCGCGAAGCTCGACGCGCTGGCCGAAACGACGCGAGCGGCCCTGGGGCCGCTC
>JAYSZI010000090.1:0-5813 GCA_043738095.1 Lysobacter sp.
GATCTCGTCGCCGTAGTTGCCAATCGCGTCCGGCGGCGCGTACACGAGGCGTATGTCGCGCAGCTCGAGCTGGCGGATCAGGTAGAAGTCGGTGCCGTAATACATGTTGGCGACGCTGCAGCGGATGCCCGCCTCGCGCTCGCATTCGGCCACCAGCGCCTTGGTCGCGCTGTCGATGGCGTCGTAGTACGCCTTGCCCTGCTTGCCGCGCGCGCCGGCCAGGATCCGTTCGGTGACCTGGTCGAACCCGGTCGTGACCAGCACGCGGTAGTCCGGGTTGGCAGGCAGTTCCGCGGCGCGGTCGGCGGCGATGTAACCCTTACCGATCAAGTCGCGGTCGATGCCGTCAGCGGACTTGCCCGAGTTGTACTGGATCACGCCAAATGCGACGTGGTGATTGGTGAGCACCAGCCCGTCCTTCGATACAAACGCGCCGGTGGCGCCGCCGACTTTGACCACCGCGTTCATTGGCGGTTTGGCGAGCTCGGCCAGGTCGCGTGGGTTGCCCTTGAAGCCGGCTTGGCGCAGTTGTTTGGCGATCATGGGCAGCTGGGACGGCATCCACATGCCCTCGTCGGCATGCGCGGCGGTTAGGGGCAAGGTGATGGTCAGGCTCAGGGCTAACAGACGGCGGCGCATGGTGGGTCCCGCAAGCAGTGGTTCCACGACCATAGGCGATGCTCCCGGGCGCGGGCAAACCCGTCACCGGGTCGGACGAGGGTCGCAGCGTATAATTTGCGCCTCTTTTACGCAGTGGCGGCGCTGCTCCGGCACCGCCCCCGAAGGCAGTCTGATGACCCAAACGATGATGAAGGCGCTGGTCAAGCGCGAAGCCGGTAAGGGCCTGTGGATGGAACAGGTGCCGGTGCCGGCGCCCGGTCCGAACGAAGTGCTGATCAAGCTCGAAAAAACCGCAATTTGCGGCACCGACCTGCACATCTACCTGTGGGATGAGTGGAGCCAACGCACGGTCAAACCGGGGCTCGTTATCGGTCATGAGTTCGTCGGCCGCGTGGTGGCACTCGGCGCGGGCGCAACGGGCTATAAAGTTGGCCAGCGCGTGTCGGCAGAGGGCCATATCGTCTGCGGCCACTGCCGTAACTGCCGCGGCGGCCGCCAGCACCTGTGCCCGAACACCGTCGGCATTGGCGTCAACCGCGACGGCGCGTTCGCCGAGTACATCGTGATGCCGGTCAGCAACCTTTGGCCGATTCCCGACCAGATACCCAGCGAACTCGCCGCGTTCTTCGACCCCTATGGCAACGCCGCGCACTGCGCACTTGAATTCGACGTGGTCGGCGAAGACGTGCTGATCACCGGCGCCGGCCCGATTGGCATCATCGCCGCGGGCATCTGCAAGCACATCGGCGCGCGCAACGTCGTGGTCACCGACGTCAATGACTACCGACTCAAACTTGCCGCCGACATGGGCGCCACGCGCGTGGTCAATGTCAGCAACACCTCGCTCAAGGACGTGATGAACGATCTGCACATGGAAGGCTTTGACGTCGGCCTGGAGATGAGCGGCAACCCGCGCGCGTTCAACGACATGCTCGACTGCATGTACCACGGCGGCAAGATCGCGATGCTCGGGATCATGCCCAAGGGCGCCGGCGCCGACTGGGACAAGATCATCTTCAAAGGCCTCACCCTGCACGGCATGTACGGCCGCAAGATGTACGAGACTTGGTACAAGATGACGCAGCTGGTGCTGGGCGGCTTTCCGCTCGGCAAGGTGCTCACGCATCAGCTGCCGATCGATGAGTTCCAGCAGGGTTTCGACCTAATGGAAGCCGGCAAGGCCGGAAAGATCGTGCTGAGCTGGAATTGAGCAACGCGCACATTACGCCCGCGTCTGCTTGACGTCGTCGTCCCCGCGGACGCGGGGATCCAGCGACGTTCGCTGTGCGAAGAAAACCTGAAGACACTGGATTCCCGCCTACGCGGGAATGACGAGCAAGAGAGAAGCCGCATGTCATTGACGCAACGTTACGCCGCCGAGCTTGACGCCATCCGCGAACAAGGCCTGTTCAAGTCCGAGCGCATCATCACCAGCCCGCAGTCGGCCGAAATTACTCTCGAAGACGGCCGCACGGTGCTGAACTTCTGCGCCAACAATTATCTCGGACTGGCCGATCACCCCGACGTGATCGCCGCAGCAAAGGAGGCGCTCGACACCCACGGTTTCGGCATGGCGTCGGTGCGCTTTATCTGCGGCACCCAGAACCTGCACAAGCAACTTGAACAGACGATTGCGGACTTCTTCGGTACCGAAGACACGATCCTCTACGCGGCTTGCTTCGATGCTAATGGCGGCCTGTTCGAGCCACTGCTCGGCGAGAACGACGCGATCATTTCCGACGCCCTCAACCACGCCTCGATCATCGATGGCGTGCGCCTGTGCAAGGCCCAGCGCTTCCGCTACGCCAACTGCGACATGGCCGACTTGGAGAAGCAACTGCAGGCCGCTGATGCCGCCGGCTGCAAGACCAAGCTGATCACGTCTGACGGCGTGTTCTCGATGGACGGATTCATCGCCCCGCTAGACGAGATCACTGCGCTCGCCGCGAAGTACGGCGCGCTGGTGCACATCGATGAGTGCCACGCGACGGGCTTCCTCGGTGCGACGGGCCGGGGTTCGGCGGAAGTCAAAGGCGTGATGGACAAAATCGACATCTTTACCGGCACGCTCGGCAAGGCCATGGGCGGCGCGGTCGGTGGCTTCACTACCGCCAAGCGTGAAGTGATCGAACTATTGCGCCAGCGCTCGCGCCCGTACCTGTTTTCCAATTCGCTCCCGCCGCATGTGGTCGCCGCCGGCATCAAGGCCTTCGAGATGCTGGCCGCCGCCGGCGACCTGCGCGCGCAACTGGTCGACAACACCCGCTACTTTCGCCAGCAGATGACCGCTGCGGGTTTCGACATCAAACCCGGCGTGCACCCGATCAGCCCGGTGATGCTGTACGACGCCCCGCTGGCGCAGCAGTTCGCCTCGCGTCTGCTCGAGGAAGGCATCTACGCGATTGGCTTCTTCTTCCCGGTTGTGCCGCAGGGCCAGGCGCGTATCCGCGCCCAGATCTCGGCCGCGCACACGCGCGTGCACCTCGACCGCGCCATTGCTGCATTCATCAAGATCGGACGCGAACTCGGCGTATTGAAGGGCTGACATGCGCGCACTCGTATTCGCGCAGTTCGGTGGGCCTGAGGTCCTGCACTTGCGGGAGCTCCCCGATCCGGTGCCGGGCGCCGGTGAAGTGCTGGTACGTACGCGCGCAATCGGGTTGAACTTCGCCGATATCTATCGTCGGCAGGGCCACTACCACCTCGCCGGCGACCCGCCGTGGATTGCCGGGTACGAGGCGGCAGGGGATGTCGTCTCTGCGCCTGCCGGCTGCGGCTTCGCGCCCGGCGATCGCGTTGCGTTCGCGGACAGCCCCTATGCGAATGCCGAACTCGTAGCGGTACCTGCGGAGCGCCTGATCGGGCTCCCCGACAGCATCGATTACGAGACCGCCGCCGCGTTGCTGTTACAGGGCCTCACGGCGCAGTACCTGATCCGCGACAGCCACCCGTTGCGCGCCGGCGAAAGTGTCCTGGTGCATGCCGCCGCCGGCGGCGTCGGTCAGTTGTTGGTGCAGCTCGCGGTCGCAACCGGCGCGCGCGTGCTGGCGCTGGCATCAACGCCGGAAAAGACCGAAGTGGCGTCCAAGGCCGGGGCCCATGCAACTGCTACCTACTCCGACGATTGGGTCACTGCCGCGCATGCGTTCTGCGAGAGCGGCGTCGATGTGGCCTACGATTCCGTCGGCCGCACCGTGCACGACTCACTCCGGGCGGTACGCACCGGCGGCCGCGTGGTGTTCTACGGCATGGCCGGCGGCGACCCCGAGCCGCTTGATCCGCGCGTGCTGATGGATGGATCGAAAACCTTGACCGGTGGCGACCTGTGGAACGTGTTGCGCACCGCTACGGACCGGCGCCAACGTGCATTCGAGTTGTTCGCGCGCGTGCAGGCTGGCTCGCTGAAAGTAGCCATCGATTCGCGCTATCCGCTGGCCGAGGGCGCGGCTGCGCACGCGCATCTGGAAAGTCGGCGCGCGATCGGCAAGGTGTTGTTGATCCCATAGCCGCAAGCATTGAATGGGTGGCTTTCCCGCCCTCGTCCTCGCCCGCTCGCGATCAAACCCGTCACCCGTAGCCCGGTCTTACGACGCCCCGCAAATTGCGAATTTCGTCATTGGTTAGCGCGCGCCACTGACCTTTTGCCAGGTCGCCCAGCGCCAGGGTGCCGATCGCCACCCGTAGCAGCCTCAGCACGCCGATATCTAACGCGGCCAACAACCGCCGGATCTGCCGGTTGCGACCTTCGTCCAACACGATTTCCAGCCACGCGTTCTTTTCGCCGGTGCGCAGCAACGTTGCGCTCTTGGCGCGTAACCGCTCGCCGCCTTCATCGGTGATGCCCGCGATCAGGGCGGCCAGCTGTGCGGAATCGGGAATCGTGTCTACCTGCACGTGATAGGTCTTGTCCGGACCAAGGTCCGGATCGGTCACCCGCGCCGCCCACTCGGGGTCGTTGCAGAACAACAGCAGGCCTTCGCTCGCCTTGTCGAGCCGCCCCACGGGCGCCAGCCACGGCAGATCGGCCCCATCGAAGCAGCGGTAGACGGTGTCCCGACCCCGCTCATCGCTCGCCGTGGTCACTAAGCCGCGCGGCTTGTTGAGCATCAGGTAAAGGCGCTTCGTATCGTCGATCGCTTGTCCATCCACCGCGACCCGCTGACGGCCACGCACGACCGGGAATTCCGGGTCGAACACGGTGCAGTCGTCGACCTCGACGCGACCGGCAGCGATCCATTTGGCCGCTTCACTACGCGAGCACAGTCCGCTCTTAGACAGCACACGAGCCAAACCGTGTCGTGGTGATCCACCCATCCGCTTTGACGCTAAGGGATGTCAAGCGCGACTAGGCGATGCGACAAGGATCACTGTCCCTCGGTGGCATCTTGCGCCGGCGCGGCCGGGACCGCCGGCACAATCGCGGGCACGGTGACCGGGGCGGCGCCCTTCGCCACACGGACGCCCTTCGCCTTCATCCACGCCGTGAACTCATCGGCGGTCATGCGCTTGCCGTTCTGGTTCATGTCGAATCGCCACGGCGTGTTGTCGAACTCGGTCAATGGCTTGTACGCCGCCGGATCGGTGGACGATGGCATCCCTGGCAGGGGGGCCGGCATCGCCTTGGCAATCTGGCAATTTTCGATGCGCAGGCGCAGGAGCACTTGGTCAACCGACAACGCTTCGTCCAGCGCCTGCGCCAGAACGCCGGTCGGTGCGCCCAGGCGATGACTCGGCGCGCTCAGCTCGGGGGCGATCGGCGCCAGCACAGTCGCCCGCACCGGCAGCACCGGCCTCGACAAGGCCGCGCAACTACTCACCTGGGCCTGAGCGGCCACCGCGACGAACGACAAAGTCAATCCAACCAGGACACGGATCATGGCGATTCTCTTTAGCTATTTCGGACTGTCTTCAGTGTAGTACCGAACAACCGCCGGTTGCGTGAGCGGCGGCGCAAAAAAAGCCCGGCGCGAGGCCGGGCTTGCTGTATTGCGTGGTGGCTCCGAAGAGCCACCGGGTAGCGCTTAGTTCTGGACGTTCAGCTCGGTGCGGCGATTGCGCGCACGGCCTTCCGGATTGTCCGAACCGTCCTCGTTGGTGTTCGGCGCGATCGGACGGCTCTCGCCGTAACCGTTCGGACCGGCCAGACGCGAAGCGTCCACACCGTTGCTGGTCAGGTAGTCGTACACGGCGCG